>CAJYUW010000010.1 GCA_913778205.1 uncultured Curtobacterium sp.
AACGAACCGCCCGACCACACCGCGGTGTTGAGCGCGGCGAACTTGTTGTCACCGGCCGGGATGACGGTGCCGAAGTACTCCTCGAAGAACTCGGGGTGCTCGCGCAGAGCCGTGTCGGTGTCCATGAAGATGACACCCTGCTGCTCGAGGTCCTCGCGGATCTGGTGGTAGACCACCTCGGACTCGTACTGGGCGGCGACGCCGGCGACGAGGCGCTGACGCTCGGCCTCCGGGATGCCGAGGCGCTCGTACGTGTTGCGGATGTCCTCGGGGAGCTCTTCCCAGGTCTGGGCCTGCTTCTCCGTCGACTTCACGAAGTACTTGATGTTGTCGAAGTCGATGTCCGAGAGGTCAGCACCCCAGGACGGCATCGGCTTCCGGTCGAAGAGCGTGAGGGCCTTCAGGCGGTTCTTCGTCATCCACTCGGGCTCGGACTTCCGCGCCGAGATGTCGGCGACGACCTCCTCCGAGAGACCACGACGGGCAGACGCGCCGGCGGAGTCGGAGTCGGACCAGCCGAACTCGTATTGGCCGAGCCCTTCGAGCTCGGGACGGTCGATGAGCACGTCGGACATGGTCTCCTCGTTTCCTTCTCGCGGCAGCGTCTTCCGGGACCAACCCGGCGCGGCTGGACGCCATTCCACCCCGGACCACCGACACGGTCGGCCAGGGCGCTGCTGCCTCGCAACGTCTATGGTTCCACGCAGTCGCCGGCCTGCGTGACGATCACGGCCCATTCGGAGCCGGCGCCTGCCTAGACTTGACTGCCGCTGAACCCTCGAATCCTACAGGTTCGGTGCACGGAACAACAGGAAGGCACCACCCTCGTGACTCGCGTCGGATCCCCCGTCGAGCTGGACGTCCGCACCCGGTGGTGGTCCCTCCCCCGCGCGGTGGACGCCCGCGTGATCTGGCTGGCCTGGGCATCCTTCGTCGTCGAGGTCGTCCTGATCGGCACCGGAGGCCTCGTCCGGCTCACAGCCTCGGGGCTCGGCTGCCCGACGTGGCCGAAGTGCACCGCGGACTCGCTCGTGTCCACGCCGGAGATGGGCGTGCACGGCATCATCGAGTTCGGCAACCGCCTCCTCACCTTCGTGCTCGTGGTCGTCGCGATCGCCACGTTCCTCGCGGTCGTCCGCATGCGCCGCACCCGCCCCGAGCTGTTCTGGCTCGCATTCGCGCAGGGTGCCGCCATCCCGGTGCAGGCCGTCATCGGTGGCATCAGCGTCTGGACGAACCTCAACCCGTTCGTCGTCGGCCTCCACTTCGTCGTCTCGGCCCTGCTCACGATGGTCACCGCCGCGCTCGTCTACCGCGCGCTCAACGGCCCGCGCACCGCCGTCCGGCTGGTCCCGGCCTGGTACACGAACGTCGTGCGCGGCACCGTGGCCGCCGTCGCGGTGACGGTCCTCGTCGGCATCCTGACGACCGGCAGCGGGCCGCACGCCGGCGCCGACGAGGCCGTCGACGGCGGCCGCCTGCACCGCACGGGCTTCGACCCCGCGGTCATGGAACACGTGCACGCCGTCCCCGCCTACGTCCTCTTCGCACTCACGCTCGTCCTCGTCGTGGGTGCCGTACGGCTGCAGCTGTCGAGCCGGTGGGCCCTCGCACTCCTCGTCGTCGAGTTCGTCCAGATCGCCGTGGGGCTGACGCAGGCCCGGACGGGCCTGCCGGTCGGGCTCGTGGGCACCCACATGGTGCTCGCCGGCCTGCTCGTGGCCGCGACCACGGCCGTCGTCCTCTCGACGCGGAAGAGCGCGGGACGCCACGCTGTCCGCGAGCCGCTGGGAGCCTGACCGGTGCGCTGACGGGAGGCGCGGCGCCGGTCCGCCACGCCCCTCCTGTCCGTCACGCAGTCACCGGGCCACAACGGCTCCGCCGCTGCCGCACGACGACCGCCGCGTCGCGATGACGGAAACCCCGGGAGGCGCGTCGGCGATCCGCCGCGCGCCCGCCGTCCGCCACGCAGGCACCGACCCAGAACGACATCGCCGCCGTCGCACGACGACCGCCGCGTCGCCCCGGGCCCGCGACGTCATGCAGCGTGCGCAACAGAACGACGGGAGGCACGTCGGCGACCCGACGCGCGCCTCCCGTCCGCCACGCAGGCACCGACCCAGAACGACACCGCCGCCGTCGCACGACGGCCGCCGCGTAGCCCCGTGCACGCGACGTCATGCAGCGTGCGCAACAGACGACGGCGCCGCTGTCGGACGACAGCGGCGCCGTCGTCCGACAGCGACGTGCGTGCGGCCGACAGCAACCCACGTGGACGACAGCGACGCGCGCGCGGCCGACAGCAACCCACGCGGACGACAGCGGCCCCGTGGTCCGACAGCGACGTACGCGCGGGCGACGGCAGCGCGAGCGGACAGCAGCACGCACAGACGACCGCGGCCCGCCCCGCCCCGCCCCGCCCCGCCCCGAGAGCGGGCGACAGGCCCTAGAAGGTGAAGACCTGCGGCAGCAGCGGGTCGATCCCGACCGCGATGAAGAGCAGCGTCAGGTACGTGATCGAGCTGTGGAAGACCCGCATCGGGTGCACCTGCTCCACGTGCTGGATCGCCCGCGAGTACAGCCGGTGCGACTCGACGACGAACCAGACACCGCCGGCGAGGGCGACGACCGTGTAGAGCGGTCCCATGTGCGCGACCGGGATGAGCAGCAGCGAGCAGACGAGCGTCGCCCACGCGTAGAGCACCACCTGCAGCCCGACCACGGTCCGGCCACGCACGACCGCGAGCATCGGGACCTCGGCGGCGTCGTAGTCGTCGCGGTACTTCATCGAGAGCGGCCAGTAGTGCGGCGGCGTCCAGAGGAAGATCACCATGAAGAGGATGATCGGCGTCCAGGTCAGCGACCCCGTCACACCGGCCCAGCCGATGAGCACGGGCATGCAGCCGGCCGACCCTCCCCACACGATGTTCTGCGGGGTCCGGCGCTTGAGCCACAGCGTGTACACGCAGACGTAGATCAGGATCGCGACCACGCTGAGCGCGGCGGCCAACCAGTTGACCAGGAGGCCGAGCACCGCGGTCGAGAGCACCGCGAGCGTCCACGAGAAAGCCAGGGCCTCACGGTCCGACAGCTCGCCGGTGACGAGCGGCCGGTTGCTCGTCCGCTTCATCAGGCGGTCGATGTCCCGGTCGATGTAGCAGTTGAACGCGGAGGCCGCCCCCGCCGACATCGCGCCGCCGAGCATCGTCCAGAACACGAGCCAGAGATCCGGCACCCCGCGGGCCGCGAGGAACATCGTCGGAGCCGTGGTGACCAGCAGGAGCTCCATGACCCGGGGCTTCGTCAGCGAGACGTACGCCCGGACCTTGCGCGAGAGCGTCGATCGGGGTCGATCGGTGTCCGGCCGGGTCACGGTGGCAGTGGGCAAGGGAACCTCAGTCTGTTCGCGTCAGCTCGCACACTCGGTGGACGGCTCCGTCGTCGTCCGGGCGTGCGTCGACCCGGAATGACCACGGGCCGTCATCAGTTTAGGCCATCGAGGCGCCGCGACGATGCTCCGCCCCGCCACCCGGACCGATCGGGTCCAGCCGGCGGACCAGCGGTCACCGAGCCGTCGGGCCGGCGCGGGATCCCGTCCGCACCGCCGGACACGCCCGGCCCGTCCGGACGGTCGGCGTTGGAGCGCTGCACCCGGCGCGTCCACCGCACGGCGACCGGCGTCGGCGCACAGTGAACAGAACGTGTCACCTGGAACCTCTCTGAGTGCATGGTCACTATGCTGGACATGCCCTCCCGCAGTGCGTGCCCCGAAGACGTCGGTCACGACGAGCCGGTCGGCCGCCGCCAGACGGCGACCCGAACCCCGGCCCCCGGGATGGCGATCATGTCCGTGCGATGGCACGAGCCCTCGCACATGTCGCATTCAAGAAGGGTCAACATCCAAGTGGCTGAATTCACCTGGGACGCCATCGACAGGAAGGCCGTCGACACGGCCCGCGTACTCGCCGCCGACTCGGTCGAGGCCGCCGGCAACGGTCACCCCGGCACCGCGATGAGCCTCGCGCCGGTCGCCCACCTGCTCTTCCAGAAGGTGATGCGTCGCGACCCCAGCGACTCCACCTGGATCGGCCGCGACCGCTTCATCCTCTCCGCCGGTCACGCCTCGATCCTGCAGTACGTGCAGTTCTACCTGCACGGCTACGGCCTCGAGCTCGAAGACCTCCAGCACCTCCGCAAGTGGGGCTCGAAGACCCCGGGTCACCCGGAGTACGGCCACACCGACGGCGTCGAGATCACCACCGGCCCGCTCGGCCAGGGCCTCGCGTCCGCCGTGGGCTTCGGCTACGCGCAGCGCTTCGAGCGCGGCCTGTTCGACCCGGAGACCGCCGACGGCGAGTCCCCCTTCGACCACTTCACCTACGTGATCGCCGGCGACGGCGACATGCAGGAGGGCGTCACGAACGAGGCCGCGAGCCTCGCCGGCCGCCAGCAGCTCGGCCGCCTGGTCGTCTTCTACGACTCGAACCAGATCTCGATCGAGGACGACACCGACATCGCGTTCTCCGAGGACGTCGCCGCCCGCTACGAGTCGCTCGGCTGGCACGTGCAGCACGTCGACTGGAAGAAGACCGGCGAGTACTCCGAGGACGTCGAGGAGCTGTACCGCGCGGTCGAGGCCGCCAAGGCCGAGACGACCAAGCCGTCGCTCATCGTCCTCAAGACCATCATCGGTTGGCCGTCGCCGACCAAGCAGAACTCGGGCAAGATCCACGGCTCCGCCCTCGGTGGCGAGGAGCTCAAGGGCCTCAAGGAGGTCCTCGGCTTCGACCCCGAGCAGACCTTCCACGTCGACCCCGAGGTGCTCGAGTACACCCGCGGCGCCGTCGCCAAGGGCCAGGCGGAGCACGCCGAGTGGCAGAAGACCTTCGACGCGTGGGCCTCGGCCAACCCGGAGAAGAAGGCGATGCTCGACCGCATCGACGCCGGCGAGCTCCCCGAGGGCCTCGAGGAGGCGCTCCCGGTCTTCCCGACCGAGAAGGCCGTCTCGACCCGCGCCGCGTCCGGCAAGGTCATCAACGCCATCGCGCCGCTCATGCCCGAGTTCTGGGGCGGTTCTGCGGACCTCGCCGAGTCGAACCTCACCACGATCGAGGGCGCCAAGTCCTTCGGCCCGGCGGAGGCGTCGACCAAGACCTGGAGCACGGACCCGTACGGCCGCGTCCTGCACTTCGGCATCCGCGAGCACGCGATGGGCTCGATCCTGTCCGGCATCGTCCTGCACGGGAACACCCGTCCGTTCGGCGGCACGTTCCTCATCTTCAGCGACTACATGCGTCCGGCCGTCCGTCTCGCCGCGCTCATGAAGGCGCCGGCTATCTACGTCTGGACCCACGACTCCGTCGCCCTCGGCGAGGACGGCCCGACGCACCAGCCGATCGAGCAGCTCACCGCCCTCCGTGCGATCCCGGGTCTCGACGTCGTCCGTCCGGCCGACGCCAACGAGGTCGCCTACGCGTGGCTCGAGATGCTCAAGCACAAGGACCGTCCGGCCGGCATCGCGCTGAGCCGTCAGAACCTCCCGGTCTTCGAGCGCGGCGAGGGCGAGGCCTCCGGTGAGACCTTCGCGTCGGCGAAGAACGTCGGCAAGGGTGCGTACATCCTCGCCGAGGCGCCGAACGGCACCCCGGACGTGATCCTCATCGCGACCGGCTCCGAGGTCCAGATCGCCGTCGAGGCGCGCGAGCAGCTCAAGGGCGAGGGCATCAACGCCCGCGTCGTGAGCGCGCCGTCCCTCGAGTGGTTCTTCGAGCAGTCGGAGAACTACCGCGACCAGGTCCTGCCGAAGGACGTCACCGCGCGCGTCTCGGTCGAGGCCGGGATCGCCATGAGCTGGCGCGACATCGTCGGCGACAAGGGCCGCAGCGTCTCGATCGAGCACTTCGGTGCCTCGGCCGACTACCAGACGCTCTTCCAGGAGTTCGGCTTCACGACGGAGCACGTCGTCGCCGCCGCGAAGGAATCGATCGCGGCGTCCTGACCCACCGGGGCCGGGTCCGGTCATCCGGACCCGGCCCTTCTGCCGGGAGGCGCGGCTCGGCCCCGCCACGCGCCTCCCGGTCCTCACGACCACGGCCAGACGGCCGATGAAGGAAGAAGACACACACATGGCTGAGACCACCCCCACCGCCGCCCTCTCCGAGGTCGGCGTCAGCATTTGGCTCGACGACCTCTCCCGTGAGCTCCTCGAGACCGGCAAGCTCGAGCAGCTCATCGCCGAGAAGAACGTCGTCGGCGTCACCACCAACCCGACGATCTTCGCGTCCGCCCTCGCCAAGGGAGAGCGCTACGACGCCCAGGTGAAGGAGCTCGCCGCGGCGGGCACCGACGTCACCGACGCGATCTTCGAGATCACCACGCAGGACGTCGCGACCGCGTCCGACGTCTTCAAGCCGATCTACGACGAGACCAAGGGCTTCGACGGCCGCGTCTCGATCGAGGTCGAGCCGGGTCTCGCGCACGACACCCAGAAGACCATCGAGCAGGCCAAGTTCCTGTTCGACAAGGTCGGTCGCGAGAACGTCCTCATCAAGATCCCCGCGACGGTCGAGGGCCTCGAGGCCATCACCGAGGTCATCGCCGCTGGCATCTCCGTCAACGTCACCCTGATCTTCTCGCTCGAGCGCTACCGCGCCGTGATCGATGCCTACCTCGGCGGGCTCGAGAAGGCCAAGGCCGCCGGCCACGACCTCTCGAAGATCCACTCGGTCGCATCGTTCTTCGTGTCGCGCGTCGACACCGAGATCGACAAGCGCCTCGACGCCGTGGGTACCGACGAGGCCAAGGCCCTCAAGTCGAAGGCCGGTGTCGCCAACGCCCAGCTCGCGTACCAGGTCTGGACCGAGGCGTTCGCCACCGAGCGCGCCCTGGGGCTCCTCGAGGCCGGCGCGAACACGCAGCGTCCGCTCTGGGCCTCGACCGGCGTCAAGGACCCGTCGCTGCCCGACACCCTCTACGTGACCGAGCTGGCCGCGCCGAACACCGTCAACACCATGCCGGGCAAGACGCTCGACGCGACGTTCGACCATGGCGAGATCCACGGTGACGCCATCGCCGGGTCGTACGACGCCGCGCAGGACGTCCTCGACCAGATCGCCGCGCAGGGCATCAGCTACGACGAGGTCGTCGCCCTGCTCGAGCAGGAGGGCGTGGACAAGTTCAACGTCTCCTGGAGCGAGCTCGTCGACACCGTGAAGACCGCGCTGGAGAACAGCAAGTAAGCACGACCGGAGCCTGCGTCCCGGAGACGGCACCCTCGTCCTCGGGACGCAGGCACCCACGGTCAGGACCCGTCCGCCGGAGCCGCACCGCGCCTCCCGGCCGGACCTGACCACCACGACGGCGGAGTCGCCGCTGCTCCAGCAGCGCAGCGCTCCGCCGTCTCCGTTCGACCCACAAGGAGTCACACGCATGTCACCGGTGGCGATCACCCCGGAGCACAACCCGCTCCGGCTGCCGACCGACCGACGTCTGAACCGGATCGCAGGGCCCAGCACCCTCATCATCTTCGGCGTGACGGGCGACCTGTCGCGCAAGAAGCTGATGCCCGCGGTCTACGACCTCGCGAACCGGGGGCTGCTGCCGCCCGGGTTCGCGCTCGTCGGGTTCGCCCGGCGCGACTGGGAGGACCAGGACTTCTCCCAGCTCGTGCACGACGCGGTCCGGGACCACTCCCGCACCCCCTTCGACGAGGCCGTCTGGAAGCAGCTCGAGCAGGGCATCCGCTTCGTGCAGGGCTCGTTCGACGACCCCGAGGCGTTCGCCGAGCTCAAGCGCACCGTCGACGAGCTCGACGCGGAGCGCGGCACGCTCGGCAACCACGCCTTCTACCTGTCGATCCCGCCGAAGATGTTCCCGGTCGTGACCGAGCAACTCAAGGTCTCCGGGCTCACCGAGAAGTGCGACGGCTCCTGGAGCCGCGTCGTGGTCGAGAAGCCGTTCGGCTCGGACCTCCGCACCGCACGCGAGCTCAACGCGATCGTCGAGAGCGTGTTCGCGCCCGACGACGTGTTCCGCATCGACCACTACCTCGGCAAGGAGACCGTCCAGAACCTCCTGACGCTCCGGTTCGCGAACCAGATGTACGAACCGATCTGGAACTCGAACTACGTCGACCACGTGCAGATCACGATGGCCGAGGACATCGGCGTCGCCGGACGCGCGGCGTACTACGACGGCATCGGGGCAGCCCGCGACGTCATCCAGAACCACCTGCTGCAGCTCCTCGCGCTCACGGCGATGGAGGAGCCCGTCTCGTTCAAGGCCGCCGACCTGCGCGCCGAGAAGGAGAAGGTCCTCTCCGCGGTCCGACTGCCCGAGGACCTCGCGACGGCGACGGCCCGCGGGCAGTACGCCGGCGGGTGGCAGGGCGGCGAGAAGGTGCTCGGCTTCCTCGAGGAGGCGGGCATGGACCCGCAGTCGGGCACCGAGACCTACGCCGCGATCAAGCTCGACATCGCGACCCGTCGCTGGCAGGGCGTCCCGTTCTACCTGCGCGCGGGCAAGCGTCTCGGCCGTCGCGTGACCGAGATCGCGATCGTGTTCAAGCGGGTCCCCGAGGACGTCTTCGGCATCCCGCAGTCGCCCCTCGGGCAGAACGCGCTCGTCATCCGCGTGCAGCCGGACGAGGGCGTCACGCTCCGCTTCGGCTCGAAGGTCCCCGGCGTCGGCACGCAGGTGCGCGACGTGACGATGGACTTCGGCTACGGCCACGCGTTCACCGAGGCATCGCCGGAGGCGTACGAGCGACTCATCCTCGACGTGCTCCTCGGCGACCCGCCCCTGTTCCCCCGTCACCAAGAGGTGGAACTGTCGTGGAAGATCCTCGACCCGATCGAGGAGTTCTGGGCCACGCAGGGCCAGCCCGAGCAGTACCGTCCCGGCACGTGGGGTCCGGCGTCCGCCGACGCCCTGCTCGCCCGCGACGGCAGGACCTGGAGGCGTCCATGAAGATCGACCTGCCGAACACCACGGTCTCGAAGATCCAGAAGAAGCTCGTCCACATCCGCGAGGAGGGTGGCGCCGTCGCGCTCGGCCGCGTCCTCACGCTGATCATCTCCACCGCCCTCGGGCACGAGGAGGAGGCGATCAACGCGGCGAACGAGGCGTCCCGCGAGCACCCGATGCGGGTCATCATCGTGTCGAAGAACGAGGGCGACACGAAGTCCCCCGGTCGTCTCGACGCGCAGATCCGCGTCGGCAGCGACGCGGGCGCGAGCGAGGTCATCGTCCTCCGCGCCTACGGCGAGACCGCGACCGACGAGGAGAGCCTGGTCACGGGCCTGCTGCTGCCGGACGCCCCGGTCGTGGCGTGGTGGCCCGACGCCGCACCGTCGCAACCGTCCGAGTCCGCCCTGGGCCGCATCGCCCAGCGCCGCATCACGGACGCCGCGGCGCAGAAGGACCCGAACGAGGCCATCGCGGCACTCGGCGCGTCGTACGTGCCGGGTGACACCGACTTCGCCTGGACCCGTCTGACCCTGTGGCGCAACCAGCTCGCGGCGGCGCTGGACCAGCCGCCGTACGAGCCGGTCACGGCCGTCGAGGTCTCGGGAGCGTTCGACAGCCCGTCGACGATCCTCCTCGCGGCGTGGCTGCAACTCCGGCTGGAGGTCCCCGTCGCGGTCGTCACGTCGCCGCGTGCGACCGGCTCCAGCGGCATCCACGGCGTCAAGCTGGTCCGCGAGAGCGGCGCCATCGAGCTCGAGCGCTCCCTGGTCGACGTCGCCACCCTGTCGATGCCCGGTCAGCCGACGCACGACCTGTCGCTGCCCCGCCGCAACCTGCGCGACTGCCTGGCCGAGGAACTCCGTAGACTCGACCCGGACGTCCTCTTCGGAGACGTCGTCAAGCACGGGGTGCCCCAGCTGCGCGAGTCCATCGCGGGCTGAGCCACCCACGCGACTGAGCCGTCCGCACGACGCGGGCGGCTCGGTCGGACCGAAGGCGATCCGCACGACGGCCCGCCGACCTCGAACACGGGAGTCACGTGACCAACGAACGACGGGTGCTCGTGCACCCGGACAAGCAGGCCCTCGGCGCGTCGGTCGCCGCCCGCTTCATCACCAAGATCATCGACGTGCTCGACGAGCAGGAGCGTGCGGACATCGCCATCAGCGGCGGCTCCGTCTCGACGCTCGTGCTCGCCGCCATCGGGCAGTCCCAGGCACGCGAGAGCGTCGACTGGTCGAAGGTGCACGTCTGGTGGGTCGACGAGCGCTGGGTGCCGGCGGGCGACGCCGACCGCAACGACACCGGCACGCGGACCGACTTCTTCGACCACGTCGACATCCCGTCGTCGAACATCCACCCGATGCCGACCTCCGACGCCGGTCTCTCGATCGACGATGCCGCGCTGCAGTACGAGCGCGAACTGCAGGACGCCGCCCCCGAGGGTGCCGTCGCCCCGCGCTTCGACATCACGCTCCTCGGCGTCGGCCCCGACGGGCACACCGCGTCGCTGTTCCCCGAGTTCCCGCAGCTCGCCGTCACCGACCGCGCCGTGGTGTCGGTCGACGACTCCCCCAAGCCGCCGCCGCAGCGCCTCACCCTGACGTACCCGGTCATCAACGCCTCGCAGCGCGTCTGGGTGATCCTGTCCGGCGCCGAGAAGGCATCGGTGCTCGGACTCGCCCTGGCCGGCGCCGCCGTGGACGAGGTCCCGGTCGGCGGCGTGCAGGGCCGCAAGCGCACGGTGTTCTTCGTCGACCAGGACGCCGCGCGCGACGTCCCCGAGAACCTCATCGCGTCGACGTACTGACCGCGACCCCCTGACGGACGGGAGGCGCGGTGCCGGCTGGCACCGCGCCTCCCGTCCGTTCGCGGTGGCGCGGGCTCGTGCTGGTCGCGCTGCGCGCGCCCGTCGCGCCGTTGCGACGTCGCGGCGAATGCCCCGGTCGGCCGCTCGAGTTGGTCGCAAGAACTGTCGCTCGCCGGCGCGCCTGACGGCATGTCGTGCGACCAACGCGCACGACACGCGGCACGTCGTGCGACCAACGACCACGCGACGGGCCGACGCGCCGACCCCGCGCCGAGCGGCACACGAAGGCCCCCGCACCGGATCCGGTACGGGGGCCTTCAGACGTGCGAGGTGCCTACTTCGAGGCGGTGCCGCGACGCGCGCGGAGCTGCTGGAGTGCGTCCTCGAGGAGCTGCGCTGCCTCTTCCTCGGTGCGACGCTCCTTCACGTAGGCGAGGTGCGTCTTGTACGGCTCGGTCTTCGCGACCTGCGGCGGGTTGTCCTTGTCGCGCCCGGCCGGGAGCCCGGTGGACGGCGAGTCGACCGTCTCCGGGATCTCGTCGTCGGGCAGACCGGCAGCGAAGTACCGGACGACCTCGTTCCCGAGGGCGTCCCAGTAGGAGATCGCCACGCGCTCGGCCTGGACCCCGCGGTCCTGCTCCCCCATCGGCCCCGCGCCCACGCGCGATCCGCGGATGGCGCTGCCTCCTGATGCCATGTGTCAGCTCCCCGTCGTGAACTTGTTGATGAGACCGAGCACGATGATCGAGATGATCCAGACCAGACCGAGGATCACCGTGATGCGGTTGAGGTTGCGCTCGGCGACGCCGGACGCCCCGAGGTTGCTCGTCACGCCGCCGCCGAACATGTCGGAGAGGCCGCCACCGCGGCCCTTGTGCAGCAGGATGAGGAGCGTGAGCAGGAGGCTCGTGATCGCGAGCAGGACCTGCAGCACGACGGAGAGAATCGCCACGACGTACCTTTCGTGTCAGTCAGCCGTATGAGTATACCGAGGACGCGCGGCCCCCCGGACTCGACTGGCCGGGCGTGGGACAGGCCGGTCACCAGGGCGACCGGCCTGTCCGAGTGGATCGAGTGTGCGAGTCAGAGTCCGACGTGCTGCCGGAAGCGCGCGATCGCCGCGAACTCCTGCACGTCGAGCGATGCCCCGCCGACGAGTGCGCCGTCGACGTCGGGCTCACGCAGGAAGCCGGCGATGTTGCCCGACTTCACCGAGCCGCCGTACAGGACGCGGGTCGCCGCGGCGGCCTCGTCCCCCCAGGCTGCGGCGATGCCACGACGGATCGCCGCGCACTCCTCCTGCGCCTGATCGGCGGTGGCGGCCTGGCCGGAGCCGATCGCCCAGACCGGCTCGTACGCCACGACGATCTCCGCCGGCTGCACGGCGTCGAGCACGACCTGCAGCTGCTCGACCGCGACGACACCCGCGCCGCGCTCCTCGCGCTGGGCACCGGTCTCGCCGACGCAGACGACCGGGACGAGTCCGTGCTTGATCGCCGCGGCGGTCTTCGCCGCCACGACCTCGTCCGTCTCACCGTGCATCGTGCGACGCTCGGAGTGTCCGACGATGACGTACTGCGCGTCGAGGGCTGCGAGGAACGCACCCGAGACGTCACCGGTGTAGGCACCGGAGTCGTACTGCGAGAGGTCCTGCGCGCCGAAGCGGATCGGCAGCTTGTCCGCCGAGATGAGCGTCTGCACGCTGCGGAGGTCGGTGAAGGGCGGGAACACCGCGACCTCGACGTCGTCGTGGTCGTGCCGGGCGTCCTTCAGAGTCCACGCGAGCTTCTGCACCGTGGCGATGGCCTGGAGGTGATCCAGGTTCATCTTCCAGTTGCCGGCGATGAGCGGCGTACGGGTCATCGGGTCCACCCCAGTGCTTCGAGACCGGGCAGCGACTTGCCCTCGAGGAACTCGAGGCTCGCCCCGCCACCGGTCGAGATGTGTCCGAACCGGTCGTCCGAGAAGCCGAGCGACCGCACGGCAGCGGCGGAGTCGCCACCGCCGACGACGCCGAGGCCGTCGACCTCCGTCAGGGCCTGCGCGACCGTCTTCGTGCCCGCGGCGAAGGCCGGGAACTCGAACACGCCCATCGGGCCGTTCCAGAACACCGTCTTCGAACCCGAGACCGCCGACGCGAACCGCGCCGCCGTCTCCGGACCGATGTCGAGCCCGATGCCGTCGGCGCCGAACGAGGACGACTCGATCGCGTCGGCCGCGACGGTCTCGTGCGACGCATCCGCCGAGAACCCGGAGGCCACGACGACGTCGGTCGGCAGGTCGATCGTCACGCCGAGCTCCTGTGCCCGAGCGAGGTACTCGCGGACGGTGTCGAGCTGGTCGGCTTCGAGCAGCGACTTCGCGACCCCGTGGCCCTGGGCCGCGAGGAACGTGAAGAGCATGCCGCCGCCGATGCAGAGCGTGTCGACCTGCGGCAGGAGGTGGTCGATGACGCCGAGCTTGTCGCTGACCTTCGAGCCACCGAGGACGACCGTGTACGGCCGCTCCGGGTTCGCCGTGAGGCGCTCGAGCACCGAGAGCTCGGTCTCGATGAGCGAGCCCGCGGCCGACGGCAGCGCCGACGCGAGCTCGTACACCGAGGCCTGCTTGCGGTGCACGACGCCGAAGCCGTCCGACACGAACGCGTCGCCGAGCGCGGCGATCCGTTCGGCGAACGCTGTGCGCTCGGAGGCGTCCTTCGAGGTCTCCTCCGGGTTGAAGCGGAGGTTCTCGAGCAGCAGGACGTCGCCGTCCTCGAGGGCCTCGGCGGCCGCGGTCGCCTCGTCGCCGACGGTCTCGCCGACGAAGGTGACCTCCTTGCCCAGCAGCTCGGACAGACGCTGCGCCACGGGGGCGAGCGAGTACTCCGGCGCGGGTGCGCCGTCGGGCCGACCGAGGTGCGAGACCACGATGACGCGTGCGCCGGCGTTGACCAGCGTGTTCAGGGTGTCGAGCGACGCCCGCACGCGGCCGTCGTCCGTGATCTTCCCGTCCTTGAGCGGGACGTTCAGGTCGCAACGGACGACGACGCGCTTGCCGGCGAGGTCGCCGAGGTCCTCGAGGGTGCGGAGCGCCATGGGTTAGAGGCGCTCGCCCACGTACTCGGTGAGGTCGACGAGGCGGTTCGAGTAGCCCCACTCGTTGTCGTACCACGAGGTGATCTTCACGAGGCCGCCGATGACCTTGGTCAGGCCGGAGTCGTAGATCGAGGAGTGCGGGTCGGTCGTGATGTCGGTCGACACCAGCGGGTCCTCGCTGTAGAGCAGGATGCCCTTGAGCGGGCCCTCCGCGGCCTCCTTGTAGGCGGCGTTGATCTCGTCGACGGTCAGCTCGGCCTTCGTCTCGAGGGTGAGGTCGGTGATCGAGCCGGTGGGGACCGGGACGCGGAGCGCGAAGCCGTCGAGCTTGCCCGCGAGCTCCGGGAGCACGAGGCCGATGGCCTTGGCGGCGCCGGTCGAGGTCGGGACGATGTTCAGCGCGGCGGCGCGTGCACGACGCGGGTCCTTGTGCGGGCCGTCCTGGAGGTTCTGGTCGGCGGTGTACGCGTGCACCGTCGTCATGAGGCCGCGCTCGATGCCGAACTTGTCGTGGAACACCTTGGCGAGCGGCGCGAGGCTGTTCGTGGTGCAGGACGCGTTCGAGATGATGTGGTGGTTCGCGGCGTCGTAGGTGTCCTCGTTCACGCCGAGCACGATGGTGACGTCGTCACCCGTGGCCGGGGCGGAGATGATGACCTTCTTGGCGCCCGCGTCGATGTGCTTCTGTGCGTCGGCGGCCTTGGTGAAGAAGCCGGTCGACTCGATGACGATGTCGACGCCCAGCTCGCCCCAGGGGAGGTTGGCGGGGTCGCGCTCCGCGAGGACCTTGATCGCCTTGCCGTCGACGACGATGTTGTCGCCGTCGAGCTCGACCGTCGCGGGGAGCTTGCCGGTGATCGAGTCGTACTTGAGGAGGTTCGCGAGCGCCGTGTTGTCGGTGAGGTCGTTCACCGCCACGATCTCGAGGTCGGAGCCCTTCGCGAGGGCGGCCCGGAAGAAGTTACGGCCGATGCGGCCGAAGCCGTTGATGCCGATCTTGACGGTCAATGGATCTCCTGGTGGGTGTGGAGCGCCCGAGGGGCGCTGCTTTCGGAGCCGCAGGCCCTGCGGGCCCACGTGTGGCGGACGATACGCCCCGTAACGTCGCCGTAACGACCCTAGCAGTCGGACACTGCTCGCCCACGCCGGATGACGGTCCGTCCGGACGAGGGGACGTGGCCGATCAGGCCCCCTCGAGCTCCTCGGGCACGCTGGCCTCGGTCCCCGGGACGCCGAGGTCGGACGCCTTCTTGTCGGCCATCGCGAGCAGGCGGCGGATCCGCCCAGCGATCGCGTCCTTCGTCATCGGCGGCTCGGCGTGCTGACCGAGCTCGTCGAGCGACGCGTCACGGTGCTGCAGCCGCAGCGAGCCGGCGTACTTGAGGTGATCCGGGACCTCGTCGCCGAGGATCTCGAGCGCACGCTCGACCCGGGCGCACGCGGCCACGGCGGCCTGCGCCGAACGGCGGAGGTTCGCGTCGTCGAAGTTCACGAGCCGGTTCGCGGTGGCGCGGACCTCGCGGCGCTGGCGCATCTCCTCCCAGTCCGCGGTGGTGCGGGCGGCGCCCATGACCGTGAGCATCTGGCCGATCGCCTCGCCGTCACGGATCACGACGCGGTGCACGCCGCGGACTTCGCGGCCCTTGGCGGCGATGCCGAGCCGCGACGCTGCTCCGACGAGCGCCATCGCGGCTTCGTTGCCCGGGCACGTGACCTCGAGCGCCGCGGCGCGACCGGGGTCGGTGAGGGTCCCGGACGCGAGGAACGCGCCGCGCCAGATGGCCGCGAGGTCCTCGCGGTTGCCGGTGGTGAGGCGGTTCGGCAGCCCGCGGACCGGACGGCGGCGGGCATCCATGAGGCCGGTCTGGCGCGCGAGGGTCTCCCCCGCCTCGAGCACCCGGACCAGGTAGCGCGTCCCGCGACGGGACGACGCGGAGGACCCGACGCTCGCCTCGGAGCGGACGCCGTACAGCTCGGCGAGGTCCTTCCGCACCCGGTGCACGATGATCCGGGTGTCCAGCTCGACCTCGACGGCGATCCTGCCCGAGATGACGTGCAGGCCACCCGCGAACCGCAGGATGGTCGCGAGTTCGGCGGCGCGGACCGTGTTGCGGTTCACGACGACCCTGGCCAGTTCGTCCTTGACCTCGGCAGTCAACGGCACAGCATCATTCCTAACGTTTTCTCGGTGGGTTCCGCGGTCCGGCGCCGCACACGTGGGGAGCGGCCGGAGGGACGGTCACTCCCGGCCGAGATCTCGGTTCTTCACACGCACGGCGACGCTGGGCATCCCGCGGAGGAGACTCGCCAGCTCGGCGACGATGGCGACCGAACGGTGCTTCCCGCCGGTACAGCCGATGGCGATCGTAGCGTGTCTTTTGTTCTCGCGCTGGTACCCCTCGAAGACCGGCTCCAGGACGTCGGCGTAGCGCTCGACGAACGGACGTGCCCCGGGCTGCGCGAGGACGTAGTCGGAGACGGGGGCCTCGAGGCCCGTGTGTGCCCGGAGTTCCGGGACCCAGTACGGGTTCGGGAGGAAGCGGACGTCGGCCACCATGTCGGCGTCCGCGGGCAGCCCGTACTTGAAGCCGAAGCTCATCAGCGTCACCTGGACCCCGACGAAGTGGTCGTCGGCGAACTGCTCGGTGACCGTGTTCGCCAGCTGGTGGATGTTCAGGTCGGAGGTGTCGATGACGGTGTCCGATGCCTCGCGCAGGCCGGCCAGACGCTCGCGCTCCCGACCGATGCCGTCGAGCAGTGTCCCGTCGCCCTGGAGCGGGTGCGGTCGGCGGACCTGCTCGAACCGCCGAACGAGCACCGCGTCGGTGGCCTCGAGGAAGAGGACGCGGACCCGCGCCGAGGTCGTCGACCGCACCTGCTCGACCGCCTGCTCCGGATCGGTGAAGAACCGACCGCCGCGGACGTCGACGACGGTCGCGATCTTCGGGATCTTCTCACCGGCCCGGGCTGCGAGCTCGGTCAGCGGGGCGAGCATCTGGGTCGGCAGGTTGTCGACGACGTACCAGCCGAGGTCTTCCAGGGCCTTCCCCACGGTCGACCGACCGGCACCGGACATGCCCGTGACGATGAGGATGTCGTGCTGCTGCCCGGACGGGGTTCCGGCGGTGTCGGTCATCTGGGGAGGGCTCCGTCGTCGCGGCCCGGGCACATCGCCCGGGGAGGTGTCGGCTGCGGTGTCGTGGTGGCTGCGGTGTCGTCGCAGCTGCGGTGTCGTCGCAGCTGCGGTGTCGTGTCGGCTGCGGCGCCGCGTTGTGTACGGTGACGCGCCGTCCGTGGTGGCGTCGGCTCGCTCGGTCCAGGCTATCGCCCGGACGCGCTCCGGCGCTCGGCTCGGCAGCCGAGCGCGCGCGACCGACTGGAGGCACGGGGCCGGCTCACGCGGGCAGCTCCGGGCCGTCGTCGGTCACGTCGGGTACGGTCACGCCGCCGCCGACGGCCGTCGTCGTGGGTTCCGGCGCGCGCGTGTCGGGCATCCCGGGCGCCGGGCCGTCGGATCCGACCGCTCCGTCCGGAGCGTCGGCGCTGGCGTGCGCGACAGCGCTGGCGGGGACGTTTGCGCTGGCGGGGACGGCTGCGCTGCCGGGCACCGACGGGCTCGTCGGCTGCTGGGCGAGCTTCGCCACGACGGCCGCCGCGGTCGCCGGACCGATGCCGGGGACGACGCCGATCTCCTCGGCGGTCGCGGCGCGGAGCCGGGCGACCGATCCGAAGTGCTTGAGCAGCGAGGCCACGCGCGACGGCCCGAGACCGGGGATCTCCGACAGCTGCGACCGGACGTCGCGCTTCCGACGGGTCCGCTGGTGCGTGATCGCGAAACGGTGCGCCTCGTCGCGGATCCGCTGGATGAGGAACAGCGCCTCGGAGTTGCGCGGCAGGATCACCGGGAAGTCGTCGTCCGGGAGCCAGAGCTCCTCGAGGCGCTTCGCGATGCCGACCAGGGCGATGTCGTGCACGCCGGCCTCGTCCATCGCTCGCTTCGCCGCCTGGACCTGCGGCTGCCCGCCGTCGACGATGAGCAGTTGCGGTCGGTACGCGAAACGCTTCGTCGGCTTCGACCCCTCGACGACCTCGTCGGTCGTGACGTCAGGGACGTCCGGCACCGCGGCGTCCTCGTCGAGGCGTGCCAGCCGCCGCGTCAGGACCTGGTGCATGCTGTCCGTGTCGTCGGTGGTCTCCGCGATCGTGTAGCGCCGGTACTGGTCCTTCCGCGGGAGGCCGTCCTCGAACACCACCATCGAGGCGACGACGTTCGTGCCCTGGAGGTGCGAGATGTCGTAGCACTCCATCCGTAGCGGCGCCTCGGTCATCCCGAGGGCGTCCTGGATGTCCGCGAGTGCCGCGGACCGGGTCGTGTAGTCGGCGCTCCGCTTCGTCTTGTACAGCATCAGCGCCTGGGCGGCGTTCTGCGCCGCGGTCCGTGCGAGTCCGGCGCGGTCGCCCCGCTGCGCCGTGCTGAGCTTCGTGCCGCGCCCACCCCGTCGCTGGCTGAGCCACTCCTGCAGCGCGTCGGCGTCCTCCGGCAGCTCCGGGACGACGACCTCACGCGGCGGCTCGTCCCCGGTCGCGTAGTTGCCCTGCACGATCTGCTCGACGAGGTCCCCGGTGGCGATGTCGAGCTCCTTGTCGACCACCCACCCGCGGACACCGCGGATGCGGCCACCCCGGACCGAGAACAGCTGCACCGCGGCCGCCAGCTCGTCCTCGGCGATGCCGAAGAGGTCGAGGTCGACGCTGTCCCGGAGCACCACGGCGCTCTTCTCGAGGACCGCCTCGAGGGCCTCCACCTGGTCGCGGAACTTCGCCGCCTGTTCGTACTGCATCGCGTCGGCCGACGCCCCCATCCGCTGCCGGAGCTGCGTGATGACGCGGCGGTCGTAGCTCGACATGAACCGGACGAACTCCTCGACGAGCACACGGTGCTCCTCGATCGTCACCTTCTGCGAGCACGGACCACCGCACTTGCCGATCTGCCCCGGGAAGCAGGGCTTGCCCGTCTGCATCGCCCGCTTGTACGACGAGTCCGAGCAGGTGCGGATCGGGAACACCTTGATCATCAGGTCGATGGTGTCGTGCACGGCCCAGATCTTCGGGTACGGCCCGAAGTACTTCGCGCCCTTGATCTTGCGGTTGCGCGTCACCATCACGCGCGGTGCCTCGTCTCCGAGGGTGATCGCCATGTACGGGTACGACTTGTCGTCGCGGAACTTGACGTTGAACGGTGGATCGAACTCCTTGATCCACGTGTACTCGAGCTGCAGCGCCTCGATCTCGGAGCCGACGGTCGTCCACTCGACACTGCGGGCGGTCAGCACCATCCGCCGGGTGCGCTCGTGCAGCGTGGGCAGCGGGGTGAAGTAGTTGCTCAGCCGGGCACGGAGGTTCTTCGCCTTGCCGACGTAGAGCACCCGGCCGTTCTCGTCACGCCACCGGTAGACGCCCGGGTCGGTCGGGATCTCCCCCGCCTTCGGCCGCCACGGAACCGTGTCCGCCACCTACCGCGCACCCGCCTTCTGCTCGGACCCGGAGCTGCCCTTCGGCGCAGCGCCGCCCTTGGCTCCGGAACGCGCGGTGCCGCCAGCCTGCCGAGCACCGACCGCCTGCTCCTTGCCGACCCGAGCGTCCTGCGCGTCGAAGATCTCGCGCAGGAACACACCCGTGTGGCTCTCGGGCACGTCGGCGACGTGCTCGGGGGTGCCGGTCGCGAGCACGGTCCCGCCGCCTGCGCCGCCCTCTGGTCCCATGTCGATGAGCCAGTCGGCGGACTTGATGACGTCGAGGTTGTGCTCGATCGTGATGACGGTGTTGCCCTTGTCGACGAGGCTCTGCAGCACGAGCAGCAGCTTGCGGACGTCCTCGAAGTGCAGACCCGTGGTCGGCTCGTCGAGCACGTACACGGTCCGGCCGGTCGAGCGGCGCTGCAGCTCGGTGGCGAGCTTGACGCGCTGGGCCTCACCGCCGGAGAGGGTCGTCGCGCTCTGCCCGAGTCGCACGTAACCGAGGCCCACGTCGACGAGGGTCTTCATGTACCGGTGGATCGCCGAGATCGGCTCGAAGAACTCTGCCGCCTCGCTGATGGGCATGTCGAGGACCTCGGAGATGTCCTTGCCCTTGTAGTGGACCTGGAGGGTCTCGCGGTTGTAGCGCGCACCGCCGCAGACCTCGCACGCGACGTAGACGTCCGGCAGGAAGTTCATCTCGATCTTGATCGTGCCGTCGCCCGAGCAGTTCTCGCAGCGGCCGCCCTTGACGTTGAAGCTGAAGCGTCCGGGCTGGTAGCCGCGGGCCTTCGCTTCCGGGGTCTCGGCGAAGAGCTGCCGGATGCGGTCGAAGACGCCCGTGTACGTCGCCGGGTTCGACCGCGGCGTCCGGCCGATGGGTGCCTGGTCGACGTGCACGACCTTGTCGAGCTGGTCGAGCCCCTTGACGCGGGTGTGCTTGCCGGCGATGTGCCGCGCACCGTTGAGCTGGTTCGCGAGCACCTTGTAGAGGATGTCGTTGACCAGCGTCGACTTGCCCGAGCCACTCACGCCCGTCACCGCGGTGAAGACTCCCAGGGGGAAGTCGACGTCCACTTCGCGCAGGTTGTTCGCCCTTGCGCCCTGCACGCTGATGACCCGCTTCGGGTTCGCCTTCCGACGTTCCGCGGGCACCTCGATAGCGCGGCGACCGGCGAGGTAGTCGCCGGTGATCGACCCGCGGTTCGCGATGATGCCCTCGTACGAGCCGGAGTGCACGACGTTGCCGCCGTTGACCCCGGCGCCGGGGCCGATGTCCACGACCCAGTCGGCCGTGCGGATGGTGTCCTCGTCGTGCTCGACCACGATCAGCGTGTTGCCGAGGTTCTTCAGCTTCACGAGCGTGTCGATGAGTCGGCGGTTGTCGCGCTGGTGCAGCCCGATGCTGGGCTCGTCGAGCACGTAGAGCACGCCGGTCAGCCCGGAGCCGATCTGGGTCGCGAGACGGATGCGCTGTGCCTCGCCACCGGAGAGCCCGCCCGCGCCGCGGGCGAGCGTCAGGTAGTTCAACCCGACCTCGAGCAGGAACTCGAGCCGCGCGCGGATCTCCCGCAGGACCGCGGCCGCGATGTGGGCCTCCCGGTCGGTGAGGCGCAGTTCCTCCATGAACGCGTAGGCATCGTCGAGCGACAGGTTCGTGACGTCGGCGATGCTCCGACCGTCCACCGTCACCGCGAGCACCTCGGGCTTGAGGCGCGTGCCGTCGCACACCGGGCACGGGACCTCGCGCAGGTAGCCCTGGAAGCGCTGGCGCTGCGAGTCCGACTCGGCCTCGGCGAACTTGCGCTCGATGTAGGGCATGACGCCCTCGAAGCCGCTCGTGTAGCGCATCTCGCGTCCGAAGCGGTTCCGCCACGACACGGACACCTGGAAGTCCTTGCCGGTGAGGATCGCCGCCTGGACCTTCGGGTCGAGCTCGTTCCAGGGGGTGTCGAGCGAGAACCCGAGGTCCTTGCCGAGGCCGGCGAGGAGCTTCTCGAAGTACGAGTAGAGGCCGCTCGTGCCCGTCCAGGGCAGGAGCACGCCGTCACGGAGTGAGGCTTCCGGGTCGCCCAGCACGAGGTCGGGGTCGACCGACATACGGGTGCCGAGGCCCGAGCACTCCGGGCACGCGCCGAACGGAGCGTTGAAGGAGAACGTCCGCGGCTCGATCTCGGTCAGCGCCAGCGGGTGGTTGTTCGGGCACGACAGGTTCTCGGAGTAGGTCCGGACCGCGCCGGGGCCCTCGTGGTCGACGAGGTCGATCGCCACGGTGCCACCGGTCAGGCGCAGGGCCGTCTCGAGCGAGTCAGTCAGACGCCCGAGGACGTCGTCGCTCGCGACCAGTCGGTCGATGATGACCGAGATGTCGTGCTTGACCTGCTTCTTGAGCTTCGGCGGGTCGCTCAGCTGGACCCGTTCGCCGTCGACGATGGCACGGGCGTAACCGGACGCCGCGAGCTCCTGGAACAGGTCGACGAACTCGCCCTTCTTCTTGGAGACGACGGGCGCGAGCACCTGGAACCGCGTGCCGGTCTCGAACTCCATGAGCTGGTCGGCGATCTGCTGGACGCTCTGCTTGCTGATCACCTCACCGCAGACGGGGCAGTGCGGCACACCGATGCGCGCCCACAGCAGACGCATGTAGTCGTAGACCTCGGTGATGGTGCCGACGGTCGAGCGGGGGTTGCGGTTCGTCGACTTCTGGTCGATCGACACGGCGGGCGACAGTCCCTCGATGAAGTCGACGTCGGGGCGGTCCACCTGTCCGAGGAACTGGCGTGCGTACGCGGACAGCGACTCGACGTAGCGGCGCTGCCCCTCGGCGAAGATCGTGTCGAACGCGAGCGAGGACTTCCCCGAGCCGGAGAGCCCGGTGAACACGACGAGGGAGTCGCGCGGGATCTCGAGGTCGACGTCGCGCAGGTTGTGCACACGTGCGCCCCGAACGCTGAGCGTCGAGGTGCTGTGCGGCGCCGTGCCGCCCGGGAGGTGGAGGTCGGTGGGCTCGCCGAAGGCGTTCCGGCCCGGGGTCGCGGTACCGCGGTCAGAGGTGATGGTCATCGCCGTCGATTCTACGAACCGGGTCTGACATTCGCCGGTCCGGGGGCGTCACCCGAGTGCGTCGAGAGCGAACGCCAACCCCACGGCACGCTCACTGGCGGCCCAGAGCTGCGCCGCCCCGGTCCGGTCGTACGCGGTCGGTTCGGCGGTCACCCGCGTCGCCGGGCCGCGGAGCTGCATCCATCCCGACGGCCCCCAGTACTCCCCCGAACGGACACCCGGGGCGACCGCGGCGTGCACGATGGGCTCCGCGCCGAGGTCCTTGCCCTGCGCGTACAGCCGCTGCGCTGGCCGGGTCCACGCGGGCTCGGCCCGGGACGACGTCACCGGGGGCCGGTCCGGGGCCAGGACGTCGAGCGAGAAGCCCGGGTGGGCGACCACGCTCGTCACGGAGGACCCGACGTCCGCGAGTCGGCCGGCGAGCTCGAACCCGAAGCGCATCACCGCGAGCTTGCTCCGCGCGTACTGCCGGTAGCTCGAGTAGTGCGCGGCGCCGAGCGGGTCCGACCGGTCGAGCCGTGCCCAGCGGTGCGCGATCGAGCCGAGGTGCACGACCCTGCCGGACCGACGCTCGACGAGCGGCAACAGCCGGGCCGTCAGCGCGAAGTGGCCGAGGTGGTTGGTGCCCATCTGCAACTCGTGCCCCTGCGCGGTGGTGCGCTGCTGCCGCGATCCGACCACACCGGCGTTGTTCACCAGTGCGTCGATCCCCTCGGGCAAACGCTCCGCGAGCGCGTCGGCCGCTGTCGCGACCGAGTCGAGGTCGGCGAGGTCGAGCGGGACGTGGTCGACGTCGGCACCCGGGACGACGGACCTGATGCTGGCGAGGGCAGCAGCGGCACGCTCGGGGTCGCGCGCCGCGAGCACGACCCGGTGTCCCGCCGCCGCGAGCTGCTCCGACGCCCAGTACCCGAGCCCCGCGGTCGCGCCCGTGACGACGACCGTCCGGCGGCCGGCGTCAGCGGACATGCCCGGCGGATTCCATCTGCCGCAGGGCCTTCTTGAGGTCCTGGACCTCGTCGCGCAGTCGGGCCGCCAACTCGAACTTCAGCTCGGCTGCCGCCTGCAGCATCTGGTCGTTGAGGTCGGCGATCGTGGCTTCGAGCTGCGTGGCGCCCTCTCCCGCGATCCCCTCGCGCTTGAGGTTCGGCGTCGGTGAACGACGGCCGTCCGCTGCCGGACGACCCTCGAGCAGGGCCTTCGTGTCGTCGTTCTCCCGCGCGAGGATCTCGGTGATGTCGGCGATCTTCTTGCGCAGGGGCTGCGGGTCGATGCCGTGCTCGAGGTTGTACGCGACCTGCTTCTCGCGACGCCGGTCGGTCTCCTCGATCGCGTTCCGCATCGAGTCCGTCATCGTGTCGGCGTACATGAGCACCTGACCAGAGACGTTGCGCGCGGCACGGCCGATCGTCTGGATGAGCGACGTCGACGAACGGAGGAAGCCTTCCTTGTCGGCGTCGAGGATCGCCACGAGCGAGACCTCGGGCAGGTCGAGGCCCTCGCGCAGGAGGTTGATGCCGACGAGCACGTCGTACACGCCCTGTCGCAGTTCGGTGAGGAGCTCGACACGCTTCAGGGTGTCGACGTCGGAGTGCAGGTAGCGCACCCGGACACCGGCGTTCCCGAGGAAGTCCGTGAGCTCCTCGGCCATGCGCTTGGTCAGCGTCGTGACGAGGACGCGCTCGTCCTTCTCGACGCGCTGCTTGATCTCCTCGAGCAGGTCGTCGATCTGGCCGTCGCTCGGCTTCACGACGATCTCGGGGTCGACGAGGCCGGTCGGGCGGATGATCTGCTCCACGACGCTGTCCGTGACGCCGAGCTCGTACCGCCCCGGGGTCGCGGACAGGTAGACCTTCTGCCCGGCGCGCTCGAGGAACTCCTCCCACGTCAGCGGCCGGTTGTCGAGGGCGCTCGGCAGGCGGAAGCCGTGCTCGACCAGGGTGCGCTTGCGGGAGGCGTCGCCTTCGTACATCGCGCCGATCTGCGGCACCGTGACGTGCGACTCGTCGATGACGATGAGGAAGTCGTCCGGGAAGTAGTCGAGCAGGCAGTGCGGTGCCTCGCCCGCCTGGCGTCCGTCCATGTGGCGGGAGTAGTTCTCGATGCCGGAGCAGAAGCCGATCTGCTCCATCATCTCGATGTCGAACGTGGTCCGCATCCGCAGCCGCTGTGCCTCGAGCAGCTTGCCCTGGCCCTCGAGCTCGGCGAGCCGCTCGGCGAGCTCGACCTTGATGTCCGCGATCGCCCGGTGCATGACGTCGGTGTCGGCGACGTAGTGCGACGCCGGGAAGATCGACACCGCCGGCAGGTCCTCGATCACGGAGCCGGTGAGCGGGTGCAGGGAGGACAGCGCCTCGATCTCGTCACCGAACATCTCGATACGGATCGCGTGCTCCTCGTACATCGGGATGATCTCGAGCGTGTCGCCACGGACCCGGAAGGTGCCCCGCGCGAAGTCGACGTCGTTGCGCTGGTACTGCATGGCCACGAACCGGCGCACGAGTTGGTCGCGCGAGATGGTCTGGCCGACGTGCAGCGCCACCGAGGCGTTCATGTACTGCTCAGGGGTACCGAGGCCGTAGATGCACGAGACCGTCGAGACCACCACGACGTCGCGCCGGCTGAGCAGCGAGTTCGTCGTGGAGTGCCGGAGGCGCTCGACCTCGGCGTTGACGGACGAGTCCTTCTCGATGAAGGTGTCGGTCTGCGGGACGTACGCCTCGGGCTGGTAGTAGTCGTAGTACGAGACGAAGTACTCGACGGCGTTGTTCGGCAGCAGGCCGCGGAACTCGTTCGCGAGCTGCGCCGCGAGGGTCTTGTTGTGGGCGAGGACGAGCGTCGGCCGTTGCACCTGCTCGATGAGCCACGCCGTCGTCGCCGACTTGCCGGTGCCCGTCGCGCCGAGCAGCACCACGTCGGTCTCGCCGGCGTTGATGCGTCCGGCCAGCTCCGCGATCGCCGCGGGCTGGTCACCGCTCGGGGAGTACTCGCTGATCACCTCGAACGGGCGCACCGCCCGCGTGGGCTCGATGTCGACTGCCATGCACCCAACGGTAGCCGCGACCACTGACAACCGAACGGTCCGCGACCTGCGCCACCGCACCGCCCGCCCTGGCCGAGCGCCCGCGCCACCCGAGCCACCCGCGCCACCCGCGCCACCCGCGCCACCCGCGCCACCGCAGCATGCCGTTGTCCGCGAGCGCGCTCCGAGCCGGCTGATCAGGCCGCCCCGGACCCGCCGCCCCGTCCAGTTCGGACCTTTCCCCGTCCCACGCCCCGGAGCGGCACCGTGATCACGACGATCTCGACCGCAGTGCGGGTCGTTCCCGCTCGAGCAGGAGAAGACCCGTCCGAACGTCCCGGTGGTCGAGGCCGCGCAAGCGGGGGACGTCCAGCAGCGGGCACGTTCCTGGGCGACGGTGCGCGCCTGTGCGGCCGTGCACTGTCCGGCGAGGACGTCCTGCCCCGGCGACCGTCGCGATCAGCAGGACGGACGCGGCGAGCAGCAGACCCGGTGCGTCACCGCGCCGGCCCGGTCAGTCGCGCCCAGACGTCGTCGGCCGACCGGATCGTGTCCGCGAGCGTGCCCGTGGCGTCGACGACGTGGTCGGCGAGGGCAAGTCGCTCGGCGTCGGACGCCTGCGCGGCGACCCGGCGTTCGGCGTCCGCACGGTCCATGCTACGGTGCTCGACGAGCCGTTCCACACGCTGCGCCGCCGGGGCGTCGACCACCACGACCGCGTCGAACCGGATCGGCCGCGATCCGGCGGCCTCGGCGAGCAGCGGGACGTCGTACACGACGACCGCGTCGGGGTCGTCGGCCTCCGCTGCGTCGAACGCCAGCTGCGCGAGTCG
The DNA here is from genome assembly GCA_913778205.1 of uncultured Curtobacterium sp. Classification (GTDB taxonomy): domain Bacteria; phylum Actinomycetota; class Actinomycetes; order Actinomycetales; family Microbacteriaceae; genus Curtobacterium. Next base: position 26,289 of record CAJYUW010000010.1, read on the forward strand.
CCAGACCTCCGGGTGGGTGATGCCCTCGAGCGCCGTGCGGGCCTCCGGGTCGGCGAACACGATCGCACCGAGCGCCGGCCGGTCGAGCGAGCCGTCGGGAGCGATCACCGACGGGCCGAACCGCTCGGCGACCTGTGCCAGCCCGGGGCTGCCGGGAGCGACCGCCTGCCGCGCGAGACGGTCGGCGTCGACCACGACGGCCCCGTGTCCGGCCCACCGAGCCGAGACCGTCGACTTGCCTGCGGCGATGCCCCCCGTGAGTCCGATGATGCGCACGGCACCCAGGCTATCGGGATCGACCCCGCAGAACGCCGGAAGCCCGGCACCCCTCTGCTGAGGGAGTGCCGGGCTTCCGGTCGCGGATGCGACTCGATCAGTTGCTCGAGCTGAGCTTCTCGCGGAGCGCCGCGAGCGAGGCGTCGTCGGCGAGGGTGCCCGCACCGTTCGACTCGCCCGAGAACGAGGAGGACGACGAAGCGCTGGCCGGGAGGTCGAAGCCACCCTGCGCCTCCTCGGCAATGGTCTTCGCGACCTGCGCCTTGTGGGCCTCCCAGCGCGACTGGGCGGCGGCGTACTGCGCCTCCCACTCGGTGCGCTGGGTGTCGAAGCCCTCGAGCCACTCGTTCGTCTCCGGGTCGAAGCCGTCCGGGTACTTGTAGTTGCCCTGCTCGTCGTACTCGGTCGGCATGCCGTAGAGCGCCGGGTCGAACTCGGTGCCCTCCGGGTCCACGCCGTCGTTCGCCTGCTTGAGGCTGAGCGAGATGCGGCGACGGTCGAGGTCGATGTCGATGATCTTGACGAAGACCTCGTCGCCGACCGACACGACCTGCTCGGCGAGCTCGACGTGCTTGTTCGACAGCTCCGAGATGTGCACGAGGCCCTCGATGCCGTCGGCCACGCGGACGAACGCACCGAACGGCACGAGCTTCGTGACCTTGCCCGGCGCGATCTGACCGATCGCGTGGGTGCGGGCGAAGACCTGCCACGGGTCTTCCTGCGTCGCCTTGAGCGACAGCGAGACGCGCTCGCGGTCCAGGTCGACCTCGAGGATCTCGACGGTGACCTCCTGGCCGACCTCGACGACCTCGCTGGCGTGCTCGATGTGCTTCCAGCTGAGCTCCGAGACGTGGACGAGACCGTCGACGCCGCCGAGGTCCACGAACGCACCGAAGTTGACGATCGAGGAGACGACGCCCTTGCGGACCTGGCCCTTGTGGAGGTTGTTGAGGAACGTGGTGCGCGACTCGGACTGCGTCTGCTCGAGCAGGGCGCGGCGCGAGAGGACCACGTTGTTGCGGTTCTTGTCGAGCTCGAGGATCTTCGCCTCGAGCTCCTGACCGAGGTACGGCGTGAGGTCGCGGACACGGCGGAGCTCGATCAGCGAGGCCGGGAGGAAGCCGCGGAGGCCGATGTCGACGATCAGGCCGCCCTTGACGACCTCGATGACCGTGCCGGTCACGACGCCGTCGGACTCCTTGATCTTCTCGACGTCGCCCCAGGCGCGCTCGTACTGCGCCCGCTTCTTCGACAGGATCAGGCGGCCTTCCTTGTCCTCCTTCTGGAGGACGAGGGCCTCGACCTCGTCACCGACCTCGACGACCTCGTTGGGGTCGACGTCGTGCTTGATCGAGAGCTCGCGCGAGGGGATGACACCCTCGGTCTTGTAACCGACGTCGAGGAGGACCTCGTCGCGGTCGATCTTCACGACGGTGCCGGAGATGAGGTCTCCGTCGTTGAAGAACTTCAGGGTCTTCTCGACCTCGGCCAGGAAGTCATCAGCCGAGCCGATGTCGTTGATGGCGACCTGCTTGGGAGCCTTGGTCGTGGTGGTTGTCATGTAGAGATTGCTCCGAACGGACATGAGTCGGGCTGCACGGCGAGGGAGCGACCCTCCGGTCCGCACTCCAGGTGGAGGCGAGCCGAGCAGCGAGGTGGTGTGTTGGCGCGGATTGCGCCGCACAAGTCTAACCGCAGCGGAGGAGCCCCCACAACCGGGCGTGTCGCCGTGCGACGCGACCACGTCCGGACGGGAGGCGCGGTGCGGGCCCGCACCGTGCCTCCCGTCCGACCGGTCGTCGCGACGCGCCGAGGCGTCAGCCGACCAGCGCGGAACGCAGGGTGTCGAGTCCGATGCTGCCGAGCGCGAGCGCGCGGTGGTGGAAGGACTTGAGGTCGAACGCGGCGCCCTCGCGCGCCGCGACCTCGTCGCGGATGGACTCCCACACGCGCTGCCCGACCTTGTACGACGGCGCCTGACCCGGCCAGCCGAAGTACCGGGCGACCTCGAACCGCACGAACTCCGGCGCCATGTTGACGTTCTGCCCCATGAAGTCGAGCGCGTACTCCCACGTCCAGGCGCCCCCGTCCGGGTTCGTCTTCTGCAGGTGGACGCCGATGTCGAGCACCACGCGGGCCGCCCGCATCCGCTGGCCGTCGAGCATGCCGAGGCGGTCGCCGTCGTCGTCGAGGAAGCCGAGCTGCTCCATGAGGCGCTCGGCGTACAGCGCCCAGCCCTCGACGTGCCCGGACGACCCGGCGAGCTGACGGCGCCACGTGTTCAGCTCGCCGCGGTTGTAGACGCCCTGGCTGATCTGGAGGTGGTGGCCGGGGACGCCTTCGTGGTAGACCGTCGTCTTCTCGCGCCAGGTGCCGAACTCGGTCACGCCCTGCGGCACCGACCACCACATCCGGCCGGCTCGCGAGAAGTCGTCGGAGGGGCCGGTGTAGTAGATCCCGCCCTCCTGCGTCGGGGCGATCCGGCACTCGAGACGCTTGATCGGGCCCGGGATGTCGAAGTACTTGCCGTCCATCGCACGGATCGACTCGTCGCTCGTCTCCTGCATCCACCGCTGCAGGGCGTCGGTGCCGTGCAGGATGCGTGCCGGGTCCTGGTCCAGGACCTCGATGGCGCGGGCGACGCTCGCGCCCGACTCGATGCGGTCGGCGATGCGCTCCTGCTCCTCGCGCATCCGGGCCAGCTCCTCGATGCCCCACGCGTAGGTCTCGTCGAGGTCGACCACGGCGCCGAGGAACCGTCGGGAGTGCAGCTCGTAGTCCTCGCGACCGACGGCGTCGACCGGGGTGGCGAGCGGCAGCAGCTCGTGCTCGAGGAACTGCCCGAACGAGCGGTAGGCGGCAGCCGCGACGGTGGCCCCGTGCCGCAGGTCCTCGCGCAACGACTCCGGCACGGCGGCGCCGCCCTCGAGCGCTGCACCGTCGGCGAGCTGGCGGAAGAGGCCGTCCTCGGCTCCCGTGCGGGCGGCCTGTTCGGCGATGAGCGCGACCTGCCGCTTGGCGGGGGTGACGTGCTCGCGCGTGCCCTCCAGGAGGGTCTCGCGGATGCCCTCGAGCGCGTCGGGCAGGGCCCGGAGCCGGCTCGCGACGTCCTGCCAGTCGGACTCGGTCGCGGTCGGCATGAGGTCGATGACCTCGCGGACCGACTGGGCGGGGCTCGCGATGACGTTGAGGTCGCGGAGGTGCAGCTTCCGCTCGTACGACTCGACGACGAGGTCGAGCTCGGCACCGAGGTCGGCCTTCGTCACGCGGTCGACGTCGTCGGTCGCCTCGGCGGCGTCGAGCGCGCGTCGTGCCGCCGCGGCCGCGTCCGCCATCGCCGTCGCGCCGGCGGGCGAGGTGTCGCCGTACTCCCCCGTGCGTCCCGGCACCCCGATGTAGCTGGCGACGGTCGGGTCGAGGTCGACGAGGGTGGTCACCCAGTCCTCGGCGACACGGTCGACGGCGGAGGGCTGGCGGACGGGGCGGTCTTCGGTCATGCGTCCGACCCTACCCACGGGTGGGCGCGGGGACGAGGGAGGCGCGGACGCGCCGCGGGACGGACGGGAGGCACGGCACATGCCGGCACCGTGCCTCCCGTCCGTCCCGTGGTCCGATCGCGGCCGGCGGCGGTCGGTGCGCCCCGGCCTCCGCCGGGCGGCGCGCCCCGGCCGGCAGTGCGCCGCGGCCTCCCAGTTCGGGCCGACGCCGACCGACACGTCGAGCGGCACGCTCAGCTCGGCGGCACCGCCCATGCGCGAGCGCAGGATCTCCTCGACGCGGTCCTGCTCGCCGGGGGCGACCTCGAGGATGAGCTCGTCGTGGACCTGCAGCAGCAGGTGCGACTCGAGGTCGCCGTCGCGCAGGTCCGCCGCCACGCCGAGCATCGCGATCTTCATGATGTCGGCGGCCGAGCCCTGGATCGGCGCGTTCAGCGCGGCACGCTCGGCGTTCTCCCGCAGGACACGGTTCGGGCTCTTGAGGTCCGGGAAGGGACGACGGCGCCCGAAGATCGTCTCGGTGTAGCCGTCCTCGCGGGCCTGCTCGACGACGTTGCGGAGGTAGTCCCGGACGGCGCCGAACCGCGCGAAGTACTCGGTCATGAGCGTGCGGGCCTCGGACTGCTCGATGCGGAGCTGCTTCGACAGCCCGAACGCGCTGAGGCCGTACGCGAGGCCGTACGACATCGCCTTGACCTTCGTGCGCATCTCCGGCGAGACGTCCGCGGGCTCGACGCCGAACACCCGCGCGCCGACGAAGCGGTGGAGGTCCTCGCCCTCGTTGAACGCCTGGATCAGGCCGGGGTCACCGGAGAGGTGCGCCATGATCCGCATCTCGATCTGCGAGTAGTCGGCGGTGATGAGCGTCGTGTAGGGCTCCGCCACCGCGAACGCCGACCGGACCCGGCGGCCGACGGCGGTCTTCACCGGGATGTTCTGCAGGTTCGGGTCGGTCGAGGAGATGCGGCCCGTGCTGCTGCCGGTCTGCTCGTACCGGGTGTGGATGCGGCCGTCGACGATCGCGGCGTCGAGGGTGTCGACGATCTGCCGGAGCTTCGTCGCGTCGCGGTGCTGCAGCAGCAGGCCGAGGAACGGGTGCGGGTGCTGCTCCTGCAGGTCCGCGAGGCTCGCGGCGTCGGTCGAGAACCCGGTCTTCGTCTTCCGGGTCTTCGGCATCGCGAGCTCGGTGAACAGGACCTCCTGGAGCTGCTTCGGCGACCCGAGGTTCACCTCGTGCCCGATCTCGGCGAAGGCCTGCTGGGCGAGCTCGGCTGCGCGCTCCCCGAGCTCGTGCGACAGGTTCGTGAGGACGGGCCGGTCGATCGCGACACCCGTGGTCTCCATACCCGCGAGGACGTGCACGAGCGGCAGCTCGATGTCGTCGAGCACCCGGAGCGAGGACTCGTCGAGCCGGGCCCGGATCGCCGTGTTCACCCGGAGGACGTACCAGGCGTGCACGCCGACGTTCACCGGGTCGGTCTCGGGCACGAGCTGGTTCGGGTCGGCGGTGGGGAGCTCTTCGCCGAGCTCCTGGTAGACGAGGTCGGCGAGGGGCTGCCCCTGCTTGCCCGGCTGCGCGAGCCAGCCGAGGATGCGGGCGTCGCCGGCGAGGCCGTTCACCGTGAAGCCGACCGCGCCGAGCACCTTGATCGCGGCCTTGGCGTCGTGGAAGTGCTTCGGGGCGTCGGAGGCGAACCACGCGGCGAGCTGCTCGTAGTCCTTCGCGCCGCTGCCGCCCGGCACCAGCACGGCGTCGTCGTTCGTGGCGATGCCGATCGCGCTGAGGCGGCCGTCGATGACCTCGACCGCGACGCCGAACCCGTTCGCGGCGTCCTTCGCCTTGCGCTCGAGCCAGTACCCGAGCTCCTCGTCGATGATCGTCGTGACCTTCGGCGGGGTGGGGGCAGCGTCGTCGACGCCGCCCTCGGTCGCTGCGGCCTCGGACGGCTCACCTGTCCCCGCCACCTTGAACACGCGGTCGAGCAGGGTGCGGAACTGGAGCTTCGCGAAGAGGTCGCGGACGGCCTGCTCGTCGAGGGGCCGGAGTGCGACGTCCGCCGGCCCGACGGGCAGCTCGACGTCGTTCACGAGCCGGTTGAGCTTCCGGTTGCGGATCGCGCGGTCCTTCTGCTCGCGCAGGTTGTTCCCGACGACACCCTTGATCTCGTCGGCGTGCTCGAGCACCCCGTCGAGCGAGCCGTAGGCCGTGATCCACTTGACGGCGGTCTTCTCGCCGACCTTGTCGATGCCGATCAGGTTGTCGCTGGTCTCGCCGACGAGGGCCGCGATGTCCGGGTATTGGTGCGGCTCGATGCCGTAGCGCTCGAAGACCTTGTCGCGGTCGTACCGGGTGAGCTCGGACACGCCGCGCACCGACGGGTACAGCAGAGTGACGTCGTCGTTCACGAGCTGGATGGAGTCGCGGTCGCCGGACACGACGTACACCTGGTACCCCTGCTCGGACCCCTGGCGGGCGAGGGTGGCGAGGATGTCGTCAGCCTCGTAGTCCTCCTTCGTCACCGTGGTGATGCCCATCGCCTCGAGCGCCTGCTGCAGGAGCGGGATCTGCCCCTTGAACTCGGCCGGGGTCTCGGAGCGGGTGCCCTTGTAGTCCTCGTACTCGCGGGTGCGGAACGAGAACCGGGAGATGTCGAACGCGACCGCGAGGTGGGTCGGCTTCTCGCGCTGGAGGAGCATGAGCAGCATCGAGATGAAGCCGTGGATGGCGTTCGTGTGCTGCCCTTCGCGGTTCACGAAGCTGTCGACCGGCAGCGCGTAGAACGCCCGGAACGCGAGGGAGTGGCCGTCGATGACCATGAGGGTAGGCTTTGCGGAGTCCGACACCCGGACAGCCTACCGACGCCATCCGACACGGGAGTCAGCGCGCGTGACCGACGAAGCGACCACCACGACCGCGGTCGACGACCGTCTCGCCGAACGCGGCATGGGCGAGCTCGCCGAGAAGATGGGCATGGTCATCACCGAGCTCACCGCCGAGCGCGCGGTCGGGACGATCCCCGTCGAGGGGAACCGCCAGCCGGTCGGCCTCCTGCACGGCGGCGCCTACGTCGTGCTCGCCGAGAGCCTCGGGTCGATGGCCGCCAACGTCCACGCGGGGCCCGGCCGCTACGCCGTCGGCATCGAGCTGAACGCCTCGCACTCGCGGAGCGCCACGAGCGGCACGGTCACCGGCACCTGCACCGCGATCCACCTCGGCAACACGCTCACCACGCACGAGATCGTCCTCACCGACGACCAGGGGCGGCGCTGCTCGACGGTGCGCATCACGAACATGATCCGCGACGTCCGCTGACGCGTCGGACGCACGGCGCGCCGGACGGGAGGCCCGTGCCGGGCGGGCACCGCGCCTCCCGTCCGCCACGTGGACGCGCGGACGACGAGAGCGCCGCCTCCCCGAGGGGAGACGGCGCTCTCGTGCGAGCCGGTCGCTACTTCTTCGCGCTGAGCTGCTCGATGATCGCCTTGGCGACGTCGTGCATGGTCAGACGGCGGTCCATGGACGCCTTCTGGATCCAGCGGAACGCCTCGGGCTCGGTGAGCCCCATCTTCTCGTTGAGGAGGCCCTTGGCGCGGTCGACGAGCTTGCGGGTCTCGAAGCGCTCGACGAGGTCGGCGACCTCGGCCTCGAGCGTGATGATCTGCTGGTGGCGCGAGAGGGCGATCTCGATCGCGGGCAGCAGGTCGTTCGGCGTGAAGGGCTTCACGACGTACGCGAGGGCGCCGGCCTCGGTCGCACGCTCGACGAGGTCCTTCTGGCTGAACGCCGTGAGGAGGACCACGGGGGCGATGTGGTTCTTGGAGAGCTTCTCGGCCGCGGAGATGCCGTCGAGCTGGGGCATCTTGACGTCCATCACGACGAGGTCGGGACGGAGGTCGGTCGCGAGCTGCACGGCGGTCTCGCCGTCGCCCGCCTCACCGACGACGTCGAAGCCGTTGTCGCGGAGGATCTCGACGATGTCGAGGCGGATGAGCGACTCGTCCTCGGCGACGACGACGCGACGCGGTGCTGCGGGGGTTGCTTCAGTGTCACTCACGAACGAAACCTTACTGTAACGCGCCTGCACACCTTGCTCGGCAGGCTCCTGTACCGGTGGCGGGATCCCGACGCCCGGGACCGTCCCGTGCACCGTGAGCCGCATCGTACGAGTGGCGGGACTCGAACCCGCACGCCGTGAGGCAGAGCATTTTGAGTGCCCCGTGTCTACCGTTCCACCACACTCGCGAGGAGATCAGGCTAGCAGGACCCGCAGCCGGAACACCGCGCCACCGAGCCGGTCGGCTCGGTCCCCGTCCCCGTCCCCGAGGTCGCCGTGCACGAGCGTCCCGCCGTGCGCCTCGGCGATGCCCCGCGCGATCGGGAGGCCGAGGCCCGCCCCGCCCGAGCGCACGTCACGCGACGCCTCCAGGCGCACCAGCCGGTCGAACACCCGTTCCCGCTCGGCCTCCGGGATGCCCGGCCCGTCGTCCTCGACCTCCACGACCGCGGCCCCCGCGTGCTCGGTCAGTCCGAGCCGCACGGTCCCGCCCCCGCCGGTGGCACGGGCGGCGTTGTCGACGAGGTTGCCCACGACCTGTGCGAGCCGGTCCGGGTCGACCGCCGCACGCACGGCGTGGTCGGGCACGTCGACGTCGATGGTGGTGCCCGGCAGACGGAGACGCAACCGCTCCGCCTCGGCGACGAGCCACGGCCCGAGGTCGGTCGGTCTGCGGTCGAGCACGATCCCGCGGTCGAGCCGCGCCATCGTCAGCATGTCGTCGACGAGGCGCGCGGCACGGTCGGCCTGACGGACCACGTGCACCGCGAGCTCCTCGTTCGACGCCGGGTCGGCCGCACCGTTCCGCACGAGCGTGTCCGCCGCTGCCCGGACCCCGGCGACCGGTGTGCGGAGTTCGTGCGCGGCGTCGGAGAGGAACCCACGGACCCGCTCCTCCGCGGCCACCGCCTTCGCCTCCGCGCCCTCGACGGCATCGAGCATCTCGTCGAACGCGAGCGCGACGCGGCCGATCTCGGTGTCCGTGCGGGCCGGTCGCAGTCGCCTGCCACGGTCGCCCGAAGCGATCGACCGCGCCGCGACCGTCATCTCGTCGAGGGGGCGCATGGTGCGGCGGACCACGAGCAGCAGCCCGACGACCGCGACGCCGAGGAACGCCGCCGACGCACCGCCCATCACCCAGCCGAGTTGCGCGAGGGTCTCCTGGACGTCCCGGGTGCCGGCGGTCAGCGTGATGCGGGTCCCGTCGGCGAGGTCGGAGCGGAGGGTGAGCACCCCGCCGTCGTCCCGCACCGAGGACGCCGTGATGCGGGTGCCCGTCGCCGCGGTCGCCGTGCCGGACGCGTCCGGAGCCCCGGCGTCCGTGTCGGTCGCGCCCGAGCCGGAGTCCCCCGTCGTCGCCGACGAGCGTGTGCGCCCCGCCGGGCCGGGGAGTCCGGCCGGGTCGGGGGGCCCCTTCCGGAGCTGGTCGGGCGTCGGCCCGGCCTCGACCGCCGCGCCGTCCGGCTCGACGATCCGCACCGACAGTCCCTGCGCGGACAGCCGGTCGGCGAGGTCGTCGGCGTCGAGCACCCCGACGAGCGCCGCGGCGGCGGATGCCCGGTCGCGCAGCCGGTCCTCGACCTGCGCGGTGAGTCGCGCTCCGAGGACGGCCTCGACGGCGACGACGAGTCCGGCGAGCAGCACCGCGAGGAGCACGGTCACGGCGACCACGGTCCGGAGCCGGAGCGACGTCGTGCGCAGCTGCCGTCCGGTGCCGGTCACGCCGCACCCCGGTCCACCGCGAGCCGGTACCCCAGCCCGCGGACGGTGTGCACGAGCCGCGGCCCGTGCACCTCCATCTTGCGGCGGAGCGCGCTCAGGTGCACCTCGACGAGGTTCGGGGCGATGTCCTCGTAGCCCCAGACCTGGGTGGTGATCTGCGCCTTCGAGACGGTCCGACCGCGGCTCTCCGCGAGGAAGCGGAGCAGCCGGAACTCGGTCGCGGTGAGGTCGAGCAGGACGCCGGCCCGCCGGACGGTCGCGCCCTCGGGGTCGAGCACGAGGTCACCGACCTCGATCACCGACGGCACCCGTCCGCGTCGACGGAGCACGGCCGTGACCCGGGCGACCAGCTCGGCCATCGCGAACGGCTTCACCACGTAGTCGTCCGCGCCCTCGGCGAACCCGCGCAGCCGGTCGTCGAGCTCGTCCCGCGCCGTCGTCATCACCACGGCGGCGTCCGAACGGGACCGGACGCGGGCGGCGAGCAGGATGCCGCTCGGGCCGGGGAGCATCCAGTCGAGCAGCACGAGGTCCGGGGCGGTCCGGTCGAGGTCCTCGACGAGGCTCCGGCCATCAGGGGCCTCTGCGACGACGAAGCCCTCGGCGCGGAGGGTGGTCGCGACCGCGGTGCGGAGGGCGTCGTCGTCCTCGACCACGAGGATGCGTGCGGGTGCGTTCACGGCGGACACCGTAGGTCGGCTCCGCCATCACGGAGCTTGGAACGACCTGGAGAACACCTGTGCGCGACCGATGCTTCAGTCCTGCTTCAGATTCGGATCCGACCGTCTCCTCGCGGCACCCCGACCGGGATCGCCGCTCGACGAACAGGAGACACCATGCAGCACGAACAGGACGACCAGGCCACCGTCGGCCGTCGACGCCGGACCCTCCGCGCGGTCGGCATCGGCTCGGCGGCGGCCGCGGTGCTGGTCCTCGGCGGGATCGGCGTGACGGCCGCGATGGCCGCGCCGGCCGCGCCGACCACTGCTCCGACCGGAGCACCGTCAGGAGCTCCCAGCGGGGCTCCGAGCGGGGCGCCGACGTCGGGCCCGAGCGGAGCGCCGAAGGCCGGGCCGGACGGAGCGGCGAAGGCCGGGCCGGCCGGCGGACCGGCGGCGGGACCCGGCTGCGTCGCGGGCCCGCTCGCCGGCGGCGAGGCACCCACCCCGCCGAAGGACGGGAAGGCCCCGACGCCGCCCGCCGCCCCGAAGGACGGCGACGCACCCACCCCGCCCGCCGCCCCGAAGGACGGGAAGGCGCCGACGCCGCCCGCCGCCCCCAAGGACGGCGACGCACCCACCCCGCCCGCCGCCCCGAGGGACGGGAAGGCGCCGACGCCGAAGGACGGCGACGCGCCCACCCCGCCCGCAGCGCCGGAGGACGGCACGGCCCCGGCCGACGGCGGCACGGCGACGCCCGCTCCGACCACCGGGTCCTGAGCGGCGTGCGGTCACGCCCGGTGCGGGAGGCGCACACCGTCGGCCGTCCCGTCGACGCGTGTCGTGCCTCCCGGCCGGGGCGCCGTCAGGAGCGCTCGATCGCCTCGATCGCGGTGACGACCCCCGCCCGACGCGGCGAGCGACGCGGCAGCGCCGCGAGCAACGCCCGCAGCACCTGCTCGTCGGCGGCACCGTCCGCCGTCCGCACCCACGCCGACAGGGCGTCGACGCCGCCGTCGGCGAGGAGCGCCTCCCGGAACCGCGCACGCACCCGGTCCCGCAGGTCGTCCACGCCCGGTGACGCGGACCCCGGCAGGACCGGTCCGGTGTAGCGGCCGACGGCCTGGAGGCGCGCCCCGCGGTCGAGCGCGGACAGCACCGATTCGACGTCGGTGCGGAGACCGGTGAGACGGTACGGCCGGGAGGCGAGTCGCGCGTCCGGCGCGTGGTCGGCGAGGACCCGTCGGAGCCGCACGACCTCGGCGCGCAGGGTCGTCACCGCGCGCGCGTCGCCGTACACCGCGACGGCGAGGTCGGCGGCCGCCAGCCCGGCCGGCGACGCGGCGAGGACCGCGAGGATCTCCGAGTGGCGCTCGGAGAGGCGGACGCTCCTCGCACCGGAGCGGAGCACCGCGGTGTCCGAGCCGAGCAGGTCGAGCGAGGCCGGGACGGCGGGCGTGGCCGGGACGGTCACCGGCGACCGGAGTGCCGCGAGGGCGAGCTCGGCCTCGGCGGCCGCCGCCGCCGCCGCGAGCAACGGGAGGGTGTGTCGCTCCACCGCGCGCTCGTCCCCGGTCAGGTCGACCGCGCCGACGACCGAACCGGACGCGTCGCGGAGCGGGACCGCCGTGCAGGAGTAGGCCTTCACCGCGGTCGCGTAGTGCTCCTCGGCGCGGATCTGGACCGGTCGGCCGAGTCGGAGCGCGGTGCCGGGGGCGCTCGTCCCCACGTGCTCCTCGGCCCAGTCGGCCCCCGGCACGAACCCCATGCCCTCGGCCGCGCTCCGGGTGGGGTGGGCGCCGTCGACCCACACGAGCCGACCGGCCGCGTCCGCCACGGCGACGATGCACCCGGCGGCGCGGGCGTCGTCCAGGAGCAGCCGACGCACGACCGGCAGAGCCGTGCCGAGCGGTCCGGCGCGACGGGCCGCTTCGAGCGCGTCGTCGTCGAGGGCGACCGCGGGGATCCCGTCGGGATCGACCCGAGCGGACCGCCGCCACGACTCGGCGACGAGCGGACGGAGCCCGGGGTCAGCGCGCACGTGCCCTCCCGTCCGGGTCCCCGCCCGCCTCGTCGCGGCCGGTGCGGTCAGCCTACGTCCGACCTCCCGCCGGGACCAGACCCAGGTCGACGAGTTCGTCGTCGGTGAGCATCCGCGACCGGGTGAGGAAGCGCTTGCCCTTGGGCACCTCGAGGGAGAAGCCCGCGCCGCGGCCGTCGACGACGTCGATGGTGAGGTGCGTGTACTTCCAGTACTCGAACTGCGACCGCGACATGTACACCTCGACGGGGTCGATGCCGTCGACCTCGAGCGCGCCGAGGAGCACGTCTCCCGGGCCGGTGCGGAACATCCCGACCGGGTAGCACATCGGGCTCGACCCGTCGCAGCACCCACCGGACTGGTGGAACATCAGGGGGCCGTGCCGGGCGGCGAGCGAGCGCAGGAGCTCCCCCGCCGCCGGCGTGACCGCCACGCGGGCGGTGCTCATCAGAAGAAGCCCATCGGACCCTCGGCGTAGGACACGAGGAGGTTCTTCGTCTGCTGGTAGTGCTCGAGCATCATCTTGTGGTTCTCGCGCCCGATGCCGGACTGCTTGTAGCCGCCGAACGCCGCCCCGGCCGGGTACTGGTGGTACGTGTTCGACCAGACCCGACCGGCCTGGATGTCCCGTCCGGCGCGGTACAGCGTGGTCGCCTCACGGCTCCAGACGCCGGCGCCGAGCCCGTACAGGGTGTCGTTGGCGATGCGGATCGCGTCGTCGTAGCCGTCGAACGAGGTCAGGGCGAGGACCGGCCCGAAGATCTCCTCCTGGAAGATGCGCATCGAGTTGTCGCCCTCGAAGACCGTCGGGGTGACGTAGTACCCGCCCGACAGTTCGCCGCCGAGGTCGGCCCGTTCGCCACCGGTGAGGAGCTTCGCGCCCTCCTGCTTGCCGATGTCGATGTAGCTCAGGATCTTCTCGAGCTGGTCGTTCGACGCCTGCGCGCCGATCATCGTCGACAGGTCGAGCGGGTGCCCCTGCTTGACGGCTCGCACCCGGTCCAGGCCGTCGGCGACGAAGCCGTCGTAGATCTCCCGCGCGACGAGCGCCCGCGACGGACACGTGCAGACCTCGCCCTGGTTGAGGTTGAAGAACGTGAAGCCCTCGAGGGCCTTGTCGTAGAACGCGTCCTTCTCCTGCGCGACGTCCGGGAAGAACACGTTCGGGCTCTTGCCGCCGAGCTCCAGCGTCACCGGGATGAGGTTCTGCGACGCGTACTGCATGATGAGCCGGCCGGTCGTGGTCTCGCCCGTGAACGCGACCTTCCGGATGTCCGGGTGCTGGGCGAGCGGCGCACCGACCTCGATGCCGAAGCCGTTCACGACGTTGAGCACCCCGGCGGGGAGCAGGTCGCGGATGAGCTCGACGAGCACGTGGATCGATGCCGGGGTCTGCTCGGCGGGCTTCAGCACGACGCAGTTGCCCGCGGCGAGGGCCGGGGCGAGCTTCCACACCGCCATGAGGATCGGGAAGTTCCACGGGATGATCTGCCCGACGACCCCGAGGGGTTCGTGGAAGTGGTAGGCCACGGTGTCGTGGTCGATCTCGCCCGTCGATCCCTCCTGCGCGCGGACCGCTCCGGCGAAGTACCGGAAGTGGTCGACCGCGAGCGGGATGTCGGCGCCGATCGTCTCGCGGATCGGCTTGCCGTTCTCCCACGTCTCCGCGACCGCGAGCATCTCGAGGTGCTCCTCCATGCGGTCGGCGATCTTGTTGAGGATCCCCGCACGCTCGGCGACGCTCGTGCGACTCCAGGCCGGGAAGGCCTTCCACGCGGCCTCGACCGCGCGGTCCACGTCCGTGGAGTCGCCCCGTGCGACCTCGCAGAACACCTTGCCGGTGACGGGGGTGGGGTTCTCGAAGTACCGCCCGCCCGCGGGCGCGACGTACTCCCCTCCGATGAAGTGGTCGTAGCGCGACCGGTACTCGACGAGCGAGCCCTCCTCGCCGGGGGCGGCGTAGGTGGAGGGCGACGGTGCGATGGTCATGGTGGACACCTTTCGACGACGTTGTCGGCGGCGCTGGGTCCGCGCCTGCCCGCACGGTACGACGACGGGGGTTGCATCCGGTTGCACGGCCCCGCGCCACCGGATCCGCGGCACCCACGTCACCGGGTGCACGGCACCACCCCCGGTTGCACGGCCCCCGCGTCACCGGTCGCACGACCCGCGTCGTGAGCTGCGCAGCCGGCACGGAACCGGTCGGCGGCCGTCACGGTAGCGTCGGGACGGAGCGGCACCGGCCGCGACGGACCAGGGAAGAGGTGCTCGTGGACTCTCGTGCCGTGCGGACCTTCCGGATCTTCGTCGTCGTCACCGCCGTGGTCGCCATCGCGCTCGGGATCGTCGCGGTGGTCTGGCCCCGCCCCACCCTCGCGCTGGTCGCCGTGGTCTTCGGCGTGTACCTCGTCGTCGCCGGGACCCTGCGCGTGGTCGCTGCGGTCCGCGGGCACGGGACCGCGCCGGTGTGGCGGTGGGCGTCGGGGGTCGTCGGCGCGCTGGTGGGCCTCGCCGGCCTCGTGTGCCTGGTCGACCCCGCGGTCCCCCTCGTCGGGTACGCGGTCCTCGCGGGCGTCGGGTTCATCGTCGAGGGCATCGTGTCGGTCGTCGGTGCCACGGTCGGACACCCGGGGTCCTCGCGCGTGCCGACGGCGGTGAGCGGGGTCCTGTCGGTCCTCGTCGGCGTCGCGGTCCTCCTCGCCCCCGGCATGGCGCTCGCGGTCTTCGCGGTGCTCTCCGGCATCGCGCTCGTGGTCGCGGGCGCCGCCGTCCTGCTCCTGCTGCCGCCGCGCGCCGCCGTCCGACGCTGAACCGCCGCGTACCGCCGTCCGACGCCGGACCGCCGCGCGCCGCCGTCCGACGCTGAACCGCCGCCCTACGCCGCGCCGGTCCCGAACAGCAGCCCGAGGCCGTACGTCACGACGGCCGCGCCGAAGCCGATCGCGAGCTGCCGCAGCGCCCGCTTGAGCGGTGACGCCCCGCTGAGCACCCCGACCACGGCCCCGGTGCCGAGGAGCGCGGTCCCCACGAGGACACCGGCCAGCGTGATCGCCGGCCACCCCTCGAGCCCG
Source organism: uncultured Curtobacterium sp. (assembly GCA_913778205.1). Taxonomy (GTDB): domain Bacteria; phylum Actinomycetota; class Actinomycetes; order Actinomycetales; family Microbacteriaceae; genus Curtobacterium. The sequence goes on from CAJYUW010000010.1 coordinate 41,610, forward strand.
AACGCGTACGGCAGGATCGGGATCACGGCACCCGAGGCGAAGAACAGGAAGCTCGACACCGCGGCGCTCATGCCGTTGCCGACCGCCTCGTGGTCGTCGCCCGTCGGCGCGGACCCGGTTTCGGCGGACGGCCCGAGCCCGGCGATGACCTCGGCGGCGTGGGCGTGTGCGGCGGCCTCGTCCATGCCCCGAGCCCGGTACACGAGCGCGAGTTCGTTCGCGTCGACGTCGAGGTCCGCGACGGCGCGTCCCGCCTCCGGGTGCGGCGCGGACGCCTCGAGGAGCTCCCGCTGCGACCGGACGGACACGTACTCCCCGGCCCCCATCGACAGCGCACCCGCGAGCAGGCCGGCGATCCCGCTGAGCAGGACGAAGTGCCGGTCGGCACCCGAGGCACTGATGCCGATGATGAGCGCGAGGTTCGAGACGAGCCCGTCGTTCGCACCGAACACCGCTGCCCGGAACGTCCCGGAGAGCCGCATCCGACCCCGGTTCGCCAGCCCGCGGACGACCTCGCCGTGGATGCGCTCGTCGGCCGCCATCCGCGCGGTGGCGTCGGCGTCGTCGGCGTAGGGCGAACGGTCCTCGGCCCGCTGCATGAGCGCGAGGACGAAGACCGACCCGAACCGCTTCGCCAGCGACGCGAGGACCCGGGTGCGCAGGCTCCCCCGCTGCGGTCGGCCGACCTGGTCGCCGAGCAGGTCGAGCCAGTGCTGCTCGTGTCGACCCTCCGCCTCGGCCAGGGCGGCGAGGATGTCGCGCTCCTCACCCGTCCGGCGCGCGGCGAGGTTCCGGTAGACGGCGGCCTCCGCCCGTTCGTCCGCCAGGTACCGCCGCCAGCGTCGGACGTCGGCTGCCGTCGGGGCGGTCGCGTCGTCCCCGCGCCGGGTGTCGTCCTGGAGGCTCACACCGGCCATCCTGCCCGCTCACGCGGTCGTCCGGTCACCCCGGGCGCGGGGCGCCGTCCTGGAGGCGCGCCGCCGACACCCCGCCGGGCCCGCGCGGTCGTCCGGTCATCCCGGGCGCGGGGCGCCGTCCCAGCCGCTCACGTGGTCGTCCGGTCATCCCGGGCGCGGGGCGCCGTCCCAGCCGCTCACGCGGTCGTCCGGTCACCCCGGCGCGCCGCGCGCCGCCGCGTCGGAACGCGACAGGGCGCGGACCGGAGGCTGCGCGCGGGACCCGCGCCGTGCCTCCCGTCCGCGCCCTGTCGGGACGCGACGGACGTCAGTCGCGCACGTAGGCCGGCGCGGCCTCGGCGTGCGCGTCACCGATGCGGTGCACGCGGAGGTCGTTCGTCGAACCCTCGATGCCGGGAGGCGAACCCGCCGTGACGACCACGCGGTCGCCCGGTGCGGCGAGACCGTTCTCGAGGAGCACGTCGTCGACCTGCGAGAACAGCTCGTCGGTGTGGGTCTTCCGGTCGACGAGGAACGAGCGGACGCCCCACGTGAGCGCCATGCGGCGACGGGTGGCCTCGTTCGGCGTGAACGCGATGATCGGCAGGCCGTGCCGCAGGCGCGACATGCGGCGCGCGGAGTCGCCCGACTCGGTGAACACGCAGAGGTAGGACGCCTCGGTGAACTCCGCGATCTCGACCGCGGCGAGGGTGATGGCGCCGCCGAGGGTGCGCGGCTTGGTGCCGAGCGGGGCGATGCGCTCGAGGCCGTGGTCCTCGGTGGACTCCACGATCCGGGCCATCGTGCGGACGGTCTGGACGGGGTACTCGCCGACGCTGGTCTCGCCCGAGAGCATGACCGCGTCCGCGCCGTCGAGGACGGCGTTCGCGACGTCGGAGGTCTCCGCGCGGGTCGGGATCGGCGACGAGATCATCGACTCGAGCATCTGCGTCGCGACGATGACCGGCTTCGCCATGCGGCGGGCCAGCTCGACCGCGCGCTTCTGCACGATCGGGACCGCCTCGAGCGGGAGCTCGACGCCGAGGTCACCGCGGGCGACCATGATGCTGTCGAACGCGTCGATGATCTCCTCGAGCGCGTCGACGGCCTGCGGCTTCTCGATCTTCGCGATGACGGGGAGGCGCTTGCCCTCCTCGTCCATGATCTCGTGGGCGCGCTGCACGTCGGCGGCGTTCCGCACGAACGACAGCGCGATGAGGTCGGCGCCCTGCCGGATCGCCCAGCGGAGGTCGGCCTCGTCCTTCTCGCTCAGCGCGGGGACGTTGACGGCGACACCCGGGAGGTTGATGCCCTTGTTGTTCGACACCGTCCCGGCGACGACGACCTCGGTCCGGACGCGCACGCCGTCGGTGTCGAGCACGCGCAGCCGCACGCGGCCGTCGTCGATGAGCAGCGGGTCGCCGGGCTTGACGTCCTGCGGCAGGCCCTTGAACGTCGTGCCGCAGATCTCCTTGGAGCCCGGGACGTCCTCGGTCGTGATGGTGAAGACGTCGCCGACCGCGAGGTCGTGCGGGCCGTCGGCGAACTTGGCGAGGCGGATCTTCGGACCCTGCAGGTCGACGAGGATCGCGACCGGCTTGCCGAGCTCCTCGGCGGCGCGACGGACGTTCTCGTAGTTGGCCTCGTGGACGCTGTAGTCACCGTGGCTGAGGTTGAGTCGGGCGACGTCGACGCCCGCCTCGATGATCTCCTTGACGGTCTCGTACTCCGACGTTGCCGGTCCGAGCGTCGAAACGATCTTTGCGCGTCTCAATGGATTCCTTCGTGTGGTTGATGGTGCTTGGGTTTCCGCGCTGTGGGGCCGCGCGGAACGAAGCGAGGCCACCAGCACCCTACCGAGTGCTGGTGGCCTGCCGCTCACTCGCGGGTCGGGGTTCCCGGTGCGTTCACGTCGGTCTCAGACCGTGATCGCGCGGTCGGTCGCCTTGACCGGAGCAGGCAGGATCGTCGATCCCTCGAGGTACTCGTCGACCTTCGCCGCGGCTGCACGGCCCTCGGCGATCGCCCACACGATGAGCGACTGCCCGCGGCCGGCGTCGCCGGCGACGAACACGCCCGGCTCGTTGGTCGAGTAGTCGGCCTCGCGGGCGAGGGCGCCCGAGGGTGCGGTGGGCAGACCGAGCTGCGGCTCGATCGTGTCGGTCTCCGGACCGGTGAAGCCCATGGCGATGAGCACGAGGTCCGCGGGGATCTCGCGCTCGGTGCCTGCCTTCGGCACGCGGCGGCCGTCGAGGTACTCGGTCTCGGCGACCCGGAGGGCACGGACCTCGCCGGCCTCGTTGCCGAGGAACTCGACGGTGGAGGCGAGGAAGTGCCGCTCGCCGCCCTCCTCGTGCGCGCTCGTGACCTCGAACACGGTCGGGAACATGGGCCACGGCTGCTCGGTGGGACGCTCGAGCGGCGGCTGCTTGCCGATCGCGAGGTTCGTCACGCTCAACGCGCCCTGCCGGTGGGCCGTCCCGATGCAGTCGGCACCGGTGTCGCCGCCGCCGATGACGACGACGTGCTTGCCCTCCGCGGTGGTCTGGTTGTCGACCGTCGTGCCCGCGTTCGTCTTGTTCTGCTGGACGAGGTAGTCCATCGCGAAGTGCACGCCCGCGAGGTCGCGCCCCGGGATCGGGAGGTCGCGAGGCACCATCGCGCCGGTGGCGACCACGACCGCGTCGTAGCGGGACCGCAGGTCGTCCCAGGTGATGTCCCGGCCGATCTCGACGCCGGCGCGGAAGCGGGTGCCCTCAGCCTGCATCTGGGCGAGGCGCGCGTCGATCTGGCGCTTCTCCATCTTGAAGTCGGGGATGCCGTAGCGGAGGAGGCCGCCGATGCGGTCGTCGCGCTCGTAGACCGCGACGGTGTGCCCGGCGCGGGTGAGCTGCTGCGCTGCCGCCAGGCCGGCGGGGCCCGACCCGACGACGGCGACGGTCTTGCCGGTGAGTCGCTCCGGCGGGTGCGGCGTGACCCAGCCGTTCTGGAACGCCTCGTCGATGATCGACACCTCGACCTGCTTGATCGTCACCGGCGGCTGGTTGATGCCGAGGACGCACGAGGCCTCGCACGGTGCCGGGCAGAGCCGACCCGTGAACTCCGGGAAGTTGTTCGTCGCGTGCAGGCGCTCGATCGCCTGACGTCCCTCGCCGCGCCAGGTGAGGTCGTTCCACTCCGGGATGAGGTTCCCGAGCGGGCAGCCCTGGTGGCAGAACGGCACGCCGCAGTCCATGCAGCGGCCGGCCTGGCGCTTGAGGGCGCCGGACTCCTGCTGCTCGTAGACCTCTTTCCAGTCCATGAGCCGGACGGGAACGGGGCGGCGGGGCGGGAGCTCGCGCTCCTGCACCTTGAGGAAGCCCTTCGGGTCAGCCATGCGAAGCCTCCGTGGTGTTCGGTCGTGCGGTCGTGTGGGCTGCGGTCGTGCGCGCCGCGGTCGTGGGCGCCGCGCTCGTGCGCGCTGCGGATGCGGTGACGTCAGCCATTCGTCGCCTCCAGGATCCGGTTCCAGACGACGTCGCCGTCGGGGTCGAGCCCCTCCTCGACCGCCTGCTGCCGGGTCGCGAGGACCGCCGCGTAGTCCCGCGGCAGCACCTTCACGAACCCGCTGAGGTCGCCGGACTCGAGCAGCCCGGCCGCGACCGTCGAACCGGTCTCGTCGCGGTGCCGCTCGAGCAGGTCGGTCACGATCTCCGCGTCGGCACTGTCGAGCGGCCCGAGGCGGAGCTCGCCGCTCGCGAGGGCGTCCTGGTTGACGTCCTCGTCGCGCAGGCCGAGGACGTACGCGGTCCCGCCGGACATGCCGGCTCCGAGGTTGCGGCCGGTCTCACCGAGGATGAGCGCCAGGCCGCCCGTCATGTACTCGAGCGCGTGGTCACCGACGCCCTCGACCACCGCGGTCGCGCCGGAGTTGCGGACCAGGAAGCGCTCGCCGACGATGCCACGGATGAACATGCTGCCCTGGGTTGCGCCGTAGCCGATCACGTTGCCGGCGATGACGTTCTCCGCGGCGTCGAACGCGGACTCGTCGTCGGGACGCACGATGACCTCGCCGCCCGACAGGCCCTTGCCGACGTAGTCGTTGCTGTCGCCGACGAGCCGGAGCGTCACGCCCGCGGGCAGGAACGCGCCGAGGGACTGCCCGGCGGAACCGCGCAGGGTGATGTCGATCGACCCGGCCGGCAGCCCGTGCTCGCCGTGGCGGACGGTGACCTCGTGGCCGAGCATCGTGCCGACCGCACGCTCGGTGTTGCGGATCGGGAGGTCGAGCGACACCGAACCGCCGTGCTCCAGGACGTCCGCGGTGCGCTGGATGAGCTCGACGTCGAAGTGCTCGTCGAGCTCGTGGTCCTGCTCACGGTGGTGGCGACGGGCCTCGTCCGCCGGGAACGACGGCCCCTGCAGGACCGGCCCGAGGTCGAGCCCCGATGCCTTCCAGTGCTGGACGGCACGGTCGACGTCGAGCACGTCGGCCTGGCCGATCGCCTCGTCGAGCGAGCGGAAGCCGAGCTCGGCGAGGAGCTCGCGGACCTCCTGGGCGATGAACTCGAAGAAGTTCACGACGTACTCGGCCTTGCCGGAGAACCGGGCGCGCAGCTCCGGGTTCTGGGTCGCGACGCCGACCGGGCACGTGTCGAGGTGACAGACCCGCATGAGGATGCAGCCCTCGACCACGAGCGGCGCCGTCGCGAAGCCGTACTCCTCGGCACCGAGCAGGGCGGCCACGACCACGTCGCGTCCGGTCTTCATCTGGCCGTCGACCTGTACCACGACGCGGTCGCGCATGCCGTTCAGCATGAGGGTCTGCTGCGTCTCTGCGAGGCCGATCTCCCACGGGGTGCCGGCGTGCTTGAGGGAGTTCAGCGGGGACGCCCCCGTGCCGCCGTCGTGCCCGGACACGAGCACGACGTCGGCGAGTGCCTTCGTCACGCCGGCGGCGACCGCGCCGATGCCGGACTGGCTCACGAGCTTCACGTGGACGCGCGCGGACGGGTTGGCCCGCTTGACGTCGAAGATCAGCTGCTTGAGGTCCTCGATGGAGTAGATGTCGTGGTGCGGCGGCGGGGAGATGAGTCCGACCCCGGCCGTGGCGTGGCGCGTCCGGGCGACCCACGGGTAGACCTTCTGCGGGGGCAGCTGCCCGCCCTCGCCGGGCTTCGCACCCTGCGCCATCTTCAGCTGGATGTCCGTCGCGTGCGTCAGGTACATGCTCGTGACGCCGAAGCGTCCGGAGGCGACCTGCTTGATCGCGCTGCGGCGCTCGGGGTCGAGCAGCCGCTCGACGTCCTCGCCGCCCTCACCTGTGTTCGAGCGCGCACCGAGCCGGTTCATCGCGATCGCGAGGGTCTCGTGGGCCTCCTGCGAGATCGAGCCGTACGACATCGCTCCGGTGTTGAACCGCTTCACGATCGACTCGATCGGCTCGACCTCGTCGAGCGGGACCGGCTGACGGACGCCGTCCTTGAACCGGAACAGCCCGCGCAGGGTCATGAGCGCCTCGGACTGGTCGTCCACGGCCTTCGAGTACTCACGGAAGATGTCGTACCGCCGGGCACGCGTCGCGTGCTGCAGCCGGAACACCGTGTCCGGGTTGAACAGGTGCGGCGGGCCCTCCCGACGCCATTGGTACTCGCCGCCGGTCTGGAGGCGCTCGTGCGAGAGCACGGCACCGTCCTGCGGGTACGCCTGCGCGTGCCGCTCCGCGTTCTCGCGGGCGATGACGTCGATGTCGACGCCGCCGAGGATGGAGGAGGTCCCCGTGAAGTACCGGTCGACGAACTCCTGCGACAGCCCGACGGCCTCGAAGGCCTGCGCTCCGGCGTAGCTCGACACCGTCGAGATGCCCATCTTGGACATGATCTTCAGCACGCCCTTGCCGAGGGCCTTGATCACGTTTCGGACGGCCTGTTCCGGCGTGATGCCGGTGATCATGCCGGCGCGGACGAGGTTCTCGCAGGTCTCCATCGCGAGGTACGGGTTGATCGCCGAGGCACCGTAGCCGATGAGCGTCGCGACGTGGTGCACCTCGCGCACGTCGCCGGCCTCGACGATCAGGCCGACCTTCATGCGCTGCTCGGTACGGATGAGGTGGTGGTGCACGGCGGCGAGCAGCAGCAGGCTCGGCACGGGCGCGCTCTCGGCGTTGCCGTCACGGTCGGAGAGCACGATGAACTGCTTGCCGGACTCGATGGCGTCGTCGACCTCGGCGCAGACCGCGTCGATGCGCTTCTGCATCGCGGCCTCGCCGTCGTCGACCCGGTAGAGGCCCCGGATCGTGACCGTGAGGTGCCGTCCGGACGCGGTTTCGAAGTGCTGGATCTTCGCGAGCTCGTCGTTGTCGATCACGGGGAAGCCGAGCACGATCTGCTTCGCGTGCTCCGGGCCCGCGCTGAGGAGGTTGCGCTCCGGACCGAGCCCCATCCCCATCGACGTGATGACCTGCTCGCGGATCGAGTCCAGCGGCGGGTTGGTCACCTGCGCGAACTGCTGCGTGAAGTAGTCGAACAGCAGCCGGGGTCGCTGCGACAGCACGGCGATCGGGGTGTCCGACCCCATCGCGCCGAGCGGCTCCGCGCCCGTCTGGGCCATCGGGCGCAGCAGGACGCGGACCTCTTCCTCGGTGTAGCCGAAGGCCCGCTGACGACGGGTGACCGACGCGGGGGTGTGCACGATGTGCTCGCGCTCCGGCAGGTCGGCGAGGTTGATGCGCCCGGTCTCGAGCCACTCGCCCCACGGGCCGGAGGTCGCGAGCGAACGCTTGACCTCGTCGTCCTCGATGATGCGTCCGGCCTCGGTGTCGACGAGGAACATCCGCCCGGGGCGGAGCCGACCCTTGCGGACGACCTTCGCGGCCGGGACGTCGATGACGCCCGTCTCCGAGCCCATCACGATGAGTCCGTCGTCGGTCACGAGGAACCGGCCGGGGCGGAGGCCGTTGCGGTCGAGCGTCGCGCCGACGAGCGTGCCGTCGGTGAAGGTGATCGCCGCGGGGCCGTCCCACGGCTCCATGAGCATGGAGTGGTACTCGTAGAACGCTCGCAGCTCCGGGTCCATGCCGGTCTGGTTCTCCCACGCCTCCGGCACCATCATCGAGACGGCGTGCGGCAGCGACCGGCCCGTGAGGCTCAGCAGTTCGAGGACCTCGTCGAACGAGGCCGAGTCGCTCGCGCCGGGGCTCACGATGGGCAGCAGCGGCGCCATGTCGCCGAGCAGTTCGCTCTCGAGCTGGGACTGCCGCGCTCGCATCCAGTTGCGGTTGCCGCGGACGGTGTTGATCTCGCCGTTGTGCGCGAGCGTGCGGAACGGCTGGGCGAGCGGCCACGACGGGAACGTGTTCGTCGAGTACCGGGAGTGCACGATCGCCAGCTTCGACGCGAAGCGCTCGTCGCTCAGGTCGGGGTAGAACGGCTCGAGCTGCAGCGTCGTGACCATGCCCTTGTAGACCATGGTCCGGCTCGACAGCGACATGAAGTAGACCTCGACGTCGTGCTCGGCGCGCTTCCGGAGCCGGAACGCCTGCCGGTCGAGCGCGATCCCGCGCCAGGCGGCGCCGTGCACGTCGTGACGGTTGGACGCGACGAAGAGCTGGGCGAACGCGGGCATCGCCGCGCGTGCCAGGCTGCCGAGCACCTCGGGGCGCACCGGGACCTCGCGCCAGCCGAGGACACGGAGACCCTCCTCGCGCGCGAGCCGCTCGACGGCGCCCTGCACGCGGTGGCGGTCGTCCTCGTCGAGGGGCAGGTAGGCGGTCCCGACGGCGTACTCCCCCGCGGCCGGCAGCTCGAACGGCACCTCGTCGCGCAGGAACGCGTCCGGCACCTGGCACAGGATGCCCGCGCCGTCGCCGGTCCCGGCGTCCGATCCCACGGCGCCGCGGTGCTCGAGGTTGCGCAGCGCGCCGAGCGCGGCGTCGACGATGTCGTGCCCGGCGGTGCCGCGGAGGGTCGCGACCATCGCGAGACCGCAGGCGTCCTTCTCGTTGGCCGGGTCGTACATGCCGGTCGCCTCCGGCACGGCCGAGAACCGGCGGTGCGGGGGCTGGAGCCCGGGCGTCGACGTCTGGGTGCGCGACTGGGATGGCTGGAGCGCCATGGGGAACCGTCCTCACGAGGAGATGGAACAGGGACAGCGGTGGCCCGGTGGTGCGTTCCGCCCGGACGGGCGGGACAGGTGCCCGTCCGTGCCGTCGGCGGGTTGCCCCGTCGGCACGGGTGGTGTGGAGCCCGGTTCGTGGCGGGCGGGGTGGTGCTGATGTGCGGTGGTGCTGCTGGTCGTTGCTGCCGGCGGGGGCCGTCCGGCTGGTCGGGATGTCGTGGGCGGTCCCCCGACGCTCCGGCCGTGGTCCGTCGACGCCCGCCCCGGCGTCCGGAGCCCGGACCCGGGTCTGCGGCGCGGGCGCTAGGACCGGGTGGTGCCGACCGGGTCGGCGGCGACGGCTGCGGGCTCGTCGTCGTGCTCCGACCAGGTGTCGTCCGAGTCTACATCGGCACGTGCAGCGGGCCCGCGACCCGGCAGGTAGGGCGAGGGTTCCAGGCCGGTGTGGCGCCGCGACTGCACGACGAAGATCACGATCCCGAGCACGATCGCGGCGAGTGCCATCCAGACGTTCGTGCGGACGCCGAAGAACGTCTCGCTCGTGTCGACGCGGATCGACTCGAGCACCGACCGGCCGGCGCCGTACCAGATCAGGTACAGGGCCATGACCTTGCCCCACTGGAGCGTGAACTTCCGCGCCAGGAACAGGATGACGATGACACCCAGGACGTTCCAGATGATCTCGTAGAGGAACGTCGGCTGGAAGAGGGTGCCCTCGGGCAGCCCCTTCGGGTACGCCGGGTTGGTCGACTCGATCTCGAGACCCCACGGCAGGCTCGTCGGCATGCCGAAGAGCTCGTGGTTGAAGTAGTTGCCGAAGCGTCCGAAGGCCTGGGCGAGCAGGACGCCGGGGGCGATCGCGTCGATGAACGTGCTGAAGCGCAGCCCGACCTGTCGGCACCCGACGTACGCGCCGACCGAGCCGAGGATGAGCGCACCGAAGATGGCGAGCCCGCCCTCCCAGATGTAGAGGAAGGACAGCGGGTCACGGCCCGGTCCGAAGTAGTCGCTGACGTGGGTGAACACGTGGAAGAGGCGGCCGCCGATGATCCCGGCCGGGACGGCCCAGATGGCGACGTCGATGATGACCCACCGCTCGACGCCGCGGGCGTTCAGGCGGTGGTTCGCCATCAGGACGGCTGCCACGATGCCGATCAGGATGCAGATCGCGTACGCGTGGATGCGGAAGTCGAGCGGCAGCGACCAACCGAACACGTCACGCAGCCAAGCGGTCACGTCGAAGTACTGCCAGGCGGTGCTCGGGCTCGGGATGCTCAGGAGGGGCATGGAGGTGCGATCGCCTTTCGGTGCTTGCTGGCCGGACCACCGTGCGAGCGGCCCCGATCACTGTAGCGCGGACGACTGCCCCGCCATGACCGCTCCGAACGGTCCTGTGGAAATCGTGACGGACCGGGAGGACGCCAGGACCGGATCGGGTGACCGACGTCGGTCAGCCGATCCGCGCCTGGCGTCCGTCCGTGGTCCCGGCGATGCCGGACCGAGGTCGTCTCGCCGCTCCCGGCCCGTGGTCACGACGATGCCGGCCCCGGGTCGTCTCGGCGGCGCCGCACCGTCGCCTCGGCGACGCGGGACCGTCGCCGTCAGCGGCGCTGCGCGCCGCTCGAGAGGTCCGCTGCGCGCTCTGCGACACCCTGCACGCCGCGGTCGGCCAGGGCGCGTACGAACGCCGAGCCGACGATCGCTCCGTCGGCGTACTCGAGGACCTCGGCGACCTGGTCGGCCGTCGAGATGCCGAGACCGACGCACGTCCGCTCGACGCCGGCGTCCCGCAGGCGCGACACGACCGTCCGCGCTGCCGCGTCCACACCGACACGTGCTCCGGTCACGCCCATGGTCGACACCGCGTACACGAACCCGCGGCTCGACTCGACCGCCTGGTGCATGCGCGCGTCGGTCGAGGACGGCGCTGCGAGGAAGACGCGGTCGAGGTGCGTGCGCTCCGACGCGTCCATCCACTCGCGGGCCTCGTCGGGGATGAGGTCGGGCGTGATGAGTCCGGACGCGCCCGATGCCACGAGGTCGTCGGCGAACCGGTCGACGCCGTAGCGCAGCACCGGGTTCCAGTAGGTCATCACGAGCACCGGGACGTCGGCGCGGCTCGTGATCTGGTCGACGGCTTCGAAGACCTGCGCGACCTTGAAGCCGTTGGCGAGGCTCTCCTCCGCGGCGCGCTGGATGACGGGGCCGTCCATGACCGGGTCGGAGTAGGGCAGGCCGAGCTCGATGACGTCCACGCCGTTCTCGGCGAGGGCGACCGCGGCGTCGACGCTGGTCCGCAGGTCCGGGAAGCCGGCGGGCAGGTAGCCGACGACGGCTCCTCCGCGCGCGGCGTTGGCGGCGTCGATGGTCGATGCGACCGAGGTGTTCGTGTTCGTGCTCACAGCTGGACCGCGTTCTCGTCGAGGATGCCGAAGTACCGGCTGGCGGACGCTACGTCCTTGTCGCCGCGTCCGGACAGGTTGACCAGGATGACCCCCTCGGGGCCGAGCTCCTTACCGAGCTTGATCGCGCCGGCGAGGGCGTGCGAGGACTCGATCGCGGGGAGGATGCCCTCGGTGCGGCTGAGCAGGCGGAATGCCTCCATCGCCTCGGCGTCGGTGATCGGCTCGTACTTCGCGCGCCCGATCGCCGCGAGGTGGGCGTGCTGCGGACCGACGCTCGGGTAGTCGAGTCCGGCGGAGATGCTGTGGCTCTCGATCGTCTGGCCGTCCTCGTCCTGCATGAGGTACGACTTCGTGCCCTGGAGCACGCCGGTGCGGCCGAGCGAGATGCTCGCCGCGTGGCGACCCGTCTCGAGGCCCTCGCCGCCGGCCTCGTAGCCGTACAGGGCGACCGACTCGTCGTCGAGGAACGCGTCAAAGATGCCCATCGCGTTCGACCCGCCGCCGACGCACGCCGCGACCGCGTCGGGCAGACGACCGACGCGGTCGAGCACCTGCTGCCGGGCCTCGTCGCCGATCACCTTGTGGAACTCCCGCACCATCTCGGGGAACGGGTGCGGTCCCGCGACGGTCCCGAGGAGGTAGTGCGTATGCTCGACGTTCGCGACCCAGTCCCGGAGGGCGTCGTTGATGGCGTCCTTCAGCGTGCGCGATCCGGTCTCGACCGCGACCACCTCGGCCCCGAGCAGGCGCATCCGGGCGACGTTGAGCGCCTGGCGCTCGGTGTCGACGGCGCCCATGTAGACGACGCACTCCATCCCGAAGAGCGCGGCCGCCGTCGCGGTCGCGACGCCGTGCTGGCCCGCTCCGGTCTCGGCGATCAGTCGCGTCTTGCCGAGCCGCTTCGCGACGAGCGCCTGGCCGAGGACGTTGTTGATCTTGTGGGAGCCGGTGTGGTTGAGGTCCTCGCGCTTGAGGATGATCCGGGCCCCGCCGGCGTGCTTCGCGAACCGCGGCACCTCGGTGATGATCGACGGCCGACCGGTGTAGTCGCGCTGCAGGTCGTCGAGCTCCGTGCGGAACGCCGGGTCCGCCCAGGCTTCGCGGAACGCCGCCTCGAGCTCGTCGAGCGCCAGGACGAGGGACTCGGGGACGAATCGTCCACCGAAGTCGCCGAAGTACGGGCCGTGCTGTTCGCGGAGCGAGGTCACGATGTGCCTTCCGTGCGGGGCCCGACGGTGTCGGTCGGACCGGTGGTTCGGGTGTGGGGAGCCGCGGAGCGGGAGATCGGTCCGACCGCTGCGGACGCGGCGACGGGACCGTCCGTCGTCAGGGCCGCGCCGCGGCGATGAACGACGCGAGGGTGGCGGCGGGGTCTGAGCCCGTGACGAGCGCCTCCCCCACCAGGACGACGTCGGCGCCCGCGGAGCGGTAGTGGGCCACGTCGGCAGGACCGGCCACGGCGGACTCGGCGACCCGGACGACACCTTCGGGGATGCGGTCCGCGAGGGAGCCGAAGAGGTCGCGGTCGAGCGAGAAGTCGGTGAGGTCGCGGGCGTTCACGCCGAGGATGCGCGCGCCGGCGTCGAGGCCGCGGGAGACCTCGTCCGCCGAGTGGGCCTCGACGAGGACGCGCATGCCGAGTTCCTCGGCCAGGCCGTGGAGCTCGACGAGCTGCGACTGCTCCAGGGCCGCGACGATGAGGAGCACGACGTCGGCGCCGGCTGCCCGCGCCTCGACCACCTGGTAGGGGTCGGCGATGAAGTCCTTGCGCAGCACGGGCACGCCGACCCGGGCCTTGACGGCTTCGAGGTCGGCCAGGCTGCCGAGGAACTTCCGACCCTCGGTCAGCACGCTGATCGTCGACGCACCGCCGCGCTCGTACTCCGCCGCAAGGGCTGCGGGGTCGGCGATCGGCGCCATGGAGCCGCGGGACGGGCTCGCGCGCTTGACCTCGGCGAGGATCTTGACGTCGTCGCCGGGAGCGAGGAACGTCAGCGCGTCGAGGGGCGACGCCACCCGGTCGAGGTCACGTTCAACGTCCGCGTACGGGCGGTCTGCGCGACGGGCGGCCGCGTCCTCGAGCGCGCCCGCGACGAGGGTCTCGAGCACGTTCGGCATGTCCGGCCTACTCGCCGTGGTGCTTCGGGACGAACTTCGGGCCGTTGACGCCGTAGCCCGCCTTCGCCATGACCGCGCCGACGACGAGGCCGACGACCACGACCGCCGCGGAGATCCACACGCCGATCGGCTGGTCGAACCAGAAGAAGAGCGTCCCTGCCGCGAATCCGATCAGCATGATGACGACGGCCGTCCAGGCCGCCGGGGAGTGTCCCTCGCCGAGTTCTGCGGGCTCAGTGTTGCTCACGGTGCTCCTCGTTCTGCTCCGGCGTCGTCGGTCGATCGCCGTGCTCCAACCCTACCGCGTCGACCGTGGCGCTCCGGGCATGCTCGCCGTGGGCGGACGCCTCGGTCCGGGCACGCTCGCCGGAGGCCGACGACTCGGCGTCGGCGTCGGTCGGGTCGGTGCCGGCCGAGAGGTCGTCCCAGTCCGTGATCGCGTCCCGCTGCACGGCGACGGCGCGGGCGTCGGCTGCGGCACCGGCGGTCGCGGCACCGTACTTCCGGCTCGGACCGGGCCAGGCCCGCTGCACGAACAGGACCACGACGCCGAGCAGCACGGCCAGCACGCCGCCGACGATCCCGACGGCCGGCCAGCCCGTGACGTCGACCGAGGACACCACACGCCGCACACCGCCGAGGTCACTCACCCCGGCGACCTCGCCGATCGCCCCGCGGGCCGCCGCGACCGGGTCACGCAGCGCGGACACCCCGGTGACCACGACGGCGACGCCGAGCAGGAGCTCGATGACGGCGAGCACGACGCGCACGCCACGCCCGGCGATCGTCATCGCGAGGAAGAGCGCCAGGCTCGCGATCGCGAGGGCCGTGTACTGCGGCACGGTCTTCGAGCCGTCCGCCGTGACCGACGTGACCACCGCGGATCCCGCACGGAGGTGCACCGTGAACCACGTCTGCGTCCAGGACAGCATCACGATCCCGGCGACGACGAGCCCGGCGACCACCACGAGCGGTCGGGAGCGGCGGAGCGTCACGAGCGCACCTCGCGCATCCGGTTGGCCGTCGCGACCGCACGGAGCGGCGCCGCCGCCTTGTTGACGGCCTCGGTGTGCTCGGTCGCGGGGTCGGAGTCCGCGACGAGCCCGGCCCCGGCCTGCACCCGGGCGACCCCGTCCTGGATGAGGGCGGTGCGGATCGCGATGGCGAGGTCGGCGTCCCCGGCGAAGTCGAAGTAGCCCACGACGCCGGCGTAGGCGCCGCGCTTCGCGGGCTCCAGCTCGTCGATGATCTCGAGTGCACGCGGCTTCGGCGCGCCCGAGAGCGTGCCGGCCGGGAACGTCGCCCGGAACACATCGATCGCGGACGCGTCCGGTCGGACCGCACCCTCGACGCTCGACACGAGGTGCATGATGTGGCTGAACCGCTCGACGGTCATGAACTCGGTGACCGCGACGGTGCCGGGCTCGCACACCTTCTGCAGGTCGTTGCGGGCGAGGTCGACGAGCATGAGGTGCTCGGCGCGCTCCTTCGGGTCCTCGAGGAGGTCCTCTCCGAAGCGGACGTCCTCCTCCGGGGTGGCGCCGCGCGGACGGGACCCGGCGATCGGGTGCGTGATCGCCCGGCCGGCCTGCACCTTCACGAGTGCCTCCGGCGAGGCCCCGACGATCCAGAACGGGTCGTCCTGCACGTCGCGGAGCGCGAGGAAGTACATGTACGGGCTCGGGTTGAGCATGCGCAGGACCCGGTACACGTCGAGCGGGTCCGCCGTGACGTCGTGGTCGAACCGCTGCGAGATCACGACCTGGAAGACGTCGCCGTCCCGGATGAAGTCCTTCGACCGCTCGACCGCCGCCATGTACGCGTCCGGGGTGGACCGGTGGGTCGGCGTCGGCTCCGCGATGTCGAACGCCTCGGCGACCGTCGCGACGGTCGGCTGGACGAGGTCGCCCTGCATCCGGTCGAGGCGGGCCTGCGCGTCCGCCCACATCGCGTCGGCGTCGTCCGTGCCGTCGTTGAGCACGCTCGCGACGAGCAGGACCAGGCCGGTCCGGTGGTCGAGCGCCGCCAGCTCGGAGACGAACGCCAGGGCCTGACCGGGGACCTCGAAGTCGGCCGCGGGCACGTTCGGCAGGTGCTCGAGCTGCCGGACGGCCTCCCACCCGATGAACCCGACCGTCCCGCCGACGAGCGGCGGCGTGCCCGGGACCCGCGGGGTGCGCCAGCGCTCGTGCAGCCGGGCGAGTACCTCGAGCGGCTGCCCGTCGAGGGAGTCGACGGCGCGGGACGCCGGGATGCCGGTGTCGATCCAGGCGGCACGGTCGCCGTCCTGCGTGAGGACGCCGAAGCTCCGCACGCCGACGAACGACCAGCGGGACCACAGGCCGCCCTGCCCCGCCGACTCGAGCAGGAACGACCCCGGACGACCGTCGGCGAGCTTGCGGTACACGCCGACGGGGGTCTCGCTGTCGGCGAAGAGCGCGCGGACCACGGGCACGACGCGGTGGTCGGCGAGCAGCTTGTCGAACTCCTCGCGGACGGTGGTGTGCGGCTGGTCGGTCATCGCAGGGCCTCCGGGGCGGTCGCCGTGACGGGCGAGAGCGGGTCGACGTCGAAGCAGGCGTGCGCGCCGGTGTGGCACGCGGCGCCCACCTGCTGCACGGTCACGAGCAGGGTGTCGTCGTCGCAGTCCAGGGCGGCGGCGCGCACGTACTGCGCGTGTCCGGACGTGTCGCCCTTGCGCCAGTACTCCTGCCGCGAGCGGGACCAGAAGGTCACCCGCCCCTCGGTCAGGGTGCGGCGGAGGGCCTCCCGGTCCATGTAGCCGAGCATGAGGACGTCCTTCGACGTCTCCTCCTGCACGATGGCGGGGAGCAGGCCGTCCGCACCGAAGCGCACGCGGTCGAGGACCGCGTCGGTGCTGGCGTTGGTGCTGTCGGTCATGAGGCTCCTAGCCTACGGCGTGGCGCGGAGCGTCACGCGGAGTGTGGAGAACCGGACGGGAGGCCCGTGACGGCGCCGCCACGGGCCTCCCGTCCGGCACCCGGTCGGCTCAGCGGACGAGCTGGCCCGCGGCGCGCAGCGCCGTCTTGACGTCGCCGATCGTCATCTCGCCCCGGTGGAACACGCTGGCGGCGAGGACCGCGTCCGCGCCCGCCTCGACGGCCGGGGCGAAGTGGTCGAGGTTCCCCGCGCCGCCCGAGGCGATCACCGGCACCGACGCGATCGCGCGCACCGCGGCCACGAGCTCGAGGTCGAACCCGCTCTTCGTGCCGTCGGCGTCGATGGAGTTGACGAGCAGCTCCCCCGCGCCGCGCTCGACGGCCTCGCGGGCCCAGGCGAGTGCGTCGAGGTCGGACTCGGTGCGGCCGCCGTGCGTCGTGACGACGAACCCGGAGGGCATGCGGTCGGAGCGCTTGACGTCGAGCGACAGCACGACGGCCTGCGCGCCGAACCGGTCGGCGATCTCGCCGACGAGCTCGGGGCGGGCGATCGCGGCGCTGTTCACGCCGACCTTGTCCGCGCCGCACTGCTGCAACCGCGCGACGTCGCCGACGCTCCGGATCCCGCCGCCGACCGTCAGCGGGATGAACACCTGCTCGGCCGTGCGGGTCACCGTGTCGTACATCGTCGCGCGGTTCTCGACCGTCGCGCCGACGTCCAGGAACGTCAGCTCGTCCGCGCCCTGCGCGTAGTACCGGGCCGCGAGCTCGACCGGGTCGCCGGCGTCCTGCAGGTCGAGGAAGTTCACACCCTTCACGACCCGTCCGCCCTGGACGTCGAGGCACGGGATCACTCGGACGGCGACGCCGCCCTCGCGCGTCGGCGTTCCGGGGAGGCCGCCCGGCCCCGCGGCGTCGCCGGGCCCCGTTGCGTCGCCGGACCCTGCCGTGCTCACAGCCGGGCCGCGTGGATCGAGCTGACGAGGATGGCGCGCGCGCCGAGCTCGTACAGCGAGTCCATGATCTGGTTCATGTCCGACCGCGGGATCATCACGCGGACCGCCGACCAGTCGCGCCCGTGCAGCGGCGACACCGTCGGGGACTCCATGCCGGAGGCGATCGCCGTGGCGTCGGGCACGAGCGCCGTGGGGATGTCGTAGTCGAGCATCACGTAGCCGCGCGCGACGAGCACGCCGTGCAGCCGACGGCGGAGGACGTCGATGCCCGGGCGGGCCTCGTCGGTGGCGATGAGGACGGCAGTGGACTCGAGGATGACCGGACCGAAGATCTCGAGCCCGGCCTGCCGCAGGGTGCTGCCGGTCGAGACGACGTCGGCGACCGCGTCCGCGACGCCGAGGCGGACCGCGCTCTCCACGGCACCGTCGAGCTTCACGAGCGTCGACGTCACGCCGTGCTTCGCGAGGAAGTCCCCCACGAGGCCGGGGTAGCTCGTCGCGACCCGGACGCCCTCGAGGTCCTGCAGCGATGCGAAGCGGCCGGGCGTCCCCGCGAACCGGAACGTCGAGCCGGCGAAGTCGAGCGCGTCGACCTCGTGCGCCTCCGACCCGGAGTCGAGCAGCAGGTCGCGGCCGGTGATGCCGACGTCGAGCGCACCCGAGCCGACGTAGGTCGCGATGTCACGCGGACGGAGGAAGAAGAACTCGACCCCGTTCCGCTCGTCGATCAGGTGCAGGGCCTTCGGGTCGCGGCGACCGGCGTACCCGGCCTCCCGCAGCATCTCGGAGGCGGTCTCGGACAGGGAGCCCTTGTTGGGCACGGCGATGCGGAGCATCAGGTGGTCTGCTTTCTGGAAGAGGTGTGGACGACTGATCGGGCGATCAGAGATGTCGCCACACGTCCGCCGGGGTGAACCCCTTCGCGACCATGAGCACCTGGAGGTGGTAGATCAGCTGCGAGATCTCCTCCGAGGTGCGCTCGTCGCCCTCGTACTCGGCCGCCATCCAGACCTCGGCGGCCTCTTCCACGATCTTCTTGCCGATCTGGTGCACGCCGGCGTCCAGTTCGGCGACGGTGCCGGAGCCCTCGGGGCGCGTGCGCGCCTTCTCTGTCAGCTCCGCGAACAGGTCGTCGAACGTCTTCACGGGGACCAGGCTACCGTCCTGCGGGGACCCTGCGGACGCACCGTCCGGACGGGAGGCCCGGATCGCCTCCGCCACGCCGGTCGCGTCCACCGCGCCGGTCGCGTCCACCGCGCCGGTCGCGTCCACCACGCCGGTCGCGTCCGCCGACGCGCCGGTCACGCGCGGGCCGCCGCGGCTGCCTCGCGCAGGTCGGCGATGCGCTGCGCGGGCTCGCCGCCGTACACGGCCGAGCCCGCCACGAGGGTGTCGGCGCCGCTCCGCACGGCCTCGGGCACGGTGTCGACCGCGATGCCGCCGTCGACCTCGAGCCAGACGTCGAGGCCGGACGCGTCGACGGCCGCCCGGGCATCGGCGAGCTTCGGCATGACGGAGGGCATGAACGCCTGCCCGCCGAACCCGGGCTCGACGGTCATGAGCAGGATCATGTCGTAGGCGTCGAGGTGGTGCAGCACCTGGGTGATCGGGGTGCCGGGCTTCACGGCGACGGCGGCGCGGGCCCCGTTCGACCGGATCGCCGCGGCGGTGGCGACCGGGTCGGCTGCCGCCTCGAAGTGGAAGGTGACGCTCGACGCGCCGGTCTCGGCGTACTTCGGAGCCTCGGTGTCGGCGTCCGTGATCATCAGGTGCACGTCGAGCGGCACCGGGGAGACCTCCTGCAGGCGCTGCACGATCGGCAGGCCGAGGGTGAGGTTCGGCACGAAGTGGTTGTCCATCACGTCGACGTGCACGAGGTCGGCCGTCTCGATGCGGTGCAGCTCGCGCTCGAGGTTCGCGAAGTCGGCGGACAGGATGCTCGGCGAGATGCGGATCGTCACCCGCCAACCCTACCGGCGCGGCGTCGGCCTGCCCGATCGGCGGTGTCGCCCCGGCTGGCGCTCGCTCGGTCGTCGCCGTAGCCGTCGCCGTGGCCGTGGCGTCGTTGCGCCGTTGCCGTTGCCCGCGGTCGCTGTGCCGTTGCCGAACGACACTGCCGTCGTCGTCCGACCGCGTCCCCGTCGTCCGTTGCACGCGCACGAGGCCCGCGCACGCAACCAACGACACCGCCGCCGTCGAACCACAGCAGTCCCGTCGTTCCTTGCACGCGCTCGATGCCTGCTCGCACAACCGTCCGCGCGCGCAACCAACGACACCGCCGTCGTTGAACGACAGCGGTCACGTCGCCCGTTGCACGCGCACGATGCCCGCACGCACAACCGCCCGCGCGCGCAACCAACGACACCGCCGTCGTCGAACCACAGCAGTCCCGTCGCCCCTTGCACGCGCACGATGCTTGCACGCACAACCGCCCGCGCACGCAACCAACGACACCGCCGCCGTCGAACGACAGCGGTTACGTCGTACAGAGGCGACGCCCCGGACGACCACCCCGCCCGGACGCTCAGCCCTCCCGAACGACCGGACCGCGCCGCCGCGCTCAGCCCACGCGGCGGAACAGCGCCACGAACATGGCGTCGGTGCCGATCCGGTGCGGCCACAACTGCGCGACGGGCCCGTCCGCCACCTGCGGGTCCCGCACGGCCACGGACCGCACGACCCCGGCGGTGTCGAGCTGTTCGAGCACCCCGGGGTGTCGCTCGAGCACCGCGTCGACCTGCCCGCGCGTCTCCGCGAGGTGCGGCGAGCACGTCACGTACGCCAGGGTCCCGCCGGGTGCGAGGACCCGTACGGCGGCGTCGAGCAACTCTGCCTGGAGTGCTGCGAGTTCGGGGACGTCCTCCGGCTGCTTCCGCCACCGGGCCTCGGGTCGGCGGCGGAGCGCACCGAGTCCGGTGCACGGGGCGTCGAGCAGGACGCGGTCGTACTGCACGCCTGCGCCGTCACGCCCGAAGCGCCGACCGTCGCCCTCGACCACGGTCACTCCGTCGCCGAAGCCCGCAAGCGCCTTGCGCACGAGTCCGGCGCGCGCGGGCACGAGTTCGTTGGCGACCAGGTGCGCACCGGCGACCTCCGCCTCCGCTGCGAGCAGTGCCGCCTTGCCGCCGGGCCCGGCGCACATGTCGAGCCACCGCTCCCCCGGTCGCACGGCGGACGACCGGCTGAGCGCGAGGGCGGTCAGTTGCGAGCCCTCGTCCTGGACGCGGAGTCGTCCCGCGGCGACCCCCGGCACGCGGGCGGGGTCGCCGGACACGCCGCGGATGCCGGTCGGCGAGACCGGGAGCGCGTCCGACGCGGTCGGGACGGGAGGCACGGTGCCGCTCTCCGCGTCGGCCGCCTGCGCATCGTCGGGACCGTCCGGTCGGTCGGCTGCCGACCCGTCCTCGGTGCCGTCCGGTCGGTCGGCTGCCGACCCGTCCCCGGCGCCGTCCGGTCGGTCGGCCGTCGGCCCCTCCTCGGAGCCGCCCGGGCCGTCGGCCGTCGGCCCGTCGCCGGTGCCCTTCGGTCGGTCAGCCGTCGGCTCGTCGTCGGCGCCGTCCGAGCGGTCGGCCGTCGGCGCATCGGCGATGACTCCTGCGCGGTCGACCTCCGCTGCGTCGGTGCCTTCCCCACGGTCGACCTCTCCCGCGTCGGTGCCCGTCGTCGGCGTCGTGGCGCTGGCGACGTCCTCGTCGGTCGCGCGCCCCGGCAGCGCGACGAGCTGGACACGGGGCGCGACGTTGTCGGCCGCCAGCAGCGCCGCGAGCTCGTCGCGGGAGCGTTCTGCGGCGAGGGCGTCCCGCAGCGCGGACACCACCCACGTCGGGTGCGACCAGCGGACGGCGAGGAGCGCGTCACCTCCGCGACCCTCGGTGACGGCAGCGTCCCACTCAGCGTCGGTCCGCGCGGCGACCTTCCGCAGCACGGCGTTGACGAAGCCGGTGGCGCGGCGGGCACCGACCTCTCGAGCGAGCTCGACGGTCGCGGAGACCGCCGCGTGCGTCGGCGTGCGCATGCCGAGGAGCTGGTGGGTGCCGAGGCGCATCACGTCGAGGACGTCCGCCTCGATGTTGTCGACCCGACGCCCGGAGGCGATGCCGACGATCGCGTCGTAGCGGCCGAGCATCCGGATCGACCCGTAGGTCAGCTCGGTCGCGAACGCGGCGTCGCGGGCGCTCAGACCCGCGCGACGGATGCGTGCGGGCAGCAGCAGGTTGGCGTAGGCGTCGTCGACCTGCACGGCGCGGAGTACGTCGTAGGCGACCCGTCGGGCCGAGATCGGGCGCGGTCCGCGTCTGCGCTGGGCTCCGGCGGCGCTCACGCGAGGACCTTCCCGTCGAGCGCGCCGAGGCCCCGTGCCCAGGCCGCGGCGTCCATCGCTTTCTTGCCGGCGGGCTGCACCTCGGTGAGCACGAGCGGGTCGTCGGCCGTCCCGACCAGCAGGCGACCGTCGACCAGGCCGAGCGCGCCGGGGGCGAGGTGCGGGGCGGAGGAGGCCGTGCCTCCCGGCCGCAGCGCGCTGCGGAGCAGCTTGACGCGGGTGTCGCCCAGGAGGGCGAACGCGCCGGGCTCGGGCGTGACGCCGCGGATGCGGGCGTGGACGCGGACGGCGGGCTCGTCGAAGACGACGTGCGCGTCGTCGACGGTGGGCTTCGGCGCGAGGGTGACGTCACCCGTCTGCTCGGTGGCCACGGCGGTGCCGGCGGCGAGGTCGTCGACCACCTGGGCCACGACCTCCGCACCGGTCTCCGCCATCGCCGCGAGGACGTCACCGCTGGTGGCGTCGGGGTCGATCGCGAACGGCTCGG
The DNA here is from genome assembly GCA_913778205.1 of uncultured Curtobacterium sp. Taxonomy (GTDB): domain Bacteria; phylum Actinomycetota; class Actinomycetes; order Actinomycetales; family Microbacteriaceae; genus Curtobacterium. The sequence continues at coordinate 63,787 of CAJYUW010000010.1, forward strand.
AGGCGTACACCGGACCGGCGTCGAGGGCCTCGGCGAGCTGGAAGACCGTGGCGGCCGTCTCGGTGTCGCCGGCCATCACCGCGCGCTGCACGGGGGCGGCGCCGCGGTACGCGGGCAGGTCGGAGAAGTGCAGGTTGACCCAGCCGAGCCGAGGTGCCTCGAGCGCGGGACGGCGGAGGAGCGCCCCGTAGGCGACGATCACGCCGAGGTCGGGCGCGAGGGCGGCGAGCTGCGCCGTGACCGCGTCGTCGACCCGGGACGCCTCGATGACGGGGAATCCGAGTTCCTCGGCGACCTGCGCGACCGGGGTCGGGGTGAGGACGCGCTTGCGGCCCTGCGGCGTCGCGGGGCGGGTGAGCACCGCGACGATCTCGTGGTCGGACGCCGCGAGTCGGCGGAGGGTGGGGACGGCCGCAGCGGGGCTGCCGGCGACGACGAGACGCATGGGGTCCATCGTCCCACGACCGCGCTGGCCGGCATCACGCCCGGGTGCGGGGACGGCGGTGTCCCGTCCCCGCGGGCCGGCAACACGCCCGGGTGCGGGGACGGCCGTGGTCCGACCACCCGGGCGGTGGAACGGTCGGTCCGCGCGGTGCGTACGGTCGGCAGCACAGCACACTTCGCCGCACCAGGGAGGCACCATGTCCGACGTCACCACCGCCACCGACCGCTACGCCGGGTCGAGCATCCAGAGGATCGCCCTCCTCGTCGGGGTCGTGTTCCTGCTGGTCGGGATCGCGGGCTTCGTCCCCGGCCTCACGACGGGCGACCTCGGCGGCGCCGGGCACGGCTCGATGGCCATGCTGCTCGGGGTCTTCCAGGTCTCGGTGCTGCACAACGTCGTGCACCTGCTGTTCGGGGTCGTGGGGCTGCTCGCGGCGCGCTACCCGACCGGCTCCCGGATGTACCTCGTGATCGGCGGCATCGTCTACTTCGTGCTGTGGGTGTACGGGCTGTTCACCGCCGGCACCATGTCGGGCGCGAACTTCGTGCCGCTGAACTGGGCCGACAACTGGCTGCACCTCGTGCTCGCGGTCGGGATGGTCGCACTCGGGGTCGTGTTCCCGCGCGAGCGTCGGTACCCCGTGGGCGCCTGACCGCAGGGCGAACGGAGCTCGACGGTCGTCGCGCGCGACAGCACCGGGTCGTCGACACCGGCCACACCGGACGGCCCCGGGAGCGAGCATCTCCCGGGGCCGTCCGGCGTCCGGCTGCCGTCGTGCGTCCGACGATCGTCCGGGTCAGTCGATCCCGACCGCCGCGCGCGCCGCCACGAAGGCGTCCACGCACCGCCGGACCTGCTCCTCGGTGTGCGCCGCCGACAGCTGCACCCGGATGCGAGCCCTCCCCTGCGGCACCACCGGGTAGCTGAACGCCGTCACGTACACCCCGCGGGCCTGCATCTCGTCCGCGATCCGTGCGGTACGCGCCGCGTCGTGGAACATCACGGGGACGATCGGGTGCTCCCCCGGCAGCAGCTCGAAGCCGGCGTCCTCCATCAGGCCACGGAACACCCGTGCGTTCGAGGCCAGTCGCGCCCGCGCGTCGTCGGAGCGTTCGATGAGGTCGAGCGCCGCGACCGTGCCCGCCGCGATCACCGGTGCGAGTGAGTTCGAGAACAGGTACGGCCGAGACCGCTGCCGGAGCAGGTCGACGATCTCGCGGCGGGACGACACGTAGCCGCCGGACGCACCGCCGAGCGCCTTGCCGAACGTGCCCGTGTACACGTCCACCCGGTCGGCGACCCCGCAGAGCTCGGGCGTGCCACGGCCGTGCTCGCCCACGAACCCGACGGCGTGCGAGTCGTCGACGATGACGAGCGCGTCGTACCGCTCCGCGAGGTCGCAGATCTCGGCGAGCGGAGCGATCGAGCCGTCCATCGAGAAGACGCCATCGGTGACCACCGCGCGGAAGCGGGCCGACGAGGCGGCGGCGAGCTGCGCCTCCAGGTCGGCGACGTCGCGGTTCCGGTACCGGAACCGCTGCGCCTTCGACAGCCGGATCCCGTCGATGATCGAGGCGTGGTTCAGCTCGTCCGAGATGATCGCGTCCTCCGGGCCGAGCAGTACCTCGAACAGGCCCCCGTTCGCGTCGAAGCACGACGAGTACAGGATCGTGGCCTCGGTGCCGAGGAACGCCGACACCCGCCGTTCGAGGTCGAGGTGCAGGTCCTGCGTGCCGCAGATGAACCGCACGCTCGCCATGCCGTACCCCCAGCGGTCGAGGGCGTCCTTCGCCGCGTCGACGAGGTCCGTGGAGTCGGCGAGCCCGAGGTAGTTGTTCGCGCAGAAGTTCAGCAGGTCGAGCCCGTCCGCCTCGATCGCCGCCCGCTGGGGTCCGGCGATGCCGCGTTCGTGCTTCGTCAGCCCCGCCGCCTCGATGCCCGCGAGCTCCGCGGTCAGGTGGCCCTTGATCGCCCCGTACATCAGTCCTCCGTCCAGTCGATGACGACCTTGCCGCCGTCCGCGCTCGCCGCCGCGGCGAACGCCGCCTCCCAGTCGCGCGCTGCGTAGCACGCGGACACGACCGAGCCGATGCGCTCCCGCAGGACCGCGCTGCTCTGCAGCATCGAGCTCATCGCCTGCCAGGTCTCGAACATCTCGCGGCCGTAGATGCCCTTCACGGTGAGCATGTGCGTGACGACCTTGCCCCAGTCGACCGCGATCGGCCCGCTCGGCAGTCCGAGCATCGCGATGTGGCCGCCGTGGTTCATGTTCTCGACCATCGCCGGCAGCGCGGTCGGCGCGCCGGACATCTCGAAGCCGACGTCGAAGCCCTCCCGCATGCCGAGCCGCCCCTGCGCCGCACGGATCGCGGCGGCACCACCGCCCGCGCCACCGCCGGGGACGCCGCTGCCGGCCGCCTCGCCGGCCCGGACGTCCACGCCCAGGTCGGCTCCCATCGCCTCGGCCATCCGCAGGCGGTTCGGGCTGACGTCCGTCCCGACCACGAACCGGGCACCCGCGTGCCGGGCGACCGCGATCGCCATGAGCCCGATCGGCCCGCACCCGGCGACGAGGACGTCCTCGCCGACGAGCGGGAACGCGAGCGCCGTGTGCACCGCGTTGCCGAGCGGGTCGAACAGCGCGCCGACCTCGGGTGCGACGTCGCCGTGGTGCACCCACACGTTCGTGCCCGGCAGGGTGAGGTACTCCGCGAACGCGCCGTCGCGCTGGACCCCGAGGCCCCTCGTCCGGATGCACATCTGTCGGCGGCCCGCACGGCAGTTCCGGCAGGTGCCGCACACGATGTGGCCCTCACCCGAGACCCGGTCCCCCACGGCGACGTCCCGCACGGCGGCGCCGACCTCGACGACCTCGCCGAAGAACTCGTGGCCGGGGACGAGCGGCGCGGTCACCGCCGAGGCCGCCCAGTCGTCCCACCGCTGGATGTGCAGGTCGGTGCCGCAGATCCCGGTCCGCAGCACGCGGATGAGGACCTCGTCCTCGGTCGGGACCGGCGCCGGCCGGTCGGTCATGGTCAGACCCGGACCGGCGTCCGGCTTGTAGAGCGCCCGCATCGGCGTCACCTCGTCACTTCGTCGTGCGTGTGATGTGTTCGGCGGTGGTTCGTGACCACCGCCGACCAGCCTCCCACACGTCGGCTCGTCCAGGGTGCGCAGGACGTCCGGTGCCGGCCGGGAGGCGCGGCTCGGCTCCGCCACGCCGGTGGCACCGGGTGGGTGGTCGGGGCGGGGTGGGTTCGTGGCAGGTCCGGGCGGGGTGGGTCGGGGCGGGGCGGGTCGGGGTCCCGGCAGGGATGCGTCGGGCGGTTCCGGCGCCGACCGTTGCGCGTGCAAGCAGCGACGGCGCCGCTGTCGTACGACGACGACTGGGTCGTTCCGCAGCGACGAACTCGGGCGCCGATCGTTGCGCGTGCAAGCAGCGACGGCGCCGCTGTCGTACGACGACGACGAGGTCGTTCGGCAGCGACGGCGGGATCGGCGCCCCGCGGTCAGACCTCGGTGAAGGGCTCGGCGTCGTCGAGTCGCACGCGCAGGGTCGGAGCCGCACGCCGACGGTTGCCACCCGGGAGCACCCGCCGGGTCGACGACCGCCGGATCACCTCGGCCTTGAGCGTCGCCGCGACCTCGGCCCCGTGCGCGTACGGGAACCGCACGATCGCTCGCACCGTCCCCGGGACCGGGTCGCCCTCGACCGGCACGGGCCCGAGCACCGGACCGGCGATCGCGTCGCCGAGGGCCTCGACCGCTGCCGTCACCGCCTCGTCCGTCCCGGTGAGCGTCGCGACCCGGACCGCCGGCGGGAAGTGCAGCTCCCGACGGTCCGCGAGTTCGTCGTGCGCAGGGCCGTCGAGCCGCCACGTCGCCATGGCCGTCGCGAGCCGCCCACCGATCCCGACGAGGTACACCTCGGCTCCGGGGGCTCCCTTCGCGGCGGCGTTCGTCCAGAAGCGCAGGACGTCCTCCTGCACGCGGAGTCCCTCGCGGGCGAGCAGCCGTTCGCCGTCGAGCAGGAGCACGCACGCGTAGCCGCCGGGCACGCTCGGCTCCGCTCCACGGGTGGCGACGACGACCGAGGGCCGCGCCGGGACCTCGTCGAGCGGGCGGGACCCGTCGGCGACCACGATCCTCGTGCCGGGGAACGCGCGACCGAGCTCGTCGGCGGTCCGCTGCGCCCCCTGCCCCACGGGCTTGAGCTTCCCGCCGCCGCACGTCGGGCACCGGAACCCGACCGCGAGGGCGCCGCAGAACCGACACTGCGGCGTGGCGTTCCGGTGCGGGCTGCCGAGCGGACCGCCGCAGACCCGGCAGTGCGCGCGTTCGCCGCAGTCGGCACAGACGAGACCGGTGCCGAATCCCGGGTTCGCCACCTGGACGAGCACCGGACCGTGCTGGCTGGCCTCCCGTGCGGCCCGCCACGCCGTACTCGGGATGCGGGCCTGGGCGGCGAAGCCCTCGGCGCTCGCCTGCTGCGCCGTGGGGATCACGTTCGGCGCCGGCACGCGGTGCGGCGCGACCTCCTGCAACCAGTGCAGTTCGACGAGCCGCTGCACGTCGGTCGAGCGGGCGTGCGCGAGGAACAGGAGCGCGGCCCCCGACTGCGCGGTCCGGACGAGCGCGACGTCGCGGCTGTGCACGTACGGCGCGCGGGGCTCGATGAACGAGGCGTCCCCGTCGTCCCACATCGCGATGAGCCCGAGCTCGGTCGCGGGCGCGAACACGGCAGTGCGGTTGCCGATCGCGACGACCGCGTGCGTCCGCGCCTGCAGCAGGGCCTTCGCGCGCTGCCCGTTCGTCTGCTTGGCGTCGAACCGGACGACGCGCTCGGGCGGCAAGATGGCCAGCAGCGCGCGCTCGAGGTCGGTGACGTCGCGGAAGTCCGGCACCGCGAGCACGACGGACTGCTCCCGCGCGACGACGTGCGACGCCGCCTGCGCGAGTGTCGCGGCCCAGCCGGGAACCCACACGGGCTCGTCGGCGGAGCCGAGGTCGACGGGGTGGGGGACGGCGTCGACCGCAGCCCGACCGCGGTCGGCGAGCAGGGCCTCCAGGGCGCCGTCAGCGTAGCCGGTGACGGGGGTGGGCGCCGCCGCGGGTGGCGACCACGCGATGTCGCGGGCGAGCCAGGCCTTCTCGGCACGGACCTGGCGCGTCGGTACCGCGAGCCGGAGCACGTCGGACGCGACGCCCGCAGCCCGGTCGGCGACCGCCCGTGCGAGCGTCCAGACCTCCGGAGCGAGGACCGGCACCGAGGAGACGACCTCCTCGACCTGGCTGAGTTCGCCCGGGTAGTCGCCCTCCGAGACGACCTCGACGACGTAGGCGTCGGACATCCGGGCACCGGTGCGCAGCGGCACCTTCACGCGGACCCCCGGCACGCAGTCGTCCTCGAGCTCGTCCGGCACCCGGTAGTCGAACAGACGGTCCAACTGCGGGAGCGGCGAGTCGAGGACGACGCGCGCGACGGTGGTCACGCGGTACCGCTAGACGGTGGCGGCGACGAGTCCTGCCGCGGCCCGGAGCGCCTCGACGCGGTCGAGCTGCTCCCAGGTGAACCCGGGGAGCTCGCGGCCGAAGTGCCCGTACGTCGCGGTCTGCGCGTAGCGGGGCTTCAGGAGGTCGAGGTCGAGGATGATCGCGGCGGGCCGGAGGTCGAAGACCTCGAGGATGGCCTGCTCGATGGTCGCGTCGTCGACGTGTCCGGTGCCGAACGACTCCACGTAGAGCCCGACGGGCTTGGCTCGGCCGATCGCGTACGCGACCTGGACCTCGAGGCGGTCGGCGAGACCGGCTGCGACCGCGTTCTTCGCGACCCAGCGGAGCGCGTACGCGGCCGAACGGTCGACCTTCGACGGGTCCTTGCCGGAGAACGCGCCGCCCCCGTGTCGGGAGGCGCCGCCGTAGGTGTCGACGATCACCTTGCGGCCCGTGAGTCCGGCATCGCCCTGCGGCCCGCCGATCTCGAAGCGACCGGTGGGGTTCACGATGACCTCGACGCGGGACGAGTCCAGGTCGACCAGGTCGAGCACCGGGCGGATCACGTGCTCGGTGACGTCCGCGGTGAGCTGCTCGAGGCTGACGCTCGGGGCGTGCTGCGTCGAGAGCACGACGGTCTGGACCGTCTTCGGCACGACGCCGTCGTAGCCGACGGTGACCTGGGTCTTGCCGTCCGGGCGAAGGTAGGGCAGCTCGCCCGACTTCCGCACCGCTGCGAGGCGCTCGGCCAGACGGTGGGCCAGCCAGATGGCGACCGGCATGTACTCGGGCGTCTCGTTCGTCGCGAAGCCGAACATGATGCCCTGGTCGCCGGCGCCCTGACGGTCGAGCGGGTCGACGCCCGCTCCGGACCGGCTGTCGAGGGACTCGTCGACGCCCTGCGCGATGTCCGGCGACTGCGCGCCGATCGACACCTCGACGCCGCAGGTGCGGCCGTCGAAGGAGACCTCGGACGAGTTGTACCCGATGCCCGTGATGACGTCACGGACGAGCTTCGGGATCTCGACGTACCCGGAGGTCGTGACCTCGCCGGCGACGTGCACGAGACCGGTGGTGACCATGGTCTCGACCGCGACGCGCGCGTTCGGGTCGACCTCGAGCAGCGCGTCGAGGATGGCGTCCGAGATCTGGTCGCAGATCTTGTCGGGGTGCCCCTCGGTCACCGACTCGGACGTGAAGAGGCGCAGGTTGCTCGTCGTCACCGGGGTCAGTCGGTCGGCTGCTGCTGCTTGGTGACCGTCAGCTTGTCCTCGTTGATCTCGTGGAGCGCGACGGAGAGCGGCTTGTCGTCGATCGTGGAGTCCACGAGCGGGCCGACGTTGTCGAAGAGCGAGCCCTCGTGCAGGTCGGCGTAGTAGTCGTTGATCTGGCGGGCGCGCTTCGACGCGAAGATGACGAGCGCGTACTTCGACTCGACCTTGGCGAGCAGGTCGTCGATGGGCGGGTCGATGATGCCCTGGGGGTTGGCCATGGTGTCTCCTGTCAACGTTCGTGTCGCGCCCGGTGGGCACAGCGCGACCCCGGCTAGGGCGCAGTGAACAAGTCTACGACTTCGTGTGCCGCGGTGCTGACATCGGAGTTCACGATCCGCACGTCGAACTCGTCCTGCGCGGCCAGTTCGACCTTCGCGGTCTCGAGGCGTCGGGCCTGTTCCTCGGGCGACTCGGTGCCGCGGCCGATGAGCCGACGGACCAGTTCCTCCCAGGTGGGCGGCAGCAGGAACACGAGGACGGCCTCGGGCATCGCGTCCTTCACCTGGCGGGCGCCCTGCAGGTCGATCTCGAGCATCACGCGGTCGCCGGCGTCGAGCGCGCGGTCGATCGGCGGGCGCGGGGTGCCGTACCGGTACGAGTTGTGCACGGTCGCCCACTCGAGGAGCTCACGGTCACGGACCATCCGGTCGAACTCGGCGTCGTCGACGAAGTAGTAGTGCACGCCGTCGACCTCCCCGGGCCGGGGCTTGCGGGTCGTCGCGGACACACTGAGGTTCACGTCCGGGAAGTGCTCGCGGATGTAGGCGCTGACGGTGCCCTTGCCGACGGCCGTGGGGCCGGCGAGCACGACCAGCTTCGACGCCGTCCGCTTCCCCGTCCGTCCGGCCAGCCAGTCGGCCAGCGCGGACCGCTGCCGGACCCCGAGGCCGCCGAGCCGCTTCGAGGACGCGATCCGGAGCATCTGCATCACGGCGTCGGCGCGGGCGGGACCGATGCCGGGGAGGCAGGTCAGCAGGTCCCGCACCCGGAGCGACTTCTCCGCCGGGGCGTCGTCGTCGGACCACGCCGCACGCGCGACCTCGAGCGGCGTCCGCTCCCCCGCCACGATCGCCGCCTTGACGGCAGCCCGGGCGCGTCGGGCCGCGACGGCCGCCTGCGCGGCGGCGACCCGGTCGACCTCGGGCGGGGTGCGGTGCGCGGGGAGCCCTCCGCGGTCGGTGCCGTCCGTCATGCCGCGGCCCCGAGTGCGGCGGCGATCCGGTCGGCACGGTCGGCCACGAGCGCGGCGACCCCGTCGGGTCCGTCCACGAGCAGTCCGCGCGACTCGTTCACGAGCACCTGCTCGGCGCGCGAGCCGTACCGTGCGCGGAGGTCCTCGATCCGGGCTCCCTGCGCGCCGAAGCCCGGGGCGAGCACCGGCGCGGGGCCGATGTCGTCGCCGGTGATGCCGAAGTCGGTCAGGTCGAGGGTCGCGCCGAGCACGAGCCCGACGTCGCCGAGGGGCTGCTCTCCCACGGAACGGTTGTCGTCTGCCACGTCCTCGACGATACCGGCCGCCACGGTCCGTCCCGCACGCGGCCCCTCCGCCAGCACCGCGGTCTGCAACACGCGGGCCTCGGGGTTGCTCGTCGCGGCGAGGACGAACACGCCCGCACCGTTCGCCCGCGCGGTGTCGATCGTGCCGCGGAGCGAGCCGTAGCCGAGGTACGGCGAGACCGTCATGGCGTCGGCCCGGAACGGCCCGTCGCGGTCGATCCAGGCCTCCGCGTAGTCGTCGCCGGTGCTGCCGATGTCGCCCCGCTTCACGTCGGCGACGACGAGGAGGCCCGCATCGCGCGCCCGACGCAGGGTCGCGTCGAGCGCGCGGTAGCCCGCCACCCCCGCGGCTTCGAAGAACGCGATCTGCGGCTTCACGATCGACGCGCGGCCGGCAGCCGCGTCGACCAGGGTCGCGCCGAAGGCGGTCAATCCCTGCTCGTCGCGGCCGAGCCCCCACGCCGCCAGGGTGGCGGCGTGGGGGTCGATGCCGACGCACAGTGCGGAACGCGACGCCATGGCGTCCGCGAGCCGTACGCCGAAGGGGGTCGGGCCTCCCGGCTGTGCCACCGGGCTCACCAGGTGGCGCGCTCGAGCGCGTAGTCCTGCAGGCTGCGGACCGTGTGCTCGGTGCCGATCGTCTCGATCGCGGCGACCGCCGCGCCGAGCTGGGCGATCGTCGTGAACAGCGGCTTGTCGGCCGCGACGGTGGCCGCGCGGATCTCGTAGCCGTCCGCACGACCGGCGGCACCGGACGGCGTGTTGATCACGACGTCGACCTCGCCGCGGGCGAGCAGGTCGACGACGCTCTCGCCGCCCTCGCTGTACTTGCCGACCAGGGTGACCTCGATGCCGTTGCGGCGGAGGACCTCCGCGGTGCCCTCGGTCGCGGTGATCGTGAAACCGAGCTGCTGGAGGCGGTGGATCGGCAGGACGACCTGGCGCTTGTCGGTGTCGGCGACGCTCACGAACACGGTGCCGCTCGTCGGCAGGCCGCCGTACGCGGCGTCCTGCGACTTGAGGAACGCCCGCGGGAAGTCGCGGTCGATGCCCATGACCTCACCCGTGGAGCGCATCTCCGGGCTGAGCACGGAGTCGACCACCTGGCCGTCGCGCGTGCGGAAGCGGCGGAAGGGCAGCACGGCCTCCTTGACCGCGACCGGGGCCTGTGCGGGCACCGAGGAGCCGTCGCGCTCGGGCAGGAGGCCCTCGGCGACGAGCTGGTCGATCGAGGTCCCCGTCATGATCCGGCTCGCGGCCTTCGCCAGCGGGATGCCGAGGGCCTTCGAGACGAAGGGCACCGTGCGGCTCGCGCGCGGGTTCGCCTCGAGGACGTAGAGGACGCCCGCGCCGATGGCGAACTGCACGTTGAGCAGGCCCTCGACGCCGATGCCACGGGCGATCCGCTCGGTGGCCTCGACCACGCCGCGGATCTCCGCCTTGCCGAGTCCGACCGGGGGCAGGGTGCAGGCCGAGTCGCCGGAGTGGATGCCGGCCTCCTCGATGTGCTCCATGATGCCGCCGACGTAGAGCCGCTCACCGTCGAAGAGCGCGTCGACGTCGATCTCCACCGCGTCGTCCAGGAAGCGGTCGACCAGCAGCGGCAGCTCCGGGCCGATGATCGCCTGGTCGGCCATCCGGTCGAAGTAGTCCGCGAGGGCGGCCGGGTCGTAGACGATCTCCATGCCGCGACCGCCGAGCACGAAGGACGGACGGACGAGGACCGGGTAGCCGATCTCCTCGGCCACCGCGGTCGCGCTCGCGAGGTCGTGTGCGGTGCCGTTGCGCGGCGCCAGCAGCCCGGCCTCCTCGAGGATCGCGGCGAACTGGCCGCGCTCCTCGGCGGAGTCGATGGCCGCCGGCGACGTGCCGAGGATCGGGATGCCCGCGGCCTCGAGCGGCTTCGCGAGCCCGAGGGCGGTCTGCCCGCCGAGCTGCACCACCACGCCGACGAGCTCGCCGGACGCCCGCTCGGCCTCGATCACCTCGAGGACGTCCTCGGTGGTCAGCGGCTCGAAGTACAGGCGGTCCGAGGTGTCGTAGTCGGTGGAGACCGTCTCCGGGTTGCAGTTGATCATGATCGTCTCGAACCCGGCGGCGCTCAGCGCGAAGGACGCGTGCACGCACGAGTAGTCGAACTCGACGCCCTGGCCGATGCGGTTCGGGCCGGAGCCGAGGATGACGACCTTCTTGCGGTCACTCGCGGCGACCTCGGTCTCGGTGTCGTACGACGAGTAGTGGTACGGCGTGAGGGCGGGGAACTCGCCCGCGCAGGTGTCGACGGTCTTGAACACCGGGCGGACACCTGCTGCGTGCCGAGCGTCACGGGCCTCCTGCTCGGAGATGCCGCGGAGCGACGCGATCTGGACGTCGCTGAAGCCGTGCTCCTTCGCCCACCGCAGCGTGTCGGCGTCGAGCGTCTCGGCGGCGGCCACCTCGGACGCGACCTCGTTGATGAGGACGATCTGGTCGATGAACCACGGGTCGATCTTCGTGGCCTCGAAGACCTCCTCCGCCGTGGCGCCGGCGACGAGTGCCTGCTGCACCGTGACGATGCGGCCGTCGGTCGGGGTCGTCGCCTTCTCGAGCAGCGCGTCCTTGTCGAGCTCGGCGGCCGGCGTGTCCCAGTGGAACGACGACCCGCGCTTCTCGAGCGACCGGAGCGACTTCTGCAGCGCCGTGGCGTAGTTCCGGCCGATGGCCATCGCCTCGCCGACGCTCTTCATGGTCGTCGTGAGCGTGGCGTCGGCGGCCGGGAACTTCTCGAACGCGAACCGCGGGGTCTTCACGACGACGTAGTCGAGCGTGGGCTCGAAGCTCGCCGGCGTGACCCGGGTGATGTCGTTCTCGATCTCGTCGAGCCGGTACCCGATGGCGAGCTTCGCGGCGATCTTGGCGATCGGGAAGCCCGTCGCCTTCGAGGCCAGCGCGGACGAACGCGACACGCGGGGGTTCATCTCGATGACGATGATGCGGCCGTTCGACGGGTCGACCGCGAACTGGATGTTGCAGCCGCCGGTGTCGACGCCCACCCGGCGGATGATGTCGATGCCGATGTTCCGCATGTTCTGGTACTCGCGGTCGGTCAGCGTCAGCGCCGGGGCGACGGTGATCGAGTCGCCCGTGTGCACGCCCACCGGGTCGACGTTCTCGATCGAGCAGATGACGACCGTGTTGTCGAAGTTGTCCCGCATGAGCTCGAGCTCGTACTCCTTCCAGCCGAGGATCGACTCCTCGAGGAGCACCTCGGTGGTCGGGCTGGACTGGAGGCCGTCGCCCACGAAGCGGACGAGCTCCTCCTCGTTGTAGGCGAAGCCCGAGCCGAGGCCGCCCATCGTGAAGGACGGCCGGACGACGAGCGGGTAGCCGAGGTCGGCGGCGTACTCCTTCGCCTCCTCCAGGGTGTGCGCGATGTGGCTGCGGGCGACGTCGGCGCCGGACTCGAGCACGAGCTCCTTGAAGAGCTGCCGGTCCTCGCCGCGCTGGATGGCGTCGACCTTGGCGCCGATGAGCTCGACCCCGTACTTGTCCAGGATGCCCTCGGCGTCGAGCTTGATGGCCGCGTTGAGCGCCGTCTGACCACCGAGGGTCGGCAGGACCGCGTCGGGCTGCTCGATCTTGATGATCTCCTCGAGCGAGGCGCTCGTGATCGGCTCGATGTAGGTTGCGTCGGCGAAGTCCGGGTCGGTCATGATCGTCGCCGGGTTCGGGTTGACGAGGATCACGCGGACGCCCTCGGCACGCAGGACGCGGCACGCCTGGGTGCCGGAGTAGTCGAACTCGGCGGCCTGCCCGATGACGATCGGGCCGGAGCCGATGACGAGGACGGAGTTGATGTCTGCGCGCTTCGGCATCAGTTGCTGCTTTCGTTCTGCTCGGCCGACGCGCCGGCGTCGGTCGTCGGGTCGGCTGCGGGGGTCGTCGCGGTGGCGGTCGCCACGTCGAGCGGCGTCCCGTCGCGTCGCGCACGGACCAGGTCCGCGAACCGGTCGAACAGGTACATCGAGTCGTGCGGGCCGGCCGCCGCCTCGGGGTGGTACTGCACGCTGAACGCGGGCACGTCGAGCGCGCGGAGCCCCTCGACGACCTGGTCGTTCAGGGAGTAGTGCGAGACCTCGACCCGGCCGAACCCGGCGGGCGACTCGACGACCTCGCCGAGCGGCGCGTCGACCGCGAAGCCGTGGTTCTGGCTGGTGATCTCGACCTTGCCCGTCGCGGTGTCGAGCACGGGCTGGTTGATGCCGCGGTGACCGAACGGCAGCTTGTACGTCCCGAAGCCGAGCGCGCGCCCGAGGAGCTGGTTGCCGAAGCAGATGCCGAAGAACGGGCGGCCGGTCCGCAGGCTCTCCTGCAGCAGCGCCACCTGCGCGTCCGACGCCGCCGGGTCGCCGGGGCCGTTCGAGTAGAAGAGCGCATCCGGGGCGAGCTCCTCGAGCTGCGCCGCCGAGATGTCCTGCGGCACGACGTGCACCTCGAACCCGCGCTCGGCGAGGTACCGGGTGGTCGAGGCCTTCACCCCGAGGTCGAGCACGGCCAGGCGACCGATCTGCTCGCCCACCGCGGGGACGACGTAGGTCTCCGGGGTCGACACGGTCGCGGAGAAGTTCGCGCCGGACATGGCCGCCTGGTCGCGGACGGCGGCCAGCTGCTCGTCGGCGGGGAGGTCGGCGTCGGCACCGCTGAAGACGCCGCCCTTCATGGCGCCGGCGTCGCGGATCCGGCGGGTGAGCGCCCGCGTGTCGATGCCGGAGATGCCGACGATGCCGTCGCGCACCAGGTGGTCGTCGAGCGTGGCGTTCGCGCGGTGGTTCGACACGATGCGGCTGGGGTCGCGCACCACGTACCCGGCGACCCAGATGCGGCGGGACTCGGGGTCCTCGTCGTTCACCCCCGTGTTGCCGATGTGGGGTGCGGTCTGCACCACGATCTGTCCGGCGTAGGAGGGATCGGTCAGCGTCTCCTGGTACCCGGTCATGCCGGTCGCGAAGACCACCTCACCCAGGGATCGGCCTCGGGCGCCGTACGCCCGACCGTCGTAGCGGGTGCCGTCCTCGAGGACCAGTACGGCCCGTTCGCGTGTCATCAGTTCGTCCCTTCGCCCGCGGGGTGCGGGTGCTCGTGCTTCGTCGTCAGTCCCTGCAGGGCGGCGAGTGCTGCTGCCGCGTCGCCCTCCGGGAACCGGAAGTAGGTGTCGAGGTCCGTCGCACCTGCGGCGCCGGTCGCCGTCCATCGCAGACGGACCAGTCCCCCGGGTTCGACCACCCGGTCGATGGCCCACGTGGCGCGGTCCGCACCGCGGACCGCCTCGGCCGCGACCCACCGGTCGGGGACCCCGGCGTGGTGCAGCACCACGCCGCGTCCGTGGACGGTCACGCCGCCACGGCTGCGGAAGCCGAGACCGCCGGCGGTGATGCGCTCCAGGGGCTGGTCGGCGCGGGTCGTCGCGACCGTGAAGCCGTCCCAGGACCCGACCTGCGCCCCGGTGTCGGCCGGGACCGGGACGGGAGGCACGGCTGCTGCCTGCGCGCGGGTCCGGGTCCGCCAGGTGCGCGCCATGGCGACGAAGAGCAGCGCCACGAGCAGGAGGACCGCCCCGCCGGCGAGCCACCGCAGCGCGTCGCCGCTCACCGCGTCGCCGCCCGGTCCGCGGCGGCGTGCGCCGCGATCGACGCGGCTGCGCGCGCCGCGACCGTCCCGTCGTCGACGACGGCGCCGTCGAGCACGGTCGGGTACCCGTGGTGGAAGGTCGCGACGACCCGTCCGGGCAGCCGCATGCCGAGGTACGGCGAGTTCCGGGACTGGCCGGCGAGGTCCGTCACGGCGAACTCGCGCACCGCGGCCGGGTCGTAGAGCGTGACCTCGGCCGGGGCGCCCTCCGCGATCCGCTGCCCGTGGCCGTGGACCTGGCCGATGCGCGCGGGCGCCTCGGACAGGACCCGTGCGACGTCCGCCCAGCCGAGCTGGCCGGTGTCGACCACGGCGGCCTGCACGACGCTGAGCGCCGACTCGAGGCCGACCATGCCGTTGGCGGCGGCCGGCCACTCGCAGTGCTTCGCCTCGGGGGTGTGCGGCGCGTGGTCGGTCGCGACGATGTCGATCGTGCCGTCGGCGAGGGCGGCACGGAGCGCCTCGACGTCCTCGCGGGCGCGGAGCGGCGGGTTCACCTTGTAGCGGGCGTCGTACCCGGGCGCGCCGTCGATCCCGGCGATGAGGTCCTCGGTGAGCACGAGGTGGTGCGGGGTGACCTCGGCGGTGACGTCGATGCCGCGGGACTTCGCCCAGCGGATGACCTCGACGCTGCCGGCGGTCGAGACGTGGCACACGTGCAGGCGTGCCCGGACGTGGTCGGCGAGCAGGACGTCACGCGCGATGATCGCTTCCTCGGCCACGGCCGGCCAGCCCGCGAGCCCGAGCTCCGACGACAGCCGCCCCTCGTTCATCTGGGCGCCGATCGTCAGTCGGGGCTCCTGCGCGTGCTGCGCGACGACGCCGCCGAAGCCCTTCACGTACTCGAGCGCCCGGCGCATGAGCAGCGGGTCCGCGACGCAGGAGCCGTCGTCCGAGAACACCCGGACCCGGGCGCGACTGGTCGCCATCGCGCCGATCTCCGACAGGTGCGTGCCCTGCAACCCCTGCGAGACCGCGCCGATCGGCCGGACGGTGACGTAGCCGGCGTCGTCGCCGAGCGCCTGGACCTGCTCGACCACGCCGGCGGTGTCGGCCACCGGGTTCGAGTTCGCCATCGCGTTGACCGCGGTGAACCCGCCCGCCGCAGCGGCCCGCGACCCGGTGCGCACCGTCTCGGCTTCCTCACCGCCGGGCTCGCGGAGGTGCGTGTGCAAGTCGACGAGACCGGGCAGGGCGATCAGACCGTCCGCGTCGACGACCGTGGCGCCGGCCGTGTCGAGACCGGACCCGACCGCGGTGATGTGCCGTCCCTCCAGGCGGATGTCGGCACGCGAGCCGTCGACGAGCTGCGCGCCGCGGATGAGGTGGGCGGTCATGCGACGGACTCCTTCGCGTCGTGGTCGCCCGTCAGGGCGAGGTAGAGGACGGCCATGCGGACGCTGACGCCGTTCGCGACCTGCTCGACCACCGTCGAGCGCGGGTCGTCGGCGGCGACGCCGGCGATCTCGAGGCCGCGGTTCATCGGACCGGGGTGCATGATCAGCGTGCGCTCGGGCAGTGCTGCGGCACGCGCTGCGGTCAGCCCGAAGTGCCGCGTGTACTCGCGCTCGTTCGGGAAGAACGCGTCGTGCATGCGCTCCTGCTGGATGCGGAGGAGCATCACGACGTCCGGGTCCTCGGCGAGGGCGACGTCGAGGTCGTGGTGCACGGCGGCGCCGAACGGTCGCTCGACGGCCGGCAGGAGGGTCGGGGGCGCGACGAAGGTGACCTCGGCGCCGAGCGTGCGGAGGAGCCACGCGTTGCTGCGGGCCACCCGGCTGTGCAGGACGTCGCCGACGATCGCGACGCGGACACCGTCGAGGCCCTTCCCGCGGCTGGCCGCGCCGTGCAACCGACGGCGCATCGTGAACGCGTCGAGCAGGGCCTGCGTGGGGTGCTCGTGCGTGCCGTCGCCCGCGTTCACGACGGGCACGTCGATCCAGTCGGCGTCGGCCAGGACACGCGGCGCCCCGGACGCACCGTGGCGCACGACGATGCCGTCGATCCCCATCGCGCCGAGGGTCTGCACGGTGTCCTTCAGGGACTCGCCCTTGGAGACGCTCGACCCCTTGGCGGCGAAGTTGATGACGTCAGCGGAGAGGCGCTTGGCGGCGGCCTCGAACGAGATGCGGGTGCGGGTGGAGTCCTCGAAGAAGAGGTTCACGACCGTCTTGCCACGGAGGGCCGGGAGCTTCCGGACCTCGCGGGTGTTCACCTCGGCCATCTCCTCGGCGACGTCGAGGATGTGGACCGCTTCGGCGCGGGAGAGGTCCGCGGTGGAGAGCAGGTGCTTCACGAGGTCACCCCCGGCTGCGGTCCGCGCTGCTCGGACCCGGGCTGCTCGATGACGACCTCGTCGCTGCCGTCGGTCTCGGCGAGCCGCAGCGTGACGCGCTCGTCGGACGCGGTCGGCAGGTTCTTGCCGACGTGGTCCGCCCGGATCGGGAGCTGCCGGTGGCCCCGGTCGACGAGCACCGCGAGCCGGACCGCCCGCGGACGCCCGATGCCCTGCAGGGCGTCGAGCGCCGCCCGCACGGTGCGACCGGAGTACAGGACGTCGTCGACGAGCACGACGACCTTGTCGTCGATGCCGCTCGTCGGGATCGTGGTGCGGTGCGGGGCCCGACCGATGCCGTGACCGAGGTCGTCGCGGTGCATCGTGACGTCGAGGGTGCCGAGCCGCTGCTCGCGGTCCGCCGCCCACTCGGGATCGATGTCGGCGAGGACCGCTGCGAGTCGCTCCGCCAGGACCGCACCCCGCGTCGGGATGCCCAGGAGCACGAGGTCGGAGGCGCCGTGGTTGGCCTCGAGGATCTCGTGCGCGATGCGTGTCAGAGCACGCGTGATGTCGGTGTTCTGCAGGACCGTTCTGGTGCCCACGCCGACCTCCTTCCCCGCCTCACCGGACGGACTTAAAGGACGCTGACGTGGACAACCCTACCGGGACTCCCCGCCCCCTGCGACCGTCCGACCGGACGGTCCACCCTGCTGCTTCGCTCCGGCCGCACGACCACCGGCGACGGCGCCGAGGACGCCGTTCACGAAGCCGGCGGACTCCTCGGTCGACAGCGACTGCGCGAGCTCGACCGCCTCGGCGATGGCCACGGCGTCGGGCACCTCGCTGTTGAACCGCAGTTCCCACACGGCCATCCGCAGGATGCACCGGTCGAGCACCGGCATCCGGGCGATCGACCAGCCCTGGGCGTGGTCGACGATCACGGAGTCGATCTCGTGGCGCGCCTCGTCGACGCCCGTGACGATCTGCCGGGCGTAGTCCCAGCTCGACGCGCGCTCGGGCTGGTCGAGGTGGCGGACGGTCTCCGTGGCGAGGACGTCCGCGATCGGCAGTTCCCGGACCTCGGCCACGTACAGCATGTCGAGGGCGCGCTTGCGGGCCTTCGAACGAGCACTCATGCGGGCGCCTAGTTGTTGACGCGGCCGAGGAAGCTGCCGTCGCGCGTGTCGATCTTCACGGTCGTGCCGTTCTCCAGGTAGAGCGGGACCTGGATGCGGTGCCCGGTCGCGATGATCGTCGCGTCCTTGGTGCCGCCGGACGAACGGTCGCCCTGGAGGCCCGGCTCGGTCTCGACCTCGGTGACGATCGACGTCGGGAGCTCGATGTAGAGCGGGTTGCCCTCGTTCATCGCGATGGTGACCATCGCGGACTCGAGGAGGAAGTTCTTGGCGTCGCCGACGACCGTCTCGGAGACCGGGATCTGGTCGTAGGTGTCGGTGTCCATGAACACGTACGACTCGCCGTCCTGGTACAGGTACTGGTAGTCGCGACGGTCGACGGTCGCGGTGTCGATCTTCGCGCCCGCGTTGAACGTGCGGTCGACGACCTTGCCGGAGACGACGTTCTTGAGCTTGGTGCGGACGAAGGCACCGCCCTTGCCCGGCTTGACGTGCTGGAACTCGACGACCGACCAGAGCTGGCCGTCGATGATGAGAACGGCGCCGTTCTTGATGTCAGTGGTGCTCGCCATGGGTCTTCCGTTCGATGGTGTTGTGAAGGTCTCGCGGACGCGGGGGTCCGGCGCGGCGTTCGCTGGCCGGATCGGCGCGACGCCCCGACGAGTGTAGCGGACGGCCCCGGCACGGGCGGTCCGGCACCGGCCCTGCCGCGCCCGGCCCCGGTCCCGCCGCGCCCGGCCCCGGTCCCGCCGCGCCCGGCCTCAGTCTCGCCGCCGGGCCCGCCACGCGTCGATCGCCGCCCACCCGAGCAGGACCACCGTCGCGCCGCCCAGGAGCGCACCGGCGGCTCCGGTCGAGAGGACCGCCGTCGGGCGGGCCGGCAGCGTCAGGTACACGATCGCGAGGATCCCCGCCCCGGACCCGAGCAGCACGAGCAGGATCCGTCGGACGAGCCCCGTCACGAGCCGGCGGTCCTGGCGGTCGCCGAACAACCGGATGTTCACCAAGAGCCGGCCGGTCTCGAGCGCCTCCGTGATGCGGTCGACCCGCCGCGGCAGCTTCCGCGCGGCGGACACGACGCCGAACAGCTCGCGCACCGCGACGGCCCGGAGCGCCGACGGCCGCAGTTGGTCGCGGATCTGCTCCCCCGCGAGGTCGCGCGACTCCTCGAGCAGGTCGAACGACGGCGCGAGTGTGCGGAGCGTCCCCTCGAAGATCGCCAGCGCACGGGCCGCGGCCACGAAGTCCGGCGGCGGCTTCAGCCGGTAGCGCCCGAAGACGGCGACCGCGTCGTCGACGGTCTCCACCCCGATCCGGGCGCCGGGGCCGAGCTCGTCCGCGACGAAGCGGGCGATGTCCCGACGGAAGTCGGCCTCGTCCCGTTGGTCGCGCACCGGTGCCATCCGGAGGACGTTGTCGGCGATCCGTGCCGTGTCGTCCTGGAGGTAGCCGGCCAACAGTTCCTGCACCGTGTCCCGGAGACCCGGGTCGAGCCTCCCGACGGAGCCGAAGTCGATCAGCGCGGGTCGCCCGTCGGGCAGCAGCACGACGTTCCCCGGGTGGAGGTCCGCGTGGTAGATCCCGTCGAACACCACCTGGCGGAGGAACGCGCGCAGGATCGCCCGCATCGGCGCGTCGAGGTCCCGGTCGGACCGCTGCGCGCGCAGCGCGCTCAGTGTGTCGCCCTCCAGGAACTCCATCACGAGCACACGGCGTCCGGACAGCTCGGGGTACGGGACCGGCAGGTAGACCTCGTCGGGCCGGGCACTCCGGGCCTGCGCGGCCCGGAGTGCGGCGAGGTTCCGCGCCTCCGACGAGAAGTCGACCTGCTTGACGAGATCGGCGGCGTACTGCTTCGCCACGTCGACGACACCGACCTGACGGGCCTCGGTGCTCGTCCGCGCCAGGAACCGCACGACGCGGAGCGCGATGTCGACGTCTCGGCGCACCGCCGCGTCGATCCCGGGGCGCTGCACCTTGACGGCGACCTCGGTGCCGTCGTGCAGCCTCGCCCGGTGCACCTGCGCGATCGACGCGGCCGCGACGGGCTCCGGGTCGAACGCCGCGAAGACCTCGTCGAGCGGGGCGTGCAGCTCGTCGGCGAGGAGCTCGGCGACCTGGTCCGCCGGGGCGGCCGTCACGTTCCGCTGCAGGTGGGCGAGCGCCTCGGTCCACTCCTCGGGGAGGAGGTCGTCGCGGGTGGAGAGCAGTTGTCCCATCTTCACGAAGCCGCCGCCGGCCTCCTCGAGTGCTCGCCGGAGGTGCTCCGCCTGGTCGCGGCGGGTGGCGACGGTCTCCGGGTCGTGCGAGAAGTCGAGGCGTCGGAACGGGAGCAGGTGGTGGCGTCGGGCGATGCGCAGCAGCTCGGCGAAGCGGCGGCCGCGCGAGCGCAGGCTGCCGGCGTCCGCGTCCTGCTGGCCGAGGTCGCTCAGGCGGGGCGGGGTGGGCACCGCACCAGTGTGCTCCCGCGGGCTGGGTCCGCCACGTGCGCGCCGGGTCCGTGCCCAGTCTCCTGCACAGCCGGGAGGCGCGGGGCGCGTTCCACAGGTCGGCTCGCGGCGATCGTGTGGTCGCCGCGGGCGGGCGAGGATCAGGACATGGAGACAGCACTCATCAGCGCGATCATCGCCGCGGCGGCCGCCATCTGCGCCGCCGTCGTCAGCTGGTTCGGCGCGTCGCAGTCCCGACGCGTCGCGAACCGGGACCACGCGTGGCGCCGGTTTGTCTGGTCCATCGGCGACCGCGCGAACGAGACGGAGTACGACATCTCGATCGCTGTGCTCCGCCAACTCGAGCACGTAGCGTGGTGGTCGAAGCCAGACCGCGAGCTCGCGACCCGGGCGCTCCGTCGGATGCGCCTGCCCCCTGTCCGGAACGACGACTCCGAGGAGGATCGCTGATGCCCATCCTGAAGCCGCTGCCCGATGCCATGGATCCAGACCGTGACGACGACGAGTACTGGGCCTACGAGAACGGCGCGACCGTCCCGGAGTACCGGGAGTGGCGCCGTACCAACGTCCTCACGGTGTCCATGCGCGTCAAGTGGTGGTGGCGGCGGACCCGCCGCGTCCTGCGGTGAGCGTCACCGCGGCGTGCCGCGACCCGTCCCGGCGTGCGAGACCGACCCCGGCCGTCGGCACGTGCTAGACGCCGACCTCCTGGTAGGCCGTGAAGAGCAGGTGGTCCTCGGGCCCCTCGAGCGTCGTCGGCTTGCCGACCCCGTCGAGGATGATGAACCGCAGCATCCCCGCACGCGCCTTCTTGTCACGGCGCATCGTCGCGAGCAGGCCCTCCCACCGGCCGAGGCCGTACGTCGTCGGGAGCTCGAGCGACTCGAGGATCGATCGGTGCCGGTCGACCGTCGCGTCGTCGAGGTGTCCGGTGAGTCGCGCGAGCTCGGCCGCGAAGACCATGCCCACCGCGACCGCTGCCCCGTGCCGCCACTGGTACCGCTCGGCGTGCTCGATCGCGTGGCCGAGCGTGTGCCCGTAGTTGAGGATCTCCCGTCGGCCCTGCTCGGTGAAGTCGTCCGAGACCACCTGCGCCTTCAACGCGATCGCGAGCTCGACGACCCGCCGGAACTCGGGCGTCGTCGGGTCGGTCACGCGGTCGACGTCCGCCTCGATCACGTCGAGGATCTCCGGCACGGCGATGAACCCGGCCTTCACGATCTCGGCGAACCCGGTGAGGACCTCGTTCCGCGGCAGTGACCGGACCAGCTCGAGGTCCGCGACGACCGCGCGTGGTGCGAAGAACGCGCCGACGAGGTTCTTGCCCTCGTTCGTGTTGATCCCCGTCTTGCCGCCCACGCTCGCGTCGACCATGCCGAGGACGCTCGTCGGGATGGCGACGTACGGCACGCCGCGCAGCCACGTCGCGGCGACGAAGCCCGCGAGGTCGGTCACGGCTCCCCCGCCGAGCCCGATCACGGCGTCGGTCCGCGTGAAGTCCGACTGGCCCATGATCTGCCAGCAGAACGCCGCGACCTCGACGCGCTTGGCACCCTCGGCGTCCGGCACCTCGGCGATGAGCGCCTCGAGACCGGCGTCGACGAGCAGACGGCGGAGGTCGTTCGCCCGCGCTCCGAGCGTGGGCGCGTGCACGATCAGGACCTTCGCGACGCGCGGTCCGAGCAACGCGGGCACCGAGCCCAGCAGGCCGGACCCGACCGCGACGACGTACCCGTCGTCCCCGCCGACGCGGATCTCGGTGGTGCCCTCGGGCAGGACGGGTTCGGTCACGGGGTGCCTCCTGGCATCGCTGACGGGACGGACGGGTCCGGGTCACCCGGTTCGTCGGCTGACGGTTCGTGCGCTCGGACCCACGTCACGACGTCGTCCACGACGCGCGACATGGGCCGACGCGAGGTGTCCACGACGACGTGCGCGAGCTCCGCGTAGGTGGCGGCGCGTGCGTCCGCGATCGTCTGCCACGCGTCGAGGCCGCCGTTCGCGAGCAGCGGCCGGTCGCTCCCGGCGATCCGCTCGGCCACGGCCTCCGGCGAGACGGTGAGCAGCACGATGAGTGCGCCGGCGAGGACCTCGCGGGTGGCGGCGTGCATCACCGCACCGCCGCCGACCGCGACGACGCCACCGGTGGTCACGGCGTCACGGACCGCCGCCGCCTCGAGCGCGCGGAACGCCGGTTCGCCCCGGGTCTCGAAGATCGCGGGGATGGGACCGTGCTCCCGGACGATCACGCGGTCGGTGTCGGTGAAGGGGACGCCGAGGGCCTTCGCCACGCGCTTGCCGACGCTCGACTTGCCCGCGCCCATCGGGCCGATCACGACGACGGGCGCCGAGAGACGACGAGCCCGCTGCTGCTGGGACCGCTGCTGCTGGGACCGCTGCCCTGCGTTCACCGCGTGGACGTGGTGTCCGCCGACTCGGTGCGGCGCGAGCGGAGGGTCTCCGGGATCGACGCGAGGTAGGCGTCGAGGTTCCGCTTGGTCTCCGCGAGGCTGTCCCCGCCGAACTTCTCGAGCACGGCGTCGGCGAGCACGAGCGCCACCATCGCCTCGGCGACGACGCCGGACGCGGGGACGGCGCACACGTCGGACCGCTGGTGGTGGGCCGACGCGTCGTCACCGGTCGTGACGTCGATGGTGTGCAGGGCGTGCGGGACGGTCGCGATGGGCTTCATCCCGGCGCGGACACGGAGCACGGTCCCGGTCGACATGCCGCCCTCGGTGCCGCCCGCGCGGTCGGTGGTCCGGACGATCTCGCCGTCCTCGCGGTAGAGCTCGTCGTGCGCCTCCGAGCCCCGGCGGCCGGCCGTCGCGAAGCCGTCGCCGACCTCGACGCCCTTGATCGCCTGGATGCCCATGATCGCTGCGGCCAGGCGGGCGTCCAGCCGCCGGTCCCACTGCACGTGCGACCCGAGGCCCGGCGGGACCCCGTAGAACAGGACCTCGACGACGCCGCCCAGGGTGTCGCCGTCCTTCTTCGCGGCCTCGACCTCGGTGACCATCCGCGCCGAGGTCTCCGGGTCGGCGCAGCGCAGCTGGTCGTCGTCGAGCCGGTCCACGTCCTCCGGGAGCGGGAGCGCGGTGCCGTCCGGGACGCGGACGGTGCCGACCTGGAGCGTGTGGGCGACCGAACGCATGCCGAGCTCGGCGAGGAAGGACTTGGCGACGGCGCCGAGCGCCACCCGGGCCGCGGTCTCCCGGGCGGAGGCACGCTCGAGGATCGGGCGCGCCTCGTCGAACCCGTACTTCTGCATGCCGACGAGGTCGGCATGGCCGGGGCGCGGACGGGTGAGCGGTGCCGAACGACCCCGCGACATCTCGGTCTGCTCGACGGGCTCGGGGCTCATCACCTCGACCCACTTCGGCCACTCCGTGTTGCCGATCCGGATCGCGATCGGGCTGCCGAGGGAGAACCCGTGCCGGACACCGCCGGAGACGTGCAGCTCGTCCTGCTCGAACTTCATGCGGGAGCCACGGCCGTAGCCGAGCTTGCGCCGCGCGAGGTCGGTTCGGATGGACTCGAACGACACCGGCACGCCCGCGGGCAGGCCCTCGAGCATCGCGATCAGTTCGGGTCCGTGGGACTCACCGGCGGTCAACCAACGAAGCATGTCGTCAATCCTCCCACAGCGAGGTCGCGTGCGACGCCGGGCCTACTGGTAGTCCGGGTGCGCCCGCAGCCACGCCTGGAACTTGGCGACCGCGGCCTCGTGCTCGGCGAACGTGTCCGAGAACACGGTCTGGCCGGTCTCGAGGTCCACCGTCACGAAGTACAGCCACTTGCCCTGCGCCATGTTCGTTACGGCCTTGATCGCGACGTCGCCCGGGTTGGAGATCGGCGCCGGCGGGAGCCCCTTGTGCACGTAGGTGTTGTACTTGTTCGACGCGTCGCCCCGCTCGGCGTCGGTCGTCGTGACGCGGTGCGTGTTCCCGGTCCCGTAGGCGACCGTGGCGTCGGACTGCAGCGGCATGTCGACGTCGAGTCGGTTCTGGAACACCCGGGCGACCTTCGGGTAGTCGGCAGCGAGGCCCGCTTCCTTCTGGACGAGGGACGCGAAGATGATGACGCGCTCCTGGTCCTCGGCCGCCACTCCGGCGGCGGCCAGGTGCTCCTTCATCGTGTCCACCATCGACTGGAAGTACTGCTTCGCGGTCCATCCCGGGTTGATCGGGTACGTCGCCGGGAAGAGCCAGCCCTCGAGGGTCGTCACGTTCGCCGGGAGCCCGTACGCGGACACGTCCTTCGCGGCGGCGGACACCTCGGCCTCGGTCAGCCCCGCCTTCGAGACCATGCCGGCCTCGATGTCCTTGAGCGCGGTGCCCTCGGGGATCACGATGGAGGCCTTGACGGCGTTCCCCGGGTCCTGCAGCGCCGCCAGCGCGGCCTTCGAGCTCATCTCCTTCTTCAGGGTGTACGAGCCGGGCTGGAACTGCACGTCGGGCGACTGCAGCAGGAGCTTGTAGAAGACCTTCGAGCTCTTCACGACGTCGCTGCGCTGCAGGGTCTTCGCGACGTCCTCGCCGATGTCGCCCTGCCGGATCGTGATGGTCACCGTGCCGGTCCCGGCGCCGCTGTAGTCGTCGGACCCCTGCGCGCCGGTGACCGCCGCCACCACCTGCTCCACCTTCGGCGCGATGAACCGGTACCCGGCGACACCGCCGGCGACGACGATCGCCACGATGACGAGCCCGGCGATGAGCGGGCCGCGTCGACGTGGCGGTCGCGGTGACCGCCCCGGCCTGGAGGCACGGCCTCCCCCGCCACGACCCTCGCCGGCGCCTGCTGCCGCGGCTCGCTCGACCTCGTCCCGCGGCACCACGTGCTCGCCGGTGAGGAGGGCGGTCACCTCGGGGTGCAGCTCGTCCGCGCTGGTCGCGACGGGCGCGTCGGCGGGCGACACCGGCCGGTCGCGGTCACGACGCGCGCCCGGCGCCGTGCCGTCGTCGAACGCAGCGGGCCGCTCGTCGATCGGTCGCTGCGCAGCCGACGCACCGTCGGGGTGCACATCACCGTCACCGTCGCGCCGGTCAGCGGGGTGGTCGTCGCGCTCGGGTCCGGCCGCCGCGGATCGTGCAGCCTCGCGCGCCCGCGCTTCACGGCGGGACAGTGGGCGATCGTCGTCCGACGCGGCGTCGTCGCCGGGCCGTCGCCGTCCGCCGTCGCCGGCGGGCGAGATGATCGCGTTCCAGTCCAGGTCGTCTGCCAACGGATCCTCTGGTCTCTCGTTCGGGGACTCCACCAGGGCACCGCGACACAGCGGGGCCGGAGCCTGCGCCGCAGGGTCCGTCCGTCAGGGGAGCTCGGCCCCGGGAGGGGCACCGGACGCACGCTCGTGGTCGAGCGCGTGTTGCAGAATGATAACAGCGGCCGCTTGGTCGATCACGGCCCGGGACTTCTTCGTGTTGCGTCCGGCCTGGTGGAGTCCGCGCTGCGCCGTCACGGTCGACAGCCGCTCGTCCACGAGCCGGACCGGCCGGTGCTCGGCGATGCGAGCGGCGAACGCGCGCGCGTCCTCGGTCGAGGGGGTGTCGCCGCCGGACATCGACAGCGGCAATCCGACCACGACCTCGAGCACGTCGTACTCGTCCGCGATCGCCAGGATCCGCCGGACGTCGACGTCGTCCTGACGAGGCACCGTCTCGACCGGCGTCGCGAGCAACCCGTCACGGTCGCACACCGCGACACCGATCCGGGCTCGGCCGACGTCGACGCCGAGCCGCCGCCCGGGACGGACGGGCACGCTCAGGCCGCCAGGCGGTCGGTCACGGCGCGCAGCGCCGCGGGCAGCGCCGCCGCGTCGGTCCCGCCGCCCTGGGCGAGGTCCGGCTTGCCGCCGCCACCGCCGCCGAGGACGCCCGCGGCCTCCTTCGCGAGCGGGCCGGCCTGGACGCCGGCCGCGCGGGCTGCGTCGTTCGTCACGACGATGACCACCGGCTTGCCGTTCACGACCGCGCCGAGGACGACGACCGATGCGCCGTCCCCGAGCTGCGCGCGCACGCCGGTCGCCAGCGCTCGGAGGTCGTCCGCCGACTGGACGCCGTCGATGGTCTCCGCCACCACGGTCGTCGCACCCACGGTCGACGCCTGTCGTGTGATGGCCGGGACACGCTGCTGGAGGTTGGCCGACTCGAACTCGGCGATCCGCTTCTGGGCGGTCTTCAGCTCGTCCATGAGCGACTGGATCCGGGTCGGGAGGTCCTCGCGCGGCGCCTTGAGCGCGCTCGAGAGCTGCGACACGATGGTCCGCTCGACCGCGAGGTCGCGGAAGCCCTCGATGCCCACGAGCGCCTCGACACGGCGGTTGGTCGAACCGACGCTGGCCTCCCCGACGAGGTTGACGAGCCCGACCTGCGCGCTGGAGCCGACGTGTGTGCCGCCGCAGAGCTCACGCGACCACGGGCCACCGATGTCGACCATCCGGACCTCGGCGCCGTACTTCTCGCCGAAGAGCGCCTGCGCGCCGAGTTCCTTCGCCTCGGCCAGCGGGAGCACCCGGGTGGAGACCTCGAGGTCCGAGCGGATCGCGGTGTTCACGACGTCCTCGATCTCGGAACGGGTCTCGAGCGAGACCGGCTGCGACCACGAGAAGTCGAGCCGCATGTACCCGGCCTTGTTGTACGAACCCGCCTGCAGCGCCTCCGGGCCGAGGATGTCCCGGAGCGCCGCGTTGACGAGGTGCGTCGCCGAGTGGGCCTGGGTCGCACCGCGGCGGTACTCGGCGTCGACCACCGTCGTGGCCGCGTCACCGACGCCGACCTCTCCGGACCGGACCTGCACGGTGTGGCTCCACAGGCCGGTGACCGGGCGCTGGACGTCGAGGACCTCCAGGTCGAAGCCGTTGCCGACGATCGATCCCTGGTCGGCGTCCTGGCCGCCGGACTCCGCGTAGAGGGAGGTCTCGCCGAGGATCACCTCGGCGATGTCGCCCGCGACCGCGCGGTCGACGCTGACCCCGTCGACGATGATGCCGAGGACGGAGGTCTCGGCCTCGAGCGTGTCGTACCCGAGGAACGTGGTCTCGCCCTTCGCCCGGAAGGCGCTGTAGACGCTGAGGTCGGCGAGGGCGGTCTTCTTGCTCTTCGCGTCGGCCTTCGCGCGGGCACGCTGCTCGGACATGAGCGTGTCGAACGCGCCGCGGTCGACCTGGACCCCGGCCTCCTCGGCCATCTCGAGCGTCAGGTCGATCGGGAAGCCGAACGTGTCGTGCAGCAGGAACGCGGTGTCGCCGCCGATCGCGGGCTTGCCGTCCGCCTTCGCGCGCTCGACCGCGACGTCGAGGATCGTCGTGCCCTGCGCGAGCGTGCGGAGGAACGTCTCCTCCTCCGCGTAGGCGATGCGGGCGATGCGGTCGTAGCCCTCGGCGACCTCGGGGTAGGCGTCCTGCATGGCGTCCCGCGACGCCGGGAAGAGATCGGGGAACGTCGCGCCCTCGACGCCGAGCAGGCGCATCGCGCGCACCGTGCGGCGCAGGAGCCGACGCAGGATGTAGCCGCGGCCCTCGTTCGACGGCGAGACGCCGTCGGCGATGAGCATGAGCGCGGAGCGCACGTGGTCGGCGATGACGCGCATCCGGACGTCGTCCTCGTGGTCCGCGCCGTAGCGACGGCCGGACACCTCCGCGGCCTTGTCGAGGACCGGACGGACCTGGTCGATCTCGTACATGTTGTCGACGCCCTGTTTGATGAACGCGACGCGCTCGAGGCCCATGCCGGTGTCGATGTTCTTGTTCGGCAGCTCGCCGGTGATCTCGAAGTCGTACTTAGACCGCACGTCGGCGATCTGGTACTGCATGAAGACGAGGTTCCAGATCTCGACGTAGCGGTCGTCGTCCGTCGCCGGGCCGCCGTCGATGCCGTACGCCGGGCCGCGGTCGAAGAAGATCTCCGAGCACGGGCCGGCCGGACCGGGCTGCCCGGTCGACCAGTAGTTGGTGTCCTTGCCGAGCCGCTGGATCCGCTCGTCGGGCAGCGACGAGTGCTGCTTCCAGAACGCGATCGCCTCGTCGTCGTCCTCGTACACCGTGACCCAGAGGTCGTCCGGCGAGAACCCGAGGCCGCCGTCGGACTCCGACGTCGTCAGGAGCTCCCAGGCGTACTGGATCGCCTGCTCCTTGAAGTAGTCGCCGAACGAGAAGTTGCCGTTCATCTGGAAGAACGTGCCGTGCCGCGGGGTCTTGCCGACCTCTTCGATGTCGTTCGTGCGGATGCACTTCTGCACGCTGGTCGCACGGGGGTACGGCGCCGGGACGAGCCCGGTGAGGTACGGGATGAACGGGACCATGCCGGCCACCGTGAACAGGAGCGACGGGTCGTCCGAGACGAGCGACGCGGACGGGACGACGGTGTGCCCGCGGTCGCCGAAGAACTGGAGCCAACGGCGGCGGATCTCTGCGGTCTGCATGGTGCTTCCTGGTTTCAGGTCGAGTGCGTGGGAGGAGGACGTCCGTCGGTCGGTGACCGCGCTCAGACGTCGGTGCGGAGCTCGGCGTCGCGGGACTTGTACCCGTCGGCCACGGCGTCCGCGAAGGCCTTCGTCCGCGCGTTCACGTCGGCGAAGAAGCGCGCGCCGCCGGGGGTGTTCGCGACCTGGTGCGCGACGGCGAACCCGATGACGACGCCGACGGCGACGAAGAACAGCTGCTTCACGGTGCCTCTCCCTCTCGCGTGCGTGGTGTGCACGCCCGACAAGCTTAGTGGCGGTGCTGAGCGGGAACACGGAACGGCGGGCCGCCCTCGCAAGAGGACGACCCGCCGTTCGTGGGTGATCAGGAGATCAGCGCGCTGCGTAGTACTCGACGACGAGCTGCACTTCACAGGTCACGGGGACCTCGGCGCGCTTCGGGCGACGCACGAGGCGGGCCTGCAGCTTGTCGATCTCGACCTCGAGGTAGCCCGGGACCTTCGGCAGGACTTCCTGGTGCCCACCGGCGGCGGCGACCTGGAACGGCTCGAGGGACTCGGAGCGCTGCTTCACGTGGATGAGCTGCCCCTCCTTCACGCGGAAGGACGGACGGTCGACGAGCTTGCCGTCGACGAGGATGTGGCGGTGCACGATCATCTGGCGGGCCTGCGCCGTGGTGCGGGCGAAGCCGGCACGGAGGACGAGGGCGTCGAGGCGCTGCTCGAGGAGCTCGACCAGGTTCTCACCGGTCAGGCCCTTCGTCTTGCGGGCCTCTTCGAAGACGATGCGGAGCTGCTTCTCGCGGATGCCGTACTGGGCGCGCAGACGCTGCTTCTCACGGAGGCGGACGGCGTAGTCGCTGTCCGCACGACGGCGGGTACGGCCGTGCTCACCGGGGCCGTAGGGGCGCTTCTCGAGGTAGCGGGCCGCCTTCGGGGTCAGCGGGATGCCGAGCGCGCGGGAGAGGCGGGTCTTGCTACGGGAGCGGGACTTGGTAGACACAGGGTCCTTTTCTGTACTGAACTGAACGGATCGCGGGCCCCGGCGCACGCATGCACCGACGAACCCCGCGAAGGGATCCAGAGGGATGAGCCTGTGGGATCGGACGGCTACAGTCCGAACCTCTGTCCCCGTGCCACTGCTGTGGCACTCTGTCCTCGACGCAGCCGCACGCGAGGACCAGGACGTAGGCCCGTCAACGATAGCAGCAAGTCGCCGTCGGGACTACTCGCCGCGCGTGATCCTCCGGAGGCGTTCGAGGCGCGGGCCGACCTCACGCTCGTACCCGTTGGTCGTCGGCGTGTAGTACTCCGTGCCCTCGAGTGCGTCGGGCAGGTACTGCTGCTGGGCGACCCCGTGCTCGGCGTCGTGGGAGTAGACGTAGCCCTTGCCGTGCCCGAGCCGCTTCGCGCCGGGGTAGTGGGCGTCGCGGAGGTGCGTCGGTACGACCCCCATCCGCCCCGCCTTGACGTCCGCGATCGCCTGGTTGACGCCGTTGTACGACGCGTTCGACTTCGGCGCGGTCGCGAGGTACACGACGGCCTCGGCCAGGGGTATGCGCCCCTCCGGCATGCCGATGAGCTGGACCGCCTGCGCCGCGGCCACCGCGATCGGGAGTGCCTGGGGGTCCGCCATGCCGATGTCCTCGGAGGCCGAGATGATGATGCGCCTGGCGATGAACCGGGGGTCCTCGCCGGCCTCGATCATGCGGGCGAGGTAGTGCAGCGCGGCGTCGACGTCGCTCCCCCGCACGGACTTGATGAAGGCGCTGATGACGTCGTAGTGCTCGTCGCCCTGCCGGTCGTAGCGCAGCAGCGCGCGGTCCACGGCGGCCGCCACGGTGTCGGCGTCCACCACCGGCACGGTGTCGTCGTCCTCCTCCTGGGCGGCCGCCGCCGACGCCGCGGCGGCCTCGAGCGCCGTCAGGGCACGACGCGCGTCCCCGGAGGCCAGGCGCACGATCGCGGCCCGGGCCTCGTCCCCGAGGACCACCGCACCGCCGAGGCCGCGCGGGTCCTCCACCGCGCGGTCGACGAGCATGCCGAGGTCGCCGTCGGTGAGCGGCTTGAGCGTGAGCAGGAGCGAGCGGGACAGCAGCGGCGAGATCACCGAGAACGACGGGTTCTCGGTCGTCGCCGCGATGAGGATCACCCACCCGTTCTCGACTCCAGGGAGCAGGGCGTCCTGCTGCGCCTTGCTGAACCGGTGGATCTCGTCGAGGAAGAGGACGGTCGTCGACCCGTAGAGGTCGCGGTGCGCGAGCGCCCGCTCCATCACCTCTCGAACGTCCTTCACGCCGGCGGTCACGGCGGACAGCTCGACGAACTCACGACCGGACTGCCGGGCGATCGCCTGCGCGAGGGTGGTCTTGCCGGTGCCGGGCGGCCCCCAGAGGATGACCGAGACGCCGCCGGGGTTCTCCCGCGCGCCGGTCGCGAGCTGCACGAGCGGCGACCCGCGGCCGAGCAGGTGCTGCTGGCCGGCGACCTCGTCGAGCGAGGTGGGCCGCATCCGCACCGCGAGCGGCACGGAACCCTGGGCGAGCCCGGCCCGCCCACCCGTGGTGGGCGCGTTGATGCCCGAACGGTCCGTCGCCATGGGATCCAGCCTAGGCGTCGCCACCGACAGCACCCGTCACCGGCCTGGAGGCACGGTGCGGACCCGCCCCGTGCCTCCAGGCCGACGGCGGTGCCGGTCCGCTACGCTCGTCGCACAGTCGAGACGAGAGGCCCGATCAGCACCGTGGCACCGAAGAACCAGGCGCGTGACAACCGCGAGGCGCGTGAGCGCCTCCGTCTCTACCAGGCCCGCCGGGGCGTGCACGACCGGCAGCGTCGCCGACGCGTGCGGGACAACCTGGTCGGCGCGGTGGTCCTGGTCGTCGTGGCCGCCCTCGCGACCGGGTCGCAGCTCGCGTTCGCGGGTGCCCAGGGCTCCGGGAAGGCGGACGCGAGCGCCTCGGCCACCGCGACGCCGACGCCGAGCGCGACCGCGGCGAACACCGGGAAGGTGCCGAGCAGGTCCATCGCGAAGGACTCCACCTGGACCGGCACGCTGACGCTCAACAAGGACGTGCGGCTCGGCATCGAGCTCGACGGGCAGAAGGCCCCCCAGGCGGCCAGCGTCGAGATCCAGCTCATCAAGGAGCGGTTCTACCAGGGCACCACGTGCCACCGGCTCGCGGACAGCACGGGGCTGCAGTTCCTGCAGTGCGGTTCGGCGAACGGGGACGGCACCGGCGACGCCGGCTTCCAGTACGGCCCGCTCGAGAACGTGCCGAGCGACGGCCAGTACGCGAAGGGCACGATCGCGATCGCCAGGAGCTCCTCCCCCTACTCGCAGTCCACGCAGTTCTTCATCGTGACCGGGGACACCACCCTCGACGGCTCGACGGGCGGCTACACCGTCGTCGGCAAGGTCACGAGCGGCCTCTCCGACCTCGTGTCGAAGATCACGTCGAAGGGCATCTCGGACCCCGGCAGCGACGGCACCGGCGAGCCGAAGGTGACGACCACGATCACCGGCGCGACCATCGAGCGCGAGCAGTAGTCCACAACCCGTCGTCCCCGGCCGTCCCCGCGGCCCTTCCGTGCAATAGGCTGACGACCTGACCGTGCCGACGGGGACGTCGGCGATGCACGACCACGATCGAGGCGAGACCTGTGGGATCTGACGAAGCAACGACCTGGGGGCGGGTCGACGAGAACGGGACGGTGTACGTCCGGTACGGCGACGGCGAGCGAGCCGTCGGCGAGTACCCGGACGCCACCGCTGACGAGGCCCTCGCCTACTTCTCCCGGAAGTACGCCGACCTCGAGGGCCAGGTGAAGATCGCCGAGCAGCGCGTCCAGCGCGGCGCCTCCGCGAACGACGTCTCCCGGACCGTCGCGCACCTCCGCGAGCAGCTGACCGACGCGCGGGTCGTCGGCGACCTCAAGTCCCTCGAGGACCGTGTGTCGGCGCTGTCCGACCAGGTCGGCTCGCTCACCAAGGAGCAGGCCGAGCAGGCACAGCAGGCACTGACCGAGGCGCTCGCGTACCGCACGGCGCTGGTCGAGGAGGCCGAGGGCCTCGCCGCGGTCGACCCCGCACGCGCGCAGTGGAAGCAGATCACCGCGCAGCTCGACGACGTCTTCGCCCGCTGGCAACAGCACCAGCACGACGGGCCGCGGATCCCCAAGAACGAGGCGAACGAGCTCTGGAAGCGGTTCCGGTCCGCCCGCTCGACCGTCGACCAGCACCGTCGCGCGTTCTACTCGGAGCTCGACGCGCAGCACCGCGACGCCCGCAGCCGCAAGCAGGACCTCGTGGCGCAGGCCGAGGCGCTCGCGCCCCGCGGCTCCGACGCCATCCCCGCCTACCGGCAGCTGCTCGACGACTGGAAGCGTGCCGGCCGGGCCGGCAAGCGCCACGACGACGCGCTCTGGGCCCGGTTCAAGGCCGCGGGCGATGTGCTGTTCGAGCAGCGTCACGCCGAGGCCGCGGTCGAGAACGAGGAGTTCTCCGCGAACCTCGAGGCGAAGCAGGCCCTCCTGACCGAGGCCGAACCGCTGCTGCAGGAGACCGACCGCGTCGCGGCTCGCCGGACCCTCACGGGCATCCAGCGCCGGTGGGACGAGATCGGCAAGGTCCCCCGCGGTGACGTCCGGCGAATCGAGGACCGACTGCGGCAGGTCGAGGACCACGTGCGGAGCCTCGAGGACGCACACTGGAAGGCGTCGGACCCGGAGCGGAAGGCCCGCCAGACCGGACTCGCCAGCCAACTCGAGGACGCCATCGGCAAGCTCGAGTCGGAGCTCGCCGCGGCCGAGGAGTCCGGCGACGCCCGCAAGATCAAGGACGCCCGAGAGGCACTCGACGCCAGGAAGATCTGGCTCGACGCGCTCGGCGGCTGAGTCCGGGAACCTCCAAGACGCCCCGCGACCGATCGGTCGCGGGGCGTCCTGCATTCGCACGCCGTCCGCCGCCTGCCGCGAGCACGCGGTGGGCCGCGCGCCGCGAGCTCGAACGGCGTCCGTGTCGCGAGTGCCCTGCGACCCGCGGCGTCCGTGTTGGCGCGTGGCGTGCACCACGCGGGCGGCAGCCGCGCCTGCTCTCCCGCCAGCACTGCCGCGAGGGCGACAGAACCGACGGCCGGACGTGCGCCGATCTGTCGCGCTCGCGAGAGCGACACCGCGATCTGTCGCTCTCGCGCCGGCGTCGCTTCCGGGGCAGCGCGGCCTCGGCCTCGCCAGCGGCCCGGTCAGACCGGCGCGGGCAGCCCGAGCAGGAGCCGGATGTCGAGGTCGTCCTGCCGCATCTGGGCGGCGAGCTCGTCCATCGACGAGAACTTGACCATGCCGCGGACGTACGAGACGAACAGCACCGCGATCGTGTCGCCGTACAGGTCGATGTCGACGTCGAGCAGGTGCGCCTCGATCTGCTTCTCCGGGACGCCGTCGAACGTCGGGTTGTTGCCGACCGACACCGCGGCCGGGTACACCCTCCCGTCGTGCAGTACGCGGGCCGCGTAGACGCCGTCCGCCGGGACGAAGCCCTCGCAGTGCGGGTCGAGGTTGGCGGTGGGGTAGCCCATCGCCCGGCCCCGCTGGTTGCCGTGCACGACGACGCTCCGGACGGCGTGCTCGCGTCCGAGCAGCCGTGCGGCCTCGGCGACCCGGCCGTCGCCGAGCAGCTCACGGATCCACGTCGAGGACACCCGACGCTCCCCGGCGGGGCGGACGTCGTCCACCAGGTCGACGTCGTCGATGAGCTCGACGGTGAATCCGTGGCGCTCCCCCAGGCTGCGGAGCAGGGTGACGTCCCCGGCGCCGCGGTGCCCGAAGCGGAAGTCGCTGCCGACGAAGACGTAGCGCGCGTGCAGCGTGTCCACGAGGATCTCGGAGACGAAGTCCTCCGGCTCCTTCGACTGGAGGTCGTGGTCGAAGCGGAGCAGCACGGTCGCGTCGACGCCGACGTCCTCGAGGAGTTCGCGCCGCTGGGCGATGCTCGTCAGGGCAGGGGGCGTCTTCACCGGGTCGATCACGCTCAGGGGGTGGCGGTCGAACGTGACCACGGTCGACACGAGCCCCTGCTGCCGGGCCGACTGCTCGAGGTGGGCGATCACCGCGCGGTGGCCCACGTGCACGCCGTCGAACTTCCCGATCGTCACGGCGCTCGGTCCGAAGCCCTGGGCCACGTCGGCGAGGTCGTCGTAGTACTGCACGGCCGTCCCTACTCGCCCACGGGGGCGGTCGGTGTCGCGTCCGACCGACTGTCGGTCACCGGGGTCGCCTGCACGGCCGTCCGGTGGTGCTTGCGGAGCCACGAGAGGCCGGCGATCGGGAGGACGAGCGGCGCGAAGAGGTAGCCGAGGCCGTAGTAGGACCACACGGTGTCGTCGGGGAACAGCTGGTGGTCGATCAGCGAGAGCGTGCCGACGACGAGCACGCCGACCATCTCGAAGCCGATGGTGACGCACGCCACGCGGTACCAGGCTCGTCCGGGGGCGATGAGGGCGACCATCGCGACGATGTAGACGACCGCGGCGACCGCGCTCAGCGTGTACGCGACGGGCGCGAAGGAGAACTTCTCGATGATCTGCACGACGCTGCGACCCGTCGCGGCCAGCGCGAGGATGCCGTAGACGGCGATGAGGACGCGGCCGACGCCGGTCGCGAGTGAGGATCTGGTCGCCATTGCACCGATTCTACCGACGCCGGCCGGACCCGACGCCCACCGTGCCCGACGCCGGCCGGACCCGACGCCCACCGTGCCCGACGCCGGCCACGCGATGCAGCCACCGGGCCGGACGCCGGCTGGCGGACGCGCCTCAGTTCAGCGCGAACCAGATCTGGTACATCCGGTAGACCATGACGGCTACGGTGAACGCCCCCGCTCCGAGGACGACCGTGCTCCACCGCGTCCGGTCGATGAGCGCCCAGACGATCGCGGCCGGCGGGACGAGGAGCACCGACACCGCGTACACGCCGAACTCGAGCGCGTTGCCGGCCGGCGGGCTCCCGACCGCGGGCAGCACGAGCGAGATGACGCCCTGTGCGAGGAGCAGCAGCTCGACGAGGACGAGCGAGCCGACCGTGTAGTCGTTCGGCTTCCACCCGATGAACCCGACCACGACGGCGAACAGCCCTGCGACGACCGCGACGACGAGCTGGACCCACATGAACCACTCGATCACGGGTCAGGCTCCTGTCGTCGTGGGGAAGTTGGTGATGACCCGGAGCTGGCCCCGGCGCACCGAGACGAGCCCGACGAGCCGGTCCGAACCGGACGCGATCGCGGCGACCGGACCCTCGTGGTCGGGGTGCTCGGCGCGGACCCGCTTGCCGTCGGCGAGGTCCTTGGCGGACGCCGCGTCGAGCGCCACCGTCGGGAACAGCGTCCGTGCCACGTCCACGGGTCGGAGGAGGGCGGCACGGACGTCGACGGCGTCGTCCTCGATGTCCAGGGCGTCGTCGACGTGGAAGGGGCCCACGTCGATCCGCCGGAGCGCGGTCAGGTGCGCCCCCGTGCCGAGCGCCGCGCCGACGTCCCGGGCGAGGGCCCGGACGTAGGTCCCGGACGAGCAGGAGACGACGACGTCGAGGTCCACGACCTGCACGTCGGCGCCGTCCACGGACACCGTGTGGTGCTCGCGGCCGGTGACGTCGAACCGGGAGACCGTGACAGTGCGCGAGCGCAGCACGACCTCCTCGCCCCGTCGCGCGAGGTCGTACGCGCGTCGACCGTCCACCTTGATGGCGCTCACGGTCGACGGCACCTGGTCGATCTGACCCCGCTGCGCGGCGACCGCGGCCTCGACCGCTGCCTCGGACACGTCGGCACCGGAGACGCCGGCCGCGGCGACGGGGTCGCCGTCGGCGTCGTCCGAGTCGGTCGAGACCCCGAGCCGGATCGTCGCGGTGTAGGTCTTGCCCAGCCCGACGAGGTGCGTCAGCAGGCGCGTGGACGGCCCGGCACCGAGCAGCAGGAGCCCGGTCGCCATCGGGTCGAGGGTCCCGGCGTGGCCGATCTTCTTCAGTCCCAGCCGCCGCCGAGCGATCGACACGACCCGGTGGCTGGAGATCCCCTGTGGCTTGTCGACGAGGAGGATCCCGTCCGGCGGCGATTCGAGCACCCGGAGAGGGTACCAGCGCTGCTCAGCAGGCGTCGTTCCACTCCCGGCGGGGGTGCTCCGGATCGCTGACGTCGAGGATGGCGGACGCCGCGATCTTCACGTCGGCCCGGCGCTCGAGCCGACCCTGCTCCTGTTCGACCCACATCGACCAGCGCCAGAGTCCGCGCACCCCGGGGTCGAGCGTGCCGTGACCGTGCACGACGAGCACGCCGGGCCCGGCACCCGTGGACCGGAACGGTGCGACGAGATCTGCCCGCAGCGCGTCGGCCGAGGCCGACGGCGCCGCTGCCGCCGTCGCCGGGACGCCGTGCTGCTCGAACCCGGCGACGAGCGCCGCGGCGACGTGCTCGAGGTCGGTGCCCGGTTGTCCGTCAATCCCGATGACGGTGCGGTTCGTGCCGACCTGTGCGATCGCCTCGGCCGCGATCGCGGCCATCGTGTCGGTCTCCTGCGGTGCCCAGCGTGCCATGCGGCCACCGTAGGCTGTCCTGGTGAACGCGCGCCGAGCCTCCAGGCGGTCCGAGCCGGCCGTGGACGGCAACCCCGCGACGGCCGGACGACCCGACCTCGCCACCCCGCTGGTCGCCTGGTTCCGCGCCGAGGCGCGGGACCTGCCCTGGCGCCGCCCCGGCTTCCCCGCGTGGGGCACGCTCGTCAGCGAGATCATGCTGCAGCAGACGCAGGTCGCTCGCGTCGTCCCCCGACTGGAGGCGTGGCTCACCCGGTGGCCGACGCCTCG
Organism: uncultured Curtobacterium sp.; assembly: GCA_913778205.1. GTDB lineage: Bacteria > Actinomycetota > Actinomycetes > Actinomycetales > Microbacteriaceae > Curtobacterium. The sequence goes on from CAJYUW010000010.1 coordinate 101,300, forward strand.
CGACCTCGCGGACTCCCCTCCGGCGGAGGCGGTACGGGCCTGGGACCGGCTCGGCTACCCGAGACGTGCGCTCGCGCTGCACGCGGCGGCGACCGTGATCGCCGAGGAGCACGACAACGTCGTGCCGCGGGACGTCGACGCACTCCTCGCCCTGCCCGGTATCGGGGACTACACGGCGCGCGCGGTGGCGGTGTTCGCGTACGGCGACCGCCACCCGGTGGTCGACGTCAACGTCCGCCGGGTCCTGGCGCGGGCACTGCTCGGACAGGGACAGCCCGGTCCCGCGAAGGCGAAGCAGGACCTCCCACTCATGGAGTCGGTGCTGCCGACGGACCGTGCGGACGCCGCCGCGACGAACGCCGCCGCGATGGAGCTCGGCGCGCTCGTGTGCGTCGCCCGCTCCCCCGCGTGCGACGCCTGCCCGATCGCCGACCGCTGCGCCTGGCGTGCGGCGGGCTACCCGGAGCACGAGGGTCCCCGCGCGCCGAAGCAGGCGCGGTTCGCGGGCAGCGACCGTCAGGTGCGGGGCCTCATCATGGCCGAGCTCCGCGCCAGCGACGTGCCGGTGCCGCGCTCCGAGATCGACCTCGTCTGGCCGGACGGCGAACAACGGGAGCGTGCACTCGCCTCGCTCCTGGCCGACGGACTGGCCGTCGGCGACGATGCGGGCGGGTACACGCTCCCGCACGGGTGAGGGCTACGCCCGGTCGGTGTCCTCGTCGTCGTCGTCGTGCTTGTACGGGTCGGCGTCGCCGGCGTACTGCGCTCCGGCGGAGGCCGCACGCACCTGGGCGTCCCGCGCCTGGGCCTGCGCGAGCAGGTCCTCCATGTGCGCCGAGGTCTCCGGGAGGGCGTCCGCGATGAACTCGAGCGACGGGGTGAGCCGCGCCGTGATGTTCTTGCCGACCTCGCTGCGGAGCATGCCGGTCGCGGCCTTGAGCGCCGCTGCCGAGCCTTCCCGCTCCTCGTCGGTGCCGTAGACGGTGTAGAACACGGACGCGTGCTGCAGGTCCCCGGTGACACGGACGTCGGTGATGGTCACGAAGCCGAGGCGCGGGTCGCGGAGACCCTTGTCGAGCCGGCGTGCGACGACCTCCTTGATGCGGTCCGCCATCTTGCGGGCGCGCTGCGGGTCAGCCATGGGTGCCTCCTGGGGCAGGGATTCTTCTGGTGGAACGGGTGGACCCCGCCGCTCCCGGGGGAACGGCGGGGTCCAGGATAGCCAGGCGACTAGTCGCGCGGCTTCTCGACGAGCTCGGTCGTCTCGATCTCGTCACCGATCTGGATGTCGTTGTACTTGCCCAGACCGATACCGGCCTCGAAGTCCGTGCGGACCTCGGTGACGTCGTCCTTGAAGCGACGCAGGGACTCGATCGCCAGACCGTCGGCGATGACGACACCCTCGCGGATGACGCGCGCCTTGGCGTTGCGGGTGATCGTGCCGGAGCGGACGATGACACCGGCGATGTTGCCGAACTTGGAGGAACGGAACACCTCGCGGATCTCCGCGACGCCCGACTGGACCTCTTCGTACTCGGGCTTGAGCATGCCCTTGAGGGACTGCTCGATGTCCTCGAGTGCGTTGTAGATGACCGAGTAGAAGCGCACGTCGATGCCTTCGCGGGCCGCACGCTCGCGGGCCTTGACGTCCGGACGGACGTTGAACCCGACGACGATCGCGTTGTCGATCGTGGCGAGGTCGATGTCCGACTCCGTGATCGCACCCACACCGCGGTGCAGGATGCGCAGCTGGACGCTGTCGTCCACCTCGATGTCGAGGAGCGACTGCTCGAGCGCCTCGACGGCACCGGAGACGTCACCCTTGATGATGAGGTTGAGCGAGTCGACCTTGCCCTCTTCGAGTGCGCGGGTGAAGTCCTCGAGCGAGATGCGCTTGCGGGCCTTGGCCAGCTGGGCGTTGCGCTCGGCGGCCTCACGCTTCTCGGCGATCTGGCGGGCCGTGCGGTCCTCTTCGGTGACGAGGAACGTGTCACCGGCGCGCGGCACCGACGACAGACCCTGCACCTGGACCGGACGCGACGGGGTCGCTGCCTGGACGGCGACACCGTTCTCGTCCGTCATCGCACGGACGCGACCGTAGGCCGTGCCCGCGACGATGGCGTCACCGACGTGGAGCGTGCCGGACTGGATGAGCACGGTCGCCACCGAACCACGACCCTTGTCGAGTCGCGCTTCGATCGCCACACCGCGGGCGTCCTTGTCGGGGTTCGCACGCAGGTCGAGACCGGCGTCGGCAGTGAGCAGCACCGCGTCCAGGAGGTCCTGGATGCCGATGTTCTGGCGGGCCGACACGTCGACGAACATGACGTCGCCGCCGTACTCCTCGGCCACCAGGTTGTACTCGGTGAGCTGCTGGCGGACCTTGGCCGGGTTCGCGCCTTCCTTGTCGATCTTGTTCACCGCGACCACGATCGGCACACCGGCCGACTGGGCGTGGTTCAGCGCCTCGATCGTCTGGGGCATGATGCCGTCGTCCGCCGCGACCACGAGGATCGCGATGTCGGTCACCTGCGCACCACGGGCACGCATAGCGGTGAACGCCTCGTGACCCGGGGTGTCGATGAACGTGATCGGACGCTCGGCGCCCTCGTGCTCGGTGACGATCTGGTACGCACCGATGTGCTGGGTGATGCCACCGGCCTCGCCCTCGACGACCTTCGAGTTGCGGATCGCGTCGAGGAGGCGGGTCTTGCCGTGGTCGACGTGACCCATGACGGTGACCACCGGGGGCCGCTGCTGCAGCACCGAGTCGTCCTCGTCCTCGAGTTCGCCCTCGAGGTCGATGTCGAAGCCCTCGAGGAGCTCCTTGTCCTCGTCCTCCGGCGAGACGATCTGGATCTTGTAGCCCAGTTCCTCGCCGAGGACCTCGAACGTCGCCTCGTCCAGGGACTCCGTGGCGGTCGCCATCTCACCGAGGTGGAACAGCACCGTCACGAGGTTGCCGGGGCTCGCGTCGATCTTGTCCGCGAAGTCCGAGATGCTCGCACCGCGACGCAGACGGATGACCGTGTTGCCGTCGCCGCGCGGGACCTGCACGCCGCCGAGCGACGGCGCCTGCCGCATCTCGTACTCGGCGCGCTTCGTCCGCTTCGACTTGCGGGCACGGCTCTTGCCGCCACCGCGACCGAACGCACCGGCGGTGCCACCACCGGGACCACGACCACGGCCACCGCCACCGGCGGGGCGCGGGCCGCTGAACGCCGGGCGGCTGAAGCCACCACCGGCGCCGCCACCGGCACCACCGGGACGGTTGAAGCCGCCACCCTGACCACCACGGCCGCCACCCTGGCCCGGGCGCTGCCCGAAGCCGTTCGGACGACCCTGCTGGCCGGGGCCACCGGGACGGGGCGCACCGGGGCGCGGGACACCGGGACGCGGCGGGGCCGGACGCGGGATGCCGTTGCCGCCACCCTGACCGGCAGCGGGGCGCTGGCCCATGCCCTGGTTCTGCGAGTACGGGTTGTTGCCGGGGCGCGGCGGGCGGGAGCCCATGCCCTGGCTCGAGGCGTACGGGTTGTTGCCCGGACGCGCGCCCGGCTTCGGGCCACCCGGCTTCGGGCCGGACGCCGTGTTCGGCTTCGGGGTGCCGGGCTTCGCCGCGCCACCGTCCGTGCCGGACGCCTTCTCGGCAGCGGCTGCCTTCTGTGCGGCCTCTGCCTCGGCCTGGCGCTGCGCGACCGACTTCGGCGCGGCCGGGACCGGCGCGTCCGAGGCGGGCTGCTCAGCGGCGGGCGCCGACGGAGCGGGCGCGGGGGTCGCCGGACCGGGCTTCGCACCGGGCTTCGGCGCTGCCGACCGCGAGGCCGAACCCGGCTTCGGGGCGGCGGCACCGGGCTTCGGCGCGGCTGCACCGGCGGCGGGCGCCTTCGACGCCGCGGCGCCGTCCGCCTGCAGCGCAGCACGGAGCTTGCGCGCGACGGGGGGTTCCACACTGGAGCTCGGGCCCTTGACGAACTCGCCGAGCTCCTTGAGCTTCTCCATTGCGGTCTTGCTGTCGACACCGAGTTCGGATGCGATCTCGTGTACGCGTGGTTTTGCCACTGTTCTCCTTCACGGGTCCTGCCCCGTGAAGGGGCAGGACTCACTGGATGACGGGTCTCATTTCGAGCCGCTCATCAGTTGTCCATAAGCCGTTCAGCCTGTTCTGTCGTGTCCGGGCGCTCGGACGACCCTTCGGCCGTGAGGCCTTGCAGGTACTCGAGCACCGAGGACGTGTCGGGTTCGCGATCCAGCCGAAGTGCCCGGCGGAAGGCCCGGCGCTTGACGGCCAGTTCGTAGGCATCGACCGTCGGGGTGAGCCACGCTCCCCGGCCCGGCATGACTGCTTTCGGATCCGCCACGACTCGCCCGTCGCCGAGGGCGACGACACGGAGGAGGGAGGATCGGGGCGCGCGACGACGACTGCCGATGCACGTTCTGACGGGTTCCACCTTACTCCTTGCCTCGGACGGACGCGATCCGGCACGCCCGGTCCGTCCACGCCGGCAGCGAAACGCCGCCGTCGTGGACGGAAGACGCACGGACAGCTGCGCGTGTGCGCGGCTGCGCTCAGTCGTCCCCGTCGAGGATCGAGTCGGGCTGGATGTCGATCCGCGCGCCGGTCAGCTTCGCGGCCAGGCGGGCGTTCTGCCCCTCCTTGCCGATCGCGAGCGACAGCTGGTAGTCCGGCACGAGTGCCCGCACGGCCTTCGTCGAGGCGTCGAGCACGAACGCGCTCGTCACCTTCGCGGGCGACAGCGCACTCGCCACGAAGGTCGCGAGGTCGGGCGACCAGTCGACGATGTCGATCTTCTCGGCACCGAGCTCCGTCGTCACCGCCCGGACACGCGCGCCGAGTTCGCCGATGCACGCCCCCTTCGCGTTGACGCCGGGTTCGTTCGCCTTGACCGCGAGCTTCGTGCGGTGCCCCGCCTCACGCGCGAGGGAGGTGATCTCCACGACGCCCGACGCGATCTCGGGGACCTCGAGCGCGAACAGCTTGCGGACCAGGCCCGGGTGCGTGCGCGAGACGGTGATCTGCGGGCCCTTGGCACCGCGTCCGACGCTCGTGACGTACACGCGGATGCGGTTGCCGTGCTTGTACTCCTCGCCCGGCACCTGCTCCTCGGGCGGGAGGATCGCCTCGACGGTGCCGAGGTCGACGTGCACCATCCGCGGGTTCGGCCCCTGCTGGATCACGCCCGCGACGATGTCGCCCTCCTTGCCGCGGAACTGGCCGAGGATCTTGTCGTCGCCGATGTCGCGCAGGCGCTGGTTGATGACCTGCTTCGCCGCGAAGGCCGCGATGCGTCCGAAGTCGCTGGGCTGGTCGACGGCCTCGCCGACGACGGTGCCCTCCTCGTCGCGCTCGGGCACGTAGACGGAGACCTCGCCGCTCTTGCGGTCGAGCTCGACGCGGGACTGCGCGTCCGCCGGCTCGCCGTTCTCGGCGGTGTGCTTGTGGTACGCCGTCAGGATCGCCTGCTCGATGATCTGGACGAGTTCTTCGAACGGGATCTCCCGCTCGCGCTCCATGAGTCGCAGGACTGCGAGATCGATCTTCACCGAGGTGCCTCCGTATTCAGCTGAGTCGCTTCCGCAGTGGAACGTCGCGGAAGTCGGCGACCAGCGTACCCCAGAACGGACTGGAGGCACGTGGCGGACCCGCCACGTGCCTCCAGTCCGGTGATAGTCGCGTCTAGATCGCGCGCACCGCGTCCAGCAGCTCGGCCACCGGGACGTC
>CAJYUW010000011.1 GCA_913778205.1 uncultured Curtobacterium sp.
GCGCCAGGGTCAGGCTGGGTCCCTCGCGCCGCGCCGTGCCAGGGTCAGGCTGGGTCCCTCGCGCCGCGCCGCGGTCAGGCCGGATCCGTCGGACGGGAGGCGCGGTACGGGCCCGCACCGCGCCTCCCGTCCGACGGATCCGGCCTGACCGCGGCGCGGCGCGAGGGACCCAGCCTGACCCTGGCACGGCGCGGCGCGAGGGACCCAGCCTGACCCTGGCGCGGCGCGAGCGAGCAAGCCTGACCCTGGTTCGGTGCGGTGCGAGCGAGCCCGGCCCCGGTGCGGTGCACAGGGACAGGCCGCCGGGCCGTGCTGCGACGCGGCTCGAGGGAGCCGGCCCGGCCCCGCTCGCGGCGCGCCGCGAGCGGTCAGTCCGTCTGGCTGCGGTGCGGCGCGGTCCGGCGGAACAGGCCGGGGAGCAGGCCGCCGATCTTCGTCCCGACGCAGAGGCTGACGAAGGTCGCGAGTGGCGTCGCGAGCGCGACGGGGTCGAAGGTCGCGACCGCGACGAGGCCCACCGTGCCGGGCACGAGCAGGAGGAACGCCGGGAAGAACGACACGGTCGCGGGGATGACCGGGACGATCCGTTCGAGCACACGCGTGGCGATGAAGAGCAACGCGGCGGTCGCGCCCGTCGCGACGACGCTCCCGCCGAGCGGCGTGATGCCGGTGAGCAGTCCGTACGCGGACGCCATGACGACCACGGACACGAGCGTCAGCCGCCAGCCCGACTGGAAGACGAGGCCGAGACCGATCGCGAGGAGCGCCACCGCGACCCAGGAGACCCAGTACGGCGGGACGGCCTCCCAGCCGCCGCGGTCGGTGCCGACGCCCGCGACCTCACCGACGAGCGCAGCGGAGGACGGGTCGACGTGCAAGCCGGTCAGCGCGCTGCCGGCGGCGATGCCCGCTGCCATGAAGCCGAGCATGATGATGCCCTGCATGAGCCGTGACGATCCGGTGACGATGTCGGCCGCGGTGAGCTCGAGCAGCGCGTTCGTGATGAGGGCCCCCGGCACGAACACCGCGACCGGCGCGCAGACCGCGAACAGCGGAACGTGGTCGAACCCCGTCCCGGCAGCGACGAGGCCGACGATCGCCGTCGACACGAACGCCGCGAGGAACGGCACGATCGCCAACGCCTCCCGGAAGCGGCGCAGCACGATGCCGATCACGCCGACGAGCGCGCCGACACCGAGGGCGAGGAGGACCGCCCACCACGGGCACCGGAAGACGACCGCGAGCCCCGCCGAGGTCAGGGCGTTGCCGAGGATCCACGGCAGGGGTGCAGGCAGACGCGTGCTCGCGCGGATCGCCCGGACACGAGCAGGGATCTCGGCCAGGGCGATCGAGCCGCTCTCGAGGCCGAGCACGACCCGGTTCGCCCGTGCCGACTGTCGTGCCGAGAGCTCGATGCCCTCGGCGTTCACGATGGTGGCCGCACCGGTCGCGGTCTCGCTGACGATGACGAGGGCGGGCAGCACTCCGACCGCGAGCTCGGGGCCGATGCCGGCGGCGTCCCGCGCCTTCTCGAGCGCCGAGCGGACGTCCGTGACGGAGCTGCCGGCGTCGAGCAGCAGCGCTCCGAGGGTACCGAGGAGCATGCCGACCGGGACCGCTTCGCCGTCGATCACCTCGACGTGCGGTTCGGGGCGGCGGAGGGTGTTGCGCAGCTGGGCGATGGCGCTTCCGAGTCCGACCACGAGTGTCGATGCTAGCTGGCGCAGCGGCGGGCGGAGGCGGTGCGGCGGGAGGGCGCGGTGCGCCGGGCTAGCGAGGTGCGGCGGACCTGCGAGGTGTGGCGGGCCTGCGCCGCCGGTGCCGGTGCCGTCGCTGCCGCCGGTGCCCGCGCCCCGAGTCTCGGCTCCGCGGACACATCCGTGCCGGCGAGCCCGCAGTTGTGTCCGCCTGGCCGAGTCTCGGCCCTGCTGCCCTGCTGCCCTGCTGCTCCGCTGCCCTGCTGCTCTGCTGCCCTGCTGCCCTGCTGCCCAGCCGCCCCTCGTACCCCCGGTGGGACTCGAACCCACAACTCGGCGATTTTAAGTCGCATGCCTCTACCGATTGGGCCACGGGGGCGGGCCGCAACAGCCTACCGAGCCACCGCCTCCCGGAACGCCGGACGGCGGCCACCCCGCAGGGTGACCGCCGTCCGGATGACGTGTGCTGTGCCTACTTGGCGTCCGCCTCGGCCGCGACCGGCTCGGCCTTCTTCGAGACGTCCTCGGCGGGCGTGGCGTACGCGGGACCGGCGGCGTCGGCGGGCTTGCCCGTCTCCGGAGCCGGGGCAGCCGCGGGGGCCGATGCCTCGACGGCAGGCTTCGGACGCGAGGCCCACGCCTCGAACGCCGCGCGGGGGGTCTCGCGGTCGTCGAGCGACGCGATGTCGCGGCCCAGGAAGAAGCCACCCACCCAGTCGCCGATGACACGCCACTTGCGCTCCCACGACGGCATCGCCAGGCCGTGGTAACCGCGGTGCGCGCCCCAGGCCAGGAAGCCCTTCATGGCGAACTTGCCGGACTGGAACACGCCGATGCCGAGACCGAGGCCCGCGACGGCGCCGAGGTTCTCGTGCTTGTAGTCGGTCGTGGCCTCACCGCGGATGACCGCGACGAGGTTCTTCGCGAGCTGCTTCGCCTGACGGACCGCGTGCTGGGCGTTCGGCACGCAGAAGCCACCGACGCCGCCACCCGTGAGGTCGGGCACGGCCGCGACGTCGCCGCAGGCCCATGCATCGGCGACCACGCCGTTGTCGTCGACCACGCGCAGGTCGGGCTGCACCCGGATCCGGCCGCGCTGCTCGAGCGGGAAGTCGGTGCCCTTCACCATCGGGTTCGCCATGACGCCGGCGGTCCAGATGATGAGGTCGGACGGGATCGTCTGGATCGACTCGTCCTTGGCCTTGAGCTGGCAGACGCCGCCCTCTGCCGACGCGAGCTGCGTCTCGAGGTGGACGGTCGCGCCACGCTGGGCGAGGTTCTCGAGCACCCAGTGCGAGGTCTCGAGCGACACCTCGGGCATGATGCGGCCCATCGCCTCGACGAGGTGGAAGTGGGTGTCGTCGAACGAGAGCTGCGGGTAGCTCTTCAGCAGGTCGGAGACGAACGAGCGGAGCTCGGCGAACACCTCGATGCCGGCGAAGCCACCGCCGACCACGACGACGGTGAGCAGGCGGTCGCGCTCGGGACCGGCCGGCAGGTTCGCGGCCTTGTGGAAGTTGACGAGGATCTTGTCGCGGATCGCCGCGGCCTCCTCGATCGTCTTGAGGCCGATCGCCTCGTCCGCGACGCCCGGGATCGGGAACGTGCGCGAGACGGCACCGGCGGTCATGACGATCTGGTCGTAGGTCTCCTCCCACGGCTCACCCTCGGACGGGGTGATCGTCGCGGTCTTGCTGGCGTGGTCGACCTTCGTGACCTTGGCCGTGACGACCCGCGTCTTCTTGAGGTGACGACGGTGGGAGACGATCGCGTGGCGCGGCTCGATCGAACCGGCTGCGACCTCGGGGAGGAACGGCTGGTACGTCATGTAGGGCAGCGGGTCGACCATGACGACCTCGGCTTCGCCCTGACGCAGGTGCTTCTCGAGCTTCCAGGCGGTGTAGAAACCGGCGTAACCGCCGCCGACGACGAGGATCTTGGGCACGGGGGATGATCTCCTTGGAGTGGGGTGGTTGCCGGGAGGCTGGTCAGAGCTCGCCGCCACCCGCCCCGACTCCGGCGTCTGCACCCTCATCATACGCCCGGCACTCGCACCGGGAGGGCGACCAGTCCGCACGCTCGAGCGCGAGGTCGCCGATGGGGTTGACACCGGGTCCGGCGGCGAGGGCGTGGCCGACGAGGGCGTGCAGGCACTTCACGCGGGTGGGCATGCCACCGGCGCTGATGCCGTCGATCTCGTCGACGTGCTCGACGGACTCACGGTCGGCCAGGTAGGACTCGTGGGCGGCGCGGTACTGCCGCGCGACGTCCGGGTCCTCGAGCAGGGCTGCCAGTTCCGGCATCACCTGGGTGGCCTCGAGGGTGCTGACCGCAGCGGTGGCCGCGGGGTGGCACAGGTAGTACAGCGTCGGGAACGGGGTGCCGTTCGACAGCCGGGGCTTCGTGGACACGACCGTGGGGTTGCCACAGACGCAGCGTGCCGCGATCCCGATGACGTCGCGAGCCGGTCGCCCGAGCTGTGCCGTCACGACGCGGACGTCGTGCTCGGTGGGCGGGTCGAAGGGAGGGGTCGTCACGGGTACGTGAGCCTACCCGAGTCCGGAGCGTCGTCCTACTTCGTGTCGCCGGTGCCGGAGACGTCCGGGGCGACGAGCTCCTCGGTGCTCTCGTCGCTGAGCCCGGACTTCAGGACCGAGGAGAGCATGCCCTGCACCCAGTCGACCTTGGGGGTCTGCACGGTGGAGCTGACCGGCATGCCGGAGTCCGTCTCGGGACGGCCCGAGCGCCCCGTGTCCTCGCTCCCCATCACGAGGTAGCTCTCCTCGCCCGGGTACACGTAGAGCAGCCGGTCGCGGGCCTGCGCCTCGATGTAGGCCGGGTCGTCCCACCGCGCGACGTCCTGCTTCTTCTGCGACACGTCGGCCTTCTGGGCCGCGACCTGAGCCTGCTGCTGCGCGATCTGCTCCTGCTGCTGGACGAGCGTCCGGAGCGAGGGTGCGAGCACGACCACGAACAGCACGATGATCGCGAGCATGAGGAGGCTGAAGCCGGAGAACCGGATCGAGCGGTACCAGGGTTGGTGCGCAGCCGCACCGGCGTGCGGCATCGCCACCGGCACGCGGCGGACGCGGGGCTTCTGGCTGGGCACGATCAGACGATAACCCGGTGTGCGCGCGTGGTCGGCCCCGGCACGCGGGCGTCGGGCAGCCTCCCAGCGTCGGCCTGGAGGCACGGCTCGACCCCGCCACGCCGCCCACCGCCGCCACGGCCCGTGCCGTCCAGCGGCGCCCACCGGCGCCGCGGAACCGCCGTCCACAGCCCGGTTCCGCTGCACGACCGACGACGTCGCGCGATGCTGCGGTCGCGCGTGGTCCCGACGGGCTCTGGTCGTGAGGACCCTGGTCGTGAGGGCTCTGGTCGTGAGGACTCTGGTCGTGCGCCGGTCCGTCGCAGCGGCAGCCTCGTGGGCGGGTGATCGACGTCGGGGAACCACGAGACGCCGCCCTCCCGGAGGAGGACGGCGTCTCGACGTGGTGCGAGCCTGTTTACAGCGCGGCGGCGCGGGGGAACGCAGAGCGACCGGCGTACACCGCGGCGTCGCCGAGCTCCTCCTCGATGCGCAGGAGCTGGTTGTACTTCGCGACGCGGTCGGAACGGGCCGGCGCACCGGTCTTGATCTGGCCGCCGTCGACCGCCACCGCGATGTCGGCGATGGTGGTGTCCTCGGTCTCGCCGGAGCGGTGCGACAGGATCGCGGTCATGCCGTGGCGGTGTGCGAGCGACACCGCGTCGAGGGTCTCGGTGAGCGTGCCGATCTGGTTCACCTTGACGAGGATCGAGTTGCCGGCGTGCTCGTCGATGCCCCGCTGCAGGCGCTTCGGGTTCGTCACGTACAGGTCGTCGCCGACGAGCTGCAGCTTCGAGCCGAGCTCGGCGGTGAGGTGCTTCCAGCCGTCCCAGTCGTCCTCGGCGAGGGCGTCCTCGATGGTGACGAGGGGGTAGTTCGCGACGAGGTCGGCGAAGTAACCGGTGAACTCCTCGCTCGAGAGCTGCTTGCCCTCGAACGCGTACTTGCCGTCGTGGAAGAACTCGGTCGCGGCGACGTCGAGGCCGAGCGCGATGTCCTTGCCGGGGGTGAAGCCGGCCTTCTCGATCGCGGCGAGCAGGAAGTCGAGGGCGGCACGGTTCGACGCGAGCTCGGGAGCGAACCCGCCCTCGTCGCCGAGGCCGGTCGCCAGGCCCTGCTTCTTCAGCTCGCCCTTGAGGGCGTGGTAGGTCTCGACGCCCCAGCGGAGCGCTTCGGAGAAGGTCTCCGCGCCGTACGGCACGAGGAAGAACTCCTGGATGTCGACGTTGGTGTCGGCGTGCGCGCCACCGTTGACGACGTTCATCAGCGGCACGGGCAGCGTGTGCGCGTTCGGGCCACCGAGGTAGCGGAACAGCGGCAGGTCGGCCGAGTCGGCTGCGGCGCGGGCGACGGCGAGCGAGGCGCCGAGGATCGCGTTCGCGCCGAGGCGGGACTTGTTCTCGGTGCCGTCGAGCTCGATGAGCGCGGCGTCGACGAGACGCTGGTCGGTGGCGTCGAAGCCCTCGAGGGCCGGGCCGATCTCGTCGAGCACGGCGTCGACTGCCTTGAGGACGCCCTTGCCGCCGTAGCGGGCCTTGTCGCCGTCACGGAGCTCGTACGCCTCGAACGCACCGGTGGACGCACCGGACGGGACGAGCGCGCGCGAGACGACGCCGTCGTCGAGGAGGACCTCGACCTCGACCGTCGGGTTGCCTCGGGAATCGAGGACTTCGCGTGCGCCTACGGCATCGATCTGGGCCACGGGGTACTCCCTACGAGTTCGGTTGTGGTGATTGCGGGTCGATCCTACCGACGCCCGGTGCACACGACGTCGCGCGTGACGCGATCTGTGGAGAACCCCGGGTGCCCGACGCGGTCAGGCGAGCGGACGGAACTCGACGCCGTCGAGCGACTCGGTGTCCACCCCGACGGACGCGAACGCGCCGAAGCCCTGGGCCGCGAGCCCGGCGAGCTGGTTCTTGGTGTTCTTCGTCCGCTTCTCCAGCCGGACCCGCTGGTGGACCGCGAGCACCTCGGCCTTCAGCGCGGCGAGTCGGACCGGGTCGACGGCCTTGTCGTAGAGCAGGACGACGGCGTCGGCGGACTCGGCCTCCGGCAGGGTCACCAGGTCGACGAGCCGCTCGAACCCCAGCGAGAAGCCGACCGCGGGCACCTCTTGTCCGAGGAACCGCCCGATCATGCCGTCGTAGCGTCCACCGCCGCCGAGGCTGTAGCCGTAGTCGGCGTGCGCGACCTCGAAGATCGTGCCCGTGTAGTAGCCCATGCCGCGGACGAGCGTCGGGTCGAAGCGGAGGTCCACCCCGTCGAGCGCCGACCGGAGTCGAGCGAGGTCGGCGAACGCGTCCCGGTCGAGCCACTCGGCGTCCGCGACCGATTCCCAGTCGGCGGACTCCAGCGCGCGGATGGTGTCCTCGAGACCGGTCAGCTCCGACCCGGTCGTCGCGCGCAGTTCCGCGGCGACGCCGTCCGGCCCGATCTTGTCGAGCTTGTCGATCGTGATCAGCGCGCGGTCGGCGGCGGCCGGTTCCGTGATCCCCCAGGACGCGAGCAGCCCGAGCAGGATCCGTCGGTCGTTGATCCGGATCGACGTCCCGGTCACGCCGAGCGCGTCGAGCGCGTCGGTCGTCGCGCGGATGAGCTCGATCTCGGCGAGCTGCCCGGGCTCCCCCAGGATGTCGATGTCGCACTGCACGAACTGTCGGTAGCGCCCCTTCTGCGGCCGCTCCGCACGCCACACCGGCGCGATCTGCACCGAGCGGAACACCGTCGGCAGTTCGGCGCGGTGCGAGGCGTAGAACCGGGCGAGCGGCACCGTCAGGTCGAACCGCAGTCCGAGGTCGGCGAGGTCGAGTGGCGCGTCGGCGGCCCGGAGGTCCTCGACGCCCAGACCACGCTTCATGACCGCGAACGCGAGCTTCTCGTTGTCGCCACCGAGTCCGGAGTGCAGACGTGCGGCGTCCTCCACGACGGGTGTCTCGATCTCGTCGAACCCGTGCCGCGCGTACACGCTCCGCACGACGCCGAGCACGTGCTCCCGACGCGCCTTGTCCGCCGGGAGGAAGTCACGCATGCCACGGGGGGCCGTCACGGTGGTCGCCATGCCGCAATCCTGCCAGACCGGTCGACTGCGTTTGCGTGACCTTCTGTCCGCTGATATGCTGCGTACACGACTTCGGTCCGGAGATGCCTGATCCATCGCCGGACCGAACGCGAGGGCAACGTGCTGCAGTGTGCCCCGCGGAGAGCGGGGTCCCTGCTCGCGCCGGTATCCCTGTCGGCGCGGCTGGCCCGCTCGCGGGCGTCCTCCTTTTTTCGGGTTGGGAGGACGCCCGCTCTTCTTGTTCGTGCTGCTCCGAGGTCCTCGACTCGTTCGCGTCTCGACGCGTCGGCCGAACCCCTCGACTCGCTCGCCGAACTCCCGACTCGCGCGCTGAGCTCCCGACTCGCTCGCCGCACTCCCCGACTCGATCGGCGGACGCCCCCGACTCGATCGCCGCACTCCCCGACTCGATCGCTGCACTCCCCGACTCGATCGCCGTCGGTCGACCTTGCGGTCACACCCGCGTCGCCTCCCGCCGACTCGATCGCGGACATCGGAGCGCGACGGCCCGCGATCACACCTCCGCCGCGCGCCCCTCGGCCTCGAGTGCGGCGACCGCAGCGCGGAGACTCGCGACCGGGTCGATCCCGTCCGCCCGGGCCGATGCGACCGCCCGCAGGGCGTCGATCCCCCACGCCGTGTCGACCCTGCCCGCTCCCGCGGTCCGCTGCTCTGTCGTCGGCGGAACCGACGGCGTCGACCGCCCCGGAGACGACTGCGGCGACGCCGGTTCCGAGCCGTCGCGCAGGGACGCGACGAGCGCGTCGGCGTCACCCCGCGCCTCCAGGCGTTCCAGGAGCTTCACCGCTCGCTCGAGTGGCGGCATCGCCCGCGGGACCCCGTCCAGCACGCTCCGCCGCGACGCCTTCTCGGCCGCCTTCGCCGCGCTCCAGACCCGCTCCACGTCGGCGACCGTGTCGGCCCGCTCGTCGCCGAACACGTGGGGATGCCGGCGGATCATCTTGTCCCGCACGCCGGCGGCGACGGACTCGAGGTCGAACGTCTCCGCGAGGCCGGCGTGCAACACGACCTGGTAGAGCACGTCCCCGAGCTCCTCGCGCAGTTCTTCGTCGTCCCCGGCGTCGATCGCGTCGACGAGTTCGTACGCCTCCTCGACGGCGTACCGCGCGAGGGAGGCGTGCGTCTGCTCGCGGTTCCAGACGCACCCGCCCTCGGGAGCGAGCAGACGGTCGACGACGGTCTCGAGGTCGGAGAGGGCACCCATGCCGTCATGCTCGCACGCACCCGCGCGGACCGGACTGTCAGTGCCCTCCAGTACCCTGGCGGAGGCGTGTCGGGAAGTCTGGTCGACGGACCGTTCACCGACCCCATGAACCGGAGCTCCATGTCCGCACTCCTCCGTTCCCCGCGCTTCAGCGCCGTCGCGCTGCTCTCCGCCGCCGTCCTCGGCCTCATCGTCGCCAACTCGCCGCTCGGCCCCGGACTCGAGGACGCCCTCGACGCCCACTCGCCGTGGGGCGTGGTCGGACTCGACCTCTCCGTCGCGCACTGGATCAGCGACGGACTGCTCGCGGTGTTCTTCCTGCTGGTGGCCATCGAGCTGAAGCAGGAGCTCGTCGCCGGCGAGCTCGCGAACCCGAAGACGGCCGTCATCCCCGCGATCGCGGCGGTCGGCGGTGTGCTCGTCCCGGCGGGTGTCTACCTCGCGGTCACGGCGGGGACGCAGTACCAGCACGGCTGGCCGATCCCCACGGCGACGGACATCGCGTTCGCCCTCGGACTCCTCGCGATGTTCGGCCGCGGCCTGCCCGCGACGATCCGGGTCTTCCTGCTCGCCCTCGCGGTCCTCGACGACCTCATCGCGATCATCATCATCGCCGTCGTGTTCGCGCACGACACCGACTTCGTCGCCATGGCCGGTGCCGTCGTGGTCCTCGCGCTGTTCTGGCTGCTCGGTCGACGCCTGCAGCGGGCGGAGCGTGGCCGCGGGGCGCTGATCGTCACGATGGTGGTGCTCGGGCTGCTCGCCTGGTGGCTCGTCTACCACTCGGGCGTGCACGCGACGATCGCCGGTGTCGCCCTCGGGCTCCTGCTCCCCCGGCCGTCCGGGCACACCGTGTACGAGCGGGTCGAGCCGTGGTCGAACGGACTGGTGCTGCCGATCTTCGCGTTCGCGTCCGCTGCCGTCATCATCCCCGACGTCGGCCTCGCGGAGCTGTCCCCGACGTTCTGGGCGGTGGTGCTCGCGCTCCCGGTCGGCAAGGTCATCGGCATCACGCTCTTCGGCTCGATCGCGACGCGGATCTTCCGGGCGCCCGGCCGGTCGACGCTGTCCTTCGGGTCGATCATGACCGTCAGCGTGCTCGGCGGCATCGGGTTCACGGTTTCGCTCCTCATGAACGAGCTGGCGTTCGCGCGCAACGAGGAGATCCTCGACGAGGGGGTGCTGGCCGTCCTCGTCGGGTCGGGCATCGCGATGGTCGCCTCCGCCGTGCTCGTCTCGGTGCGCGCCCGCCGCTACCGGTCACGTCGCGAGCTGTCCGAGGCCGAGTCGACCGAGTAGCACGGCGGCCGACCGCCGCTGCGGAACGACCGAACCGCTGTCGTACGACTGCGGGCCGGTCGTTCGTTGCGCGCGCCGCGTACCGGCCGATGCCACAAACGACACGACCGTCGTCGAACGACAGCGGGTGCGTCATTCCTTGCGCACGCGGAGTAGCAGCCAGCACCACGAGCGACGTGACCGTCGTCGCACGACAACGGTCACGTCGTCCCGCGACCACCGGCGAACGCAAGGGCCGTCGCCAGCCCGCCACGCGCCTCCCGGCCGACGGCGTGACCGACGGGAGGCACGGCGCCAGCCCGCCACGCGCCTCCCGGCCGGCTGTGCGCTACGCGGCCGTCTCGGCCGGCGCCTTCGATGCCCCGTACACCGCGGTGAGGATGCTCTCGACCCACTGGATCAGCGCGTCGTCGGCCAGCGCCTCGCCGTGGGGCCGCGGCATCGGGATGCTCGTCGCGTTCTGCTGCGGGAACCACCGGGCGCCCGGGAACATGCGCTTGAGCCGCACCTGTGCCGAGTCGGCGAGCTCCTTGCCCGCGACGCGGAGGTTCGAGCCCATGACGACGACGTCGGACAGGCCGACCTGCTGCGCCATGCGCCGGAGCCGTGACACCTCGACCAGGGTGCGGACGGCCTGCGGCGGCTGCCCGTAGCGGTCGGTGAGTTCGTCGAGCACCATGTCGATCGCCTCGGACTGCGCCGTCGGGGCGGAGGCCGCCGAGAGCTTCTGGTAGGCCTCGAGTCGGAGCCGCTCGGACTCGACGTAGTCCTCCGGGATGTGCGCGTCGACCGGGATCTCGAGCCGGAGCTCGGTCTGCCCCTCGGCGACGTCCCCGCGGAACTGCGACACCGCCTCGCCGATCATGCGGAGGTACAGGTCGAAGCCGACGCCTGCGATGTGTCCGGACTGCTCGCCGCCGAGCAGGTTGCCGGCGCCGCGGATCTCGAGGTCCTTCATCGCGACCTGCATGCCCGCGCCGAGCTCGTTGTTCGCGGCGATGGTCTCGAGGCGGTCCTGCGCGGTCTCGGACAGCGGCTTGTCGGCGTCGTAGAGGAAGTACGCGTACCCGCGCTCCCGGCCGCGACCGACCCGGCCGCGCAGCTGGTGCAGCTGCGACAGGCCGTACTTGTCCGCCTTGTCGATGATGAGGGTGTTCGCGTTCGCGATGTCGAGCCCGGTCTCGACGATGGTGGTGGACACGAGGACGTCGAAGCGACGCTCCCAGAAGTCGACCATCACCTGCTCGAGCGTGCCCTCCGACATCTGCCCGTGCGCGACGGCGATGCGGGCGTCGGGCACGATCTCGGCGAGGTGTGCCGCGACCGACTGGATGTCCTTGACGCGGTTGTGCACGTAGAACACCTGGCCCTCGCGGAGGAGCTCGCGTCGGATCGCCGCGGCGACCTGCAGGTCGGACTGCGGGCCGACGAACGTGAGGATCGGGTGGCGGTCCTCCGGCGGGGTCGCGAGCGTGGACATCTCGCGGATGCCCGTCACCGCCATCTCGAGCGAGCGCGGGATCGGCGTCGCCGACATCGCGAGGACGTCGACGTTCGTCTTGAGCTTCTTGAGCTGATCCTTGTGCTCGACGCCGAAGCGCTGCTCCTCGTCGATGATGACGAGGCCGACGTCCTTGAACTGCACGTTCTGCGACAGGATCCGGTGCGTGCCGATCACGATGTCGACCGTGCCGTCCGCCAGGCCCGCGATCGTCTCCTTCGACTCCTTCTCGGTCTGGAAACGGCTGAGCGCGCGGAGGTGCACCGGGAAGCCGGCGAAGCGCTCCTGGAAGGTCTCCATGTGCTGGCGGACGAGCAGGGTCGTCGGCACGAGCACAGCGACCTGCTTGCCGTCCTGCACGGCCTTGAACGCCGCGCGGATCGCGACCTCGGTCTTGCCGTAGCCGACGTCGCCGGAGAGCAGGCGGTCCATCGGGATCGGGCGCTCCATGTCGCGCTTGATCTCGTCGATCGTGGTGAGCTGGTCGGCGGTCTCCGCGAACGGGAACGCCTCTTCCAGCTCGCGCTGCCACGGGGTGTCCGGGCCGAACGCGTGGCCCTTCGACGCCATCCGCGCCGAGTACAGCTTGACGAGGTCCACGGCGATGTCACGGACGGCCTTGCGTGCCTTCGACTTCGCGGCGGCCCAGTCGGAGCCGCCCATCTTCGACAGGGTCGGGCTCTCGCCGCCGACGTAGCGGGAGAGCTGGTCGAGCTGGTCGGTCGGCACGAAGAGCTTGTCGCCCGGGTACCCGCGCTTCGACGGCGCGTACTCGAGCACGAGGTACTCGCGCTGCGTCTTCACCGCGTTGCGGCCGCCGGAGCTCACCTCACGCGAGACGAGCTCGACGAACTTGCCGATGCCGTGCGTGGCGTGCA
>CAJYUW010000012.1 GCA_913778205.1 uncultured Curtobacterium sp.
GCCGGCGTCGACCGGATGATCCAGATCCTCACCGACCAGATCCAACGCACCATGCGCCTGCTCGGCGTCGCCACCCTCGACGAACTCGAACCCGCACACGTCACCCAACTGCAGCGGTTGGTGCCGATCATGCGGTGACCGGATCGTGACCCTCGCTGACGGCGTCCCGTGGTGCGATGAGGCATGCAGAAGAAGCGAGCCCGTCTCATCAACCTGGCGCTGCCGGTGGTGCTGCTCGCGGGCGCGGTCGCGGGGTGTTCGACTTCCAGTCCGGCAGCCGCTTCCAGGGTCACCTCGTGTCGATCGGCCACCTCACGCTGGTCGGCCGGCTCGCGGTGATCGGGTGGGCGGCACTCAGTCGCGTGCGACTCGGTCGCGTGCGACTCGATCGCGACGACGGAGCACGAGCGTGCCGATGCCCTGCACGACGAAGAACGCAGCGCTCCCGGCGAGCAGGACCACGACGACGAACCCGCCCGCCGACTCCGCCCCGATCGCGGCGACCACGGCGAAGGCGAGGAAGATCGCACCCATGACGATCACCACGACCGGCTGCGGTGCCACGAAGAACCGTCGCCCGTCGTTCGCCCGAGCCGTGGCGTCGGACCGCGCCTTCGCCACCTCGTCCGGGTCGCGGCCGGCACGGCGGTCGGCTGCTCGTCGGCCTACACGGAGGACGAGGAAGACCGCGAGCCCGACGACCACCGCCACCGGGTAGGCGATCGTCCGTTCGATGTGCGCCAGACCGGAGACGAAGAGCACCACGACGGCGCTGACGACACCGGCGACCATGGCGGTCGTCCAGACGTCGGTGCGGCCGTCGACCCCGGTGGCGTATCCGCGCCGCCGCGCGTACGGGTCGTGCTCCGGCTCGGGCTGCTCCGGCGCTTTCCGGTCTCCGTCGTTCCCCACGGAGCGAACCTACCGGCCGACGAGCAACGACGCTGTTCGGGCAGCGAGTCAGCGGTGCACGTCGCGCCGGTGGCCGATCGTCAGGACGAGCACGACCAAGCGGTCGTCGACGATCTCGTAGACGATGCGGTGGTCCCCCACGCGGACGCGGAGTTCGCCGGGTCGGCCGACGAGTGCGGTCATGCCGGGCGGCCGTGGGTTCGACTGGAGGAGGACGAGCGCCGCGAGGATCCGGCGCTGCGTCGAGCGATCGAGCTTCACGAGGGTCTTCGCGGCACGCTTGGTCAGTTCGACCGCGTACCGCGATGGCGCGGGATCAGTCAAGCGTGATCCCGAGCTCCCGCGCGACCTCCGCGAGGGGCAGGGTCTCCGCGTCGTCGTCGAGGTCCGCACGGACGGCGTCCACCGCGGCGCGGTCGGTCGCGTCCTCCAACGCGGCCAGGGCCCGGTGGGCGAGCTCGGCGTCGAGCACGACGACCTGTTCACGACCGCGGATGGTGATGCCGACCGGCTCTCGGTGCGCGTGATCGAGGAGGTCGGACCAGCGCTGTCGTGCCTCGCTTGCGGGGAGGGAGAACATGCACGAATCGGACGACTCGTGCAATCTGTACGTCGAGTTGGTCAGCGCTCGAGGAGCTCGCCGTGCTCGACGACCGTCGCGAAGCTCCCGTCGAGCGCTGCGAGGAACGCCGCGTGCACCGACGCTCCGGGGATCGTCGTGTCGCCGAGCGTGAGGTCCGGAGCGGCGCAGGCGTCGGCCACGACGGTGCACGTGAACCCGAGCTCGGACGCCGCGCGGACGGTCGAGTCGATGCACATGCTCGTCATCATGCCGACGACGACCAGGTCGGTCACGCCCCGGTCCCGGAGCAGCGCCTCGAGACCGGTGTCGATGAAGGCGTTCGGCTCGTGCTTCTCGAGGACGGTCTCG
Source organism: uncultured Curtobacterium sp. (assembly GCA_913778205.1). Lineage (GTDB taxonomy): Bacteria > Actinomycetota > Actinomycetes > Actinomycetales > Microbacteriaceae > Curtobacterium. The sequence goes on from CAJYUW010000012.1 coordinate 1,844, forward strand.
CCCGCGCGCGGTTCGACCGCCGAGTGGAACCCGGTCCCGGTGGTGCCCGGCAGGAAGAAGCCGGCGTCGGGCTCGGTGGCGGTGTGGAACACGTGCACGACGTCCTCGCCGGTCGCACGGAAGTGCTGCAGCACGGCGCCCGCGGCTGCGGCGGCTCCCTCGGGCCCGACGAGCGGGAACGCCCCGCCGGGGAAGTAGTCGAGCTGGACGTCGATGAGGAGCAGTGCGCGGGTCATGCCCCGATCATGCCCGTCGGGCGCTCGGTCCGCGCCGGGTGCCGGTCGGATCGGCGAACCGCGGGTGCCGCCGACCGGATCGTCGGCAAGGCCGTCCCGCTGGCCGAGCCGGACGCCACCGTTGCACCGTCCGCCTAGGGTGGGAGCGTGGGCGACGAGCAGGCACGGGCAGCGCTGGCGGCGGTCGCCCGGGACACCACCGCACCACTCGTGCCGACGCTCCCCACCCTGCCGTCACCACGTCGGGCCGCCGTCCTCATGCTCTTCGGAGCCCTCGACGACCGCCCGAGTGACCGCCCCGCGTCGGTACCGAGGGTCTCCGACGACCTCGACGTCCTGCTCCTCCGACGCGCGGACACACTCCGGGCACACCCGAGCCAGGTCGCGTTCCCGGGTGGCCGCATCGACGCCGGTGATGCCGGCGCAGCGGACGCCGCCCTCCGCGAGGCTCGCGAGGAGACCGGTCTCGACCCGCTGGGCGTCGAGGTGCTCGGGGTCCTGCCACCCGTCCCGCTGGCGTTCTCGAACCACCTGGTCGAACCGGTCCTGGCCTGGTGGCGGTCACCCTCGCCCGTGCGGGTCGTCGACGAGCGGGAGTCCGCGACCGTGTTCCGGGCACCGGTCGCGGACCTGCTCGACCCCGGACACCGCGGCGTGACCGTGATCCGGCGGGACGGTCAGGAGTGGCGGGGCCCCGCCTTCGCCCTCGACACGGAGCACGGGGCGGAGACGGTGTGGGGCTTCACCGCGATGCTCCTGGACGCGCTCTTCGACCGGCTCGGGTGGGCCGAGCCGTGGGACGACCGGACGGTCATCCCGCTGCCAGCGGAGCGCTGAGCGAGGAGGCGACCGGGAGCGACACCGCGAGCGGCGCCGACCGCACCTCGTCGAGCGCGCGGGCGACGGCCCCGAGGACGACGACGTCGGCGCCGAGGCGGGAGGCGACGAGCTCCGGGACGGGGTCGTAGTCCCACGCCGCGAGGTGGGTCCGAGCACGCTCGATGACGGGGCCGACGGCGTCCGCGATCGCCCCGGCGACGACGACCCGGTCGATGTCGAGCAGGCTCGCCAGGAGCACGCTCACCCGGGCCAGCCGGTCGCCGAGCCGGTCGACGATGTCGATCGCCACCGGGTCGCCGCTCCGTGCCGCCTCGAACAGCCGCTCGGACCCGTGCGACCCCGCGAGCAGCGAACCGACGGGGATGCGGTCGGCGGCCTCGGCCACGAGCGTGCGCGCGGTCGCGCCGATGCCGTCGGAGGAGGAGACCCCGTCGACGAGGTCGAGCACGCGCATCTCCCCCGCACCGCCGCGCGCACCGCGCAGCAGGACCCCGTCCACGACGATGCCCGCACCGAACCGCTCGCCCGAGAGCAGGGCGGCGAAGGACGCGTCCCCGGAGGACGGCCGTTCGGCGAGCGCGGCGAGGTTCGCGTCGTTCTCGACGACGACGGAGCCGTGGTCGAGGAGCGTCCCGAAGCCCGGGTTCATCCGGTCCCAGTAGCCGCCGTCACGCGGGGAGGCACCGTGCACGTCGACCGGCGCGGGGATCCCCACGACGACGACGAGTACCCGGTCCGCGCCGACCCGGGCATCGGCGAGCGCTTCCGCCACCGCGTCCCGCACCGCACCGAGTCGCACCCCGACGTCGAGACCGGTGTCCCCGAGCGACGCGGCCGCGCGGCCACGGACGACACCGCGGAGGTCTGCGACCGCGACCGACACGCGGTGCTGCCCGGCGTCGACGCCGACCACCACGCCCGCGTCCTCGTCGAGGGCGTAGCGGCGGGCCGGACGACCCTTGCGGTACTCCCCGGCCGCCCGTGCGTCGTCGAGCGCGCGCAACCAGCCGAGCTGGACGAGTTCCTCGCAGGCCGCGAGCACCGTGGACCGTGTCAGCCCGGTCGCCGCGATGGCCTCGGTCGCGGTGAACGCGGCGGACGCGAAGGCGTGGGCGAGGACGACGTCGGCACTCGTCCCTCGACCCTGCGGCATGGTCGGCACACTACCGCGGACGGAGTTGCTTGCGCTATTAGATTTTCTCGCTAGATTAAGTCCTGCGCGCCGGCACAGGAGCCGGCGCGCGGCGCGGAACGGCAGGGACGCCGGGTCCGCGCGGACGGAGACGACGTGCAACCACACGCCACGAAGGGGACGGCCGGCGCGGTCAGCCGGCGATCGTTCCTGCTCGGTGCCGGCGGCATCGGCGCGGGCCTCGCGCTGGCCGGGTGCGCTCCGCTCGGAGGGTCGAGCGCACGCCCCGAGACGATCACGTTCTACGTGTCGAAGCCGGAGGTCATCGGCTACTTCGACCAGGTGATCGCGAAGTTCCACGACAGCCAGTCGAAGATCCGCGTCATCCGTGACTCGACGTCGAACATGTCCGCGAACTTCGTCCGGAACCGACCGCCGGACCTCGGCTGCCTGAACTACAACTACGCGATGGTGTCGTTCGTCGAGCACGGCGCGCTCACGGACCTGGCCGACCTGCCGGAGAAGGACACCATCAACCCGGACCTGTGGCCGCTCATGGAGCAGACCGCGGACTACCCGGGCCGGACGAGCGTGCTGCCGTACTCCGTCACCGCCGCGTCCGTGATCTACAACAAGCGGATCTTCGCGGACCAGGGCATCGACGTGCCGACCACGTGGAGCGAGTTCCGCGACGTCTGCGAACGGCTCACCAAGGCCGGCATCACGCCGATGTACGGCACGTTCAAGGACAACTGGACGATCGCCCAGGGGATGTTCGACTACTCCGTGGGCGGGATGCTCGACCTGCGGTCCACCTTCGCCGCGCTCGACCGCGAGGGCACCACGGTCGGGAAGGGCTCCAGCGTCTCGTTCGAGAAGGACTTCGCCGCCCCCGTCGACCGCATGGTGGACCTCCTGCAGTGGCACCAGAAGGGCGCCGCCAGCCGCGGCTACGGCGACGGCAACCTCGCGTTCGCGCAGGGCAAGGCAGCGATGTACCTGCAGGGCCCGTGGGCACTCGGCGAGATCGCGAAGTCGGCCGAGGACATCGACCTCGGCACGTTCCCCTTCCCCGCGACCGACGACGCCGCCGACAACAAGGTGCGCGTGAACGTCGACCTCGGGCTCTGGATCCCGGAGGCGTCCCGGAAGCAGGAGGCGGCGCGCGAGTTCCTGTCGTTCCTCATGAGCCCGGCGGTGAACGACCAGTACAACGCCGACAACAACGGCTTCGGCGTCCGGAAGGACTCCCCGCCCGCGTCGAACCCCGCGCTCCGCGGCATGCAGGACTCGTACGACCGCGCCAACTTCTACCTCGGCGCCTCGCAGCTCATCCCCGCGGAGATCCCGGTGGCGAACTACCTGCAGTCCATCGCCTTCGGCGGTGCCCCCGCTCCGCAACTCCGCACCCTCGACGGCGACTGGGCGCGACTCGCGCTCCGTACGGCCGCGTAAGGAGACGACCTTGGCCACCACCACGACAGAATCCGTCACGACGGCGGGCAGCCGCCGGCGGGGCGGAGCCGCACCGCGCCTCCAGTCCGGACGAGGCGCCGGCCGCAGCGGGCTGCGCACGAAGCGCGACCGGGTCGACCCGCTCTTCCTGGTCTTCCTGATCCCCACCCTCCTGCTCTTCACGCTGGCCATCACGCTCCCCGCGGTGATGGGCATCGTCCTGAGCTTCACCGACTCCGTCGGGTTCGGCGACTTCCGGTTCATCGGCCTGACGAACTACGTCGCCGTGTTCAGCGACCCGGCGATCCTGCAGGCGTACCTGTTCACGATCGGGTTCTCACTCGTCACGGTCCTCGTCGTCAACGCGCTCGCGTTCCTCCTCGCGATCGCCCTGACCTCCAAGATCCGCGGCAAGATCGCGCTCCGGGCGGTGTTCGTCCTGCCCATGGTGATCTCGGGCATCGTCATCGCGTACGTGTTCTCGTTCCTGTTCGCGAACAGCCTGCCGGCGCTCGCGACCGCCCTCGGGTTCGCGCCGCTCGAGCAGAGCATCCTCGCGAACCCGGACCTGGCGTGGATCGCCGTCGTCGTCGTGACCGCATGGCAGGCGATCCCGTCGACGCTCCTCATCTACATCGCCGGCGTGCTCTCGATCCCGGCCGAGGTGTACGAGGCGTCGGCACTCGACGGGGCGTCCTCGTGGCGACAGCTCGTGTCCATCACCGCGCCGCTCACCGCGGGCTACATCCTCATCAACCTCATCATCGGGTTCAAGAACTTCCTGAACTCGTACGACATCATCGTCGGCCTGACCGACGGCGGCCCGGGTACCTCGACGACCAGCGTCGCGATGTCGATCTTCAAGGGCTTCAACGGCGGCGACTACGCCTACCAGATGGCGAACGCGACGATCTTCTTCGTCATCGCGGTGGTCATCGCCGTGATCCAGCTGCGGGCGACCCGCGGGAAGGCAGCGCTCTGATGACCATGCAGGCACCCCTCCGACCGGGGACCACCGCGACCGGGTCGATCCGCTCCGTCGACGCCGACCGCGATGCCGGCCGACGCGGCGCCGGCCGCCGCGGCGAGCGCTTCAACTGGCCGGTCACGATCGTCCTCGTCCTCTGCGCGCTGTCCGTGCTCGTGCCGCTCTACGTGACGATCACGATGGCCTTCAAGACGAGCTCGCAGGCGGTCGACGGCAACGCGTTCTCACTGCCGGCACCGTTCAGCGTCGACGGCTTCGTGCAGGCCTGGGAGCTCACGGACTTCCCGCGCGCGTTCGGCGTCTCCGTCCTCGTCGCGGCGATCACCGTCGTCGGGACGATCCTGCTCGCCTCGTTCACCGCGTACGCGATCGCCCGGAACTGGGAGCGCCGACTGTTCCGGTGGTCGTTCTTCTACCTGCTCGCCGCGATGTTCCTCCCGTTCCCGGTGCTCGCACTGTCGCAGGTGAAGCTCACCGGGTTGGCGGGCCTCGACAACCCGTTCGGCGTCGCGATCCTGCACGTCATGTTCCAGCTGTCGTTCAGCGTGCTGCTCTTCACCGCGTTCCTGCGGTCGATCCCCGCCGAGCTCGAGGAGAGCGCGCGCATCGACGGCGCGAGCACCGGCCAGGTGTTCTGGCGGCTCGTGTTCCCGCTGCTCGCGCCGATGAGCGCCACGGTCGGCATCTTCGCGTTCCTGGCGTCGTGGAACGACTTCGTGATGCCGTCGCTCATCACGTCGGACCCGGCCCTGCAGACCCTGCCGGTGCTGCAGCAGATGTTCCAGACGCAGTTCAGCAACAACTACAACGTGTCGTTCGCCTCGTACCTCATGGCGATGGCGCCGGCGATCATCGTCTACCTGTTCACGCAGCGCTGGGTGATGGCCGGGGTCACGCAGGGAGCCATCAAGTGACGAGCCCCGCCACGCCCACACCGACCCGAGAGGACCCCCACCCCATGACCGACGTGCTCGAACCCGGAGTCCGGCCCGCACCGACCCCCGCCGACGAGACCTGGTGGCGCCAGGCGAGCGTCTACCAGATCTACCCGCGGTCCTTCGCGGACGCGAACGGCGACGGCATCGGCGACCTGCCCGGCATCACCGCGAAGGTGCCGTACCTGGCGTCCCTCGGCATCGAGGCCGTCTGGCTCAGCCCGTTCTACCCGTCCGCGCTCGCCGACGGCGGCTACGACGTCGACGACTACCGCGACGTCGACCCCCGCCTCGGCACGCTCGACGACTTCGACGCCATGGTGTCGGCGCTGCACGCCGCGGGCATCCGGGTCATCGTCGACGTCGTGCCGAACCACACGAGCGACCGGCACGCGTGGTTCCGCGAGGCGCTGGCGTCGCCGAAGGGCAGCCCGGCACGCGACCGCTACGTCTTCCGCGACGGCACCGGTCCGTCCGGTGAGGACGCCCCCGCCGACTGGGTGTCGATCTTCGGCGGCCCGGCCTGGACCGCGGTCGGCGACGGCCAGTGGTACCTGCACAACTTCGCGAAGGAGCAGCCCGACCTGAACTGGGCGAACCGCGAGGTCCGCGACGACTTCCTGCACACCCTGCGGTTCTGGTCGGACCGGGGCGTCGACGGCTTCCGCATCGACGTCGCGCACGGCCTGGCGAAGGACCTGCCCGAGGGCGAGCTGCCCTCCTGGGCCGAGGTGCTGGCGAGCCCGAAGGACGGGCACCACATCCTCTGGGACCGCGACGACGTGCACGAGATCTACGCCGAGTGGCGGCAGGTCTTCGACGAGTACACGCCCGCACGCACCGCGGTCGCCGAGGCCTGGGTCGCGGCCGATCGCCGTGCCCGGTACGCGAGCGCCGACGGACTCGGGCAGGCGTTCAACTTCGACCTGCTCGAGGCCGACTTCGACGCCGGACAGTTCCGGACCATCATCGAGTTCAACCTCGGACTCGCCGAGGAGTCCGGCTCGTCGACCACGTGGGTGTTCTCCAACCACGACGTCGTCCGGCACGCCACCCGCTACGCGCTCCCGGCCCGGAACGGCGCCGAGGAGAAGCAGGGCTCCGCGTGGCTGCTCGCCGGCGGCTCGCAGGATGTCCTGGACCGTGACCTGGGGCTGCGCCGCGCCCGTGCCGCCACGCTGCTCGAACTCGCGCTGCCCGGCTCCGCCTACCTGTACCAGGGTGAGGAGCTCGGCCTGCACGAGGTCGGCGACATCCCGGACGCCGAGCGCCAGGACCCGTCGTTCTTCCGGAACCCGGGCGTCGACGTCGGTCGCGACGGCTGCCGCGTCCCGATCCCGTGGACGACGTCGGGTCCGTCGTTCGGGTTCGGCGACGGTGGGTCGCACCTGCCGCAGCCGGCCTGGTTCGCCGAGGCGTCGGTCGAGGCCGAGGACGCCGACCCCGACTCGACGCTGAACCTGTACCGGAAGGCGCTCGGCCTCCGCGGGCAGCTGCAGTCGGAGGAGCACCTCGAGTGGCTGGAGACCGGCCGCGACGACGTGCTCGCGTTCCGTCGCCCCAACGGCTGGACCAGCGTCACCGTCTTCGGCGACGAGCCGTACGACCTCCCCTCCGGCGAGCTGCTGCTCGCCTCCGCGCCGGTGGCAGACGGCGCACTGTCGGGTGTGGGGACGGCCTGGTTGCGTTCCTGACGGAACCGGGTGACGGACTGGCGCGCCAGGCTCAGCGGCAACGCGAAGAGTTGCGCCGGGCGCGCCGACCGAGCCTGCGAGGGAGGACGGTGCGGGCAGGCACCGTGCCTCCAGTCCGTCAGGGGGACGCCTCAGCCGTCCGCGTCCGGCGGTCCGGCGATCTCCCGCAGCGCCGCGAGGTGCGCGCGCCACGCAGCCCGGCCCGCCCTCGTGAGGGTCAGCGACGTGCGCGGGGTCTTCCCCACGAACCCCTTCGACACTGCGACGTAGCCGGCCGCCTCGAGTGCGCTCACCTGCTTGCTGAGCGCCGAGTCGGTGACCTCGACGGCGTCGCGGACCTCGCGGAAGCCGAGCGTGCCGGCGCGGTCGAGCGCGGCGACGACCGAGAACCGCACCGGGTTCTGCAGGAGCTCGTCGAGCCGGTGCCGCGGGTGTGCCCCGTCGGTCGTGGTCACGGCCGCGACTCCCACGCCGCGCAGGCCAGCGCGACGACGAGGACCGCGCCCGAGGTCACGCCGGACCAGAGCACGGAGCCGTGGACCCACGCGACGACCGCGATCGCGGCGCAGTACGCGACCGCCCACGCCGCGATGTACGCCGTCCACCGGCGTCCGCGGGCGAACGCCGACCGGCCGCGGATGCTGATCGTGAACCAGAGGACGACCGCCACCACGACCGCGATCGTGCCGAAGTAGGCGGCGCCGAACGCTCGTCCGGTGCTGAGCCCCATCGCGAAGGTGCCGAGTGCCGTCGTGGCCCCCAGCGCCACGATGCAGGTCACGTAGGGCCACCGGACGGCGTCGTGCGCGCGGCGTGCGAGTCGGTCGGCCTGCGTCAGGAGTGTGCGGGCCTCGGTCTGCTGCATGTCGGTCATGGGTTCCCCTCTCCGATCACCATCATGGCAACTACTTTCCATCTCGGCAAGTGCCTTGCGTCGAGCGAGCGCCGGTAGGGTCACGGGCATGAGTGGGGCGAGCATCGACGTGCGGGACTTCGTGATGCGTTTCGGGGACCGCACCGTGGTGGACGGGCTGTCGTTCGACGTCGCGCCGGGTGAGACCTTCGGCCTGCTCGGCAGCAACGGCTCCGGCAAGACCACCACGATCCGGGCGCTGCTCGGCATCACCACCCCGACGTCCGGCACGCTGACGATCGACGGCCAGCCCTACCGTCCGGCCACGGGCGGCATCGGGTACCTCCCGGAGGAGCGCGGCCTCTACCGCAAGGAGTCCGTGATCGACGTGATGACGTACTTCGGGCAGCTCCGGGGACTCCCCCGTGCCGAGGCCGCGGCGTGGAGCCACGAGTACCTCGCCCGCGTCGGGCTCGCGGACCGCGCCAGGCTCCGGGTCGACAAGCTCTCCGGCGGACAGCAGCAGAAGGTGCAGCTCGGCATCACGATCATGGACCGACCGCGCCTGCTCATCCTCGACGAGCCAACGAAGGGCCTCGACCCGGTGAACCGCCGACTCCTGCTCGACCTGGTCGACGAACGGAAGGCCGACGGCGCCACCGTGGTCCTCGTCACCCACCACATGGACGAGGTCGAACGCCTCTGCGACCGGATCCTCCTGCTGAAGGACGGCGCCGCCGCCGCGTACGGCACCATCCCGGACGTGCAGGACGCCTTCGGGGGTGCGGTCGCCAAGGTCGGGCTCGACGGGTCGGTCCCGCCGTCGCCGCTGTACCGGCTCGCCCGGCACGAGGGCCACGTGGCCTACCTCGTGCCGACCCGTGCGGCTGCCGCGGACGGGTCGGACATCCTCGCCGCCCTCGTCGCCGCGGGCGCCCACGTGACCGGGTTCGAGATGCGTCGGATCCCCCTCGACGAGATCTTCGTGCAGGTCTACGGGCACGACGCCGGCGCCGACCTGACCGCCGACGAGCCACGGACGGGAGCGGCAGCGTGAGCCGGCTCGGGACGGTCGTCCGGTTCGAGTTCGTCCGCGCCGTCAAGAAGCCCGCGTTCTGGATCGGCACGCTCGCCCTGCCGATCGTCATCGTGCTCGTCACGTTGCTCGTCGGCCTCGGCCAGTCCGCGGGCGCCGACTCCGTGGTGTCGAGCAGCTCCGCGACGAAGACGCCCTTCCGCTACGTCGACCACTCCGGACTCGTGTCCGAGCGGGTGGCCGAGCAGTGGGGCGGGACACCGTCGACCGACGCGCGGTCCGACCGTGCCGCGGTGCGCGCCGGACGCCTCGACGCGTTCATCGAGTTCCCCGAGTCGCTGACGGACGCGCCGATCCGGGTCGACGCCGCGGACCGCGGGCTGTTCGGCAACGGGCGGTACTCGTCATTGGCCGAGCGCGTGGTCGAGCAGAGCGTCGCGGCCGCCGTCGACGACCCCGAGGCGGTGCGCCTGCTCCGGAGCCCGCCGTCCACGTCGGTGCAGACCTACGCCGACGGCGCGGTCGCACCCGGCTGGATCTCGGTCCTGCCGCCGGCGCTCTACGCGGCCGCGTTCTTCGGGCTGGTGATCCTGCTCGCCGCCCGGATGGTCACGGTCGTGGTCGAGGAGAAGGAGAACCGGATCTCCGAGATGATCCTCACGACCGTGACCGCGGGCGACCTCATCCGCGGCAAGGTGATCGCGATGCTGCTCGTCGGACTCGTGCAGATCGGGGTGTTCCTGCTCCCCGGACTCGTGACCATCGGCGTGGCGCTGCCGCTCGTGGCCTCGCAGCTCGGCGGGGTCGTGGTCGATCCGTGGCGGATGCTCGTCGGGGCACTCCTGCTCGTCGGCGGCGTGCTGCTCGCCTCCGGCCTCTTCGTCGCCGTCGGCGCGGCGGTCCCTTCCATCAAGGACGCGTCGTCGCTGCAGTCCGCCGCGATCTTCGCCCTGATCATCCCCGTCTACGCGGTGTTCTTCGTGGTGACGAACCCGACGTCACCGGTCGCCGCGTTCTTCACCTACTTCCCCACCTTCACGCCGGTGACGGCGATGGTGCGGAACGCGGTCGGGTCGCTCAGCGTCACCGAGTCGATCGTCTGCATCGTGATCGTCTGGGTCGTCGCGGCGGTCCTGCTCCGGTTCGCGGAGCACCTGTTCCGGCACTCGGTGGCGCAGTACGGGTCGAAGGTGACGCTCAGGCAGATCGCGTCGTGGCGTCGGGGACGACCGGCCGCCCGCTGACCGTCGGCGGTGAGACCGGCGCACCGGCGTCCGGCACCGCCCCCGGAGCCGCCACCGCCGACGGCGCGTCGAGGTCCCACGACGGCACCTCGCGGCGCTGCCACCCCTGCCGGAGCGTCCGGACCGCCCGGTCGTACTCGACGAGCACGTCGACGTGCGGGCGGACCAGCATCTGGATCTGCAGCCCCTCGTACACCGCGAGCAGCTGGGTCGCGGCGACGTCGGCGGGGACCACCGACCGCTCGCCGTCGGCGTCGAAGTCGCGCTGGAGTCCTGTGGTGAGCTGTCCGACGTACTCCTCGAAGCGCTTGCGGAACAGTTCCGCGAAGCCCGTCTCCGCCGCAGCGATGTTGATCACCCCGGCGAGGACCCGGACGAGCCCGGGGTCGGCGACGTCCTCGGCGAGCGTCATCCGCACGTACTCGATGGTGCAGGACGGTGCCTCGCTGCGCCGCGTCCCTCGCATCTGGGTCCACCGGTCGTAGGTGACGAGGAGCAGGGCGTCCCACGTCGGGAACACCCGCGCGACGGCGTCGAGGGGCACCCCCGCCACGTCGGCGACGACGGCGGCGTCGACCTGGTCGAAGGCGTGCAGCCGGTAGGCGCGGATGGCGCCCCGGACGATCCGCTCCGCGAGCGACTGTTCGTCCTCGAGCGCGGCCGCGTGCTGGTCGGTCATCCGCCCATTGCACCCGAAGAGTGAGCAGTTGTCTGCAACCCGAGCGGGGGTGTCGCGATGCCCGTCGCGGGAGGTGCGTCGCGCAGCCACGGCGACCCGCGCCTCCCGTCCGTCACGACGCGACGGTCGGTGTCGTCGTCAGCCGACCGTCACCGGGGCCGCCGGTGGCTCCACGCGCTGCCGCATCCAGACGAAGAAGCCGGTCAGCGTGAACACCCCGTAGAACACGTACATCAGGCCGGAGGCGTAGTACCCGGCCGAGAACAGCAGCGGCACGCCGACGAGGTCGACCGCGACCCAGACGAGCCAGAACTCGACCCACCCCTTCGCCATGCCGTACGTGGCGAGCAGCGAGCCGACGAAGATCCAGGCGTCGCTCCACACCGGCTCGTACGAGCCGAGGGCGCGGAAGATCGGCGTGAGCACCGCGGTGCCGCCCACCATCCCCAGCACCAGCAGACCGCGGGTCCGCCAGGAGGCCCAGTGCGGGTCGATCACGGTCGTCGCCTCCGCGGGACGGTGCGTCCAGCGGTACCAGCCGTAGACGCTCACGACGATGAACATGACCTGGCGGCCGGCCTGGCCGAGCAGGTTCACCGGGTTCGGGGTGTCGAAGAGCGCGCCCATGAAGACCGTGAAGAGGAGGGCGTTGCCGAGGATGCCCACCGGCCACGCCCAGACCTTGCGGCGCATGCCGCCGAGGGCGCTGAGCAGGCCGAAGACGTTGCCGATCACCTCGCGCCAGAGCACGGTCTGGTCGCCGATGACGATCTGCGCGTCGAACAGCCAGCGCACGATGCCCATGGGCCCTCCTCGTTCCGGTCGGTGCAACGGTAGGGCGTCCGGTCGCATTCCGGCGCCCGCGCTGCTCCCCGTGACCGGCGACGGGGCTACGCTCGGGAGCCGTGACGGACGGCGTGGCACGGACGAGGGAGCTGGTCGACGACGCGGTGCGGGCGCTCGACGCCGCCGACGCCCGGGACGAGGCCCTCGGCGAGTACGTCGAGCCGAGGGCGCTGCTCGGGATCCGGCGCGACCCCACGATCCGCTCGCTCGGCCGCGTGTGGCGCGTCGGGGCCCTGCTGCTCGGCTCCTCCCCCGAGACCGCCGGGCAGGTCTGGGCGACCGGCCGCATCACCCGGGTCACCGAGCCCGGACGCTCCCAGTTCGTCTCGGTGTCGGCCGAGGTCCGACGGGCGTACCGGGCGGCGGCGCAGAAGGGGCACTTCGAGCCGGGCGACACCGTGAACCACAGCGCGACGCCGATCCGCATCGACGACACGCTGGTCGACTCCGACGGGGTGCTCTTCGTCGCCGCCGACGTCCCGATGGTCCGCTGGTCCGCCACGGCCGGGGCCGCCGTGCCGCTCGACGGCTACCTGGCCGACCGGGTCGCGCTGCTGGTCGACCCGCCGAAGGGCGCGACCGACTGACCGGTCGCTACAGCGAGAACCCGCCGTCGGACGTGAGGACCTGCCCGACCACCCAGCCCCCGGCTGTCGTCGACAACCACCCGATGAGCTCCGCCGGGTCCTGCGGCCGACCGACCCGACCGAACGGTGTGCTCGCCAGGTAGGCGTCGAGTCCCTCCAGCGACCGGTCGGTCGTCTCCGGGTCCATGTAGCCCGTGTTCACCGGTCCCGGGTTGACCGTGTTGAGGACGATCCCCAGCTCGAGGAGCTCCTTCGCGACCGTCGCGGTCACCCCGGCGAGCGCGGCCTTGCTCGCGGCGTACGCGACCTCGCCGACCATGGCGCCGTGGATCTGCCCCGAGGTCATCCAGAACACGTGCCCCGTGGGCTCGTCGTACGGCCCCGCGCCGACGATCCGGTCCCCGGGGCGCCGGGGCCCGTCCGAGCGCGGAGCCCGGCGCCGGGCGAACTCCGCGGTGAGCAGGAGCGTGGCACGGGTGTTGACCTCCCAGAAGGCGCTGAGCCGCTCCGGGGTCATGTCGAGGATGCTGCCGTCGTCGCCGCTCTTCGCGTGGTTGCAGACGAGCACGTCGAGGCCGCCGGTGAGCGCCGCCGCGGTGTCGACGACCCCGGGGATCGTCGCGGGGTCGGACAGGTCGCCGGGCACGTCGGCGAACCGTGCGCCGTCGGTGAGGTGCGCGCGGATGCCGTCGCGCACGGCGTCGAGGTCGTCACCGCCCCACGGCAGGTCGAGGTCGTGCGGGCGGTGGTGGTGGACGACGACGCTCGCGCCGAGGTCGGCGAGCTTCGTGGCGACGGCGAAGCCGATGCCACGACGGCGGGAGACCCCGGTGACGAGGGCGGTCTTGCCGGAGAGGGGCAGTGCGGACGAGGGCATGGTGAACCTTTCGACGGCGCCGAGCGGCGCACGGGTGGGAGTCGAGGAACGGTTCAGCGGCACTGCATGCGCGTCACCCTACACAGGTCTGACGCCAGGCGCGTGGCGGGCCCGCCACGCGCCTGGCGTCCGACCGCAGCGGATGCCCGCACCCCGGAACCCGCCGTGCGCTCGGGGGACGAGCCGGACCCGCAGTGCCGCGGTCGCGTAGCGTCCGCCGCATGACCGACGAGCGCCGCCGCCTGATCCTGCCGGGCCAGTACGGACCGGACTTCGACGACGGCGGGCCGCTCCTGGTCGTCGAGGCGCGGGAGTTCTGGACCGAGCGACCGGTGCACCGGGCGAAGGCGCACCTGTGGCTGAGCGCCCTCCGCCACCGCGTGCAGGAGCTGCGCGACGCCGGCGAGGGCGACCGGGTCGAGCACGTGCAGGTCGAGACGCTGAAGGACGCGCTCGTCGGGCGGGACGACCTCGAGGTGGTCGATCCGCCGTCGCGGGTGCACCGCGCGCAGGTGCGGCACTGGGGCAAGGGCACCGTGGTGCTGCCGAGCCGCGGGTTCGTCACCGACGAGGACGAGTTCGCCGAGTGGGCCGCACAGGGCACCGGCCGGTTCCGCATGGAGGCGTACTACGAGCGCGTCCGCAAGCGCGAGGGCTGGCTGATGCACTCGGGGAAGCCCGTGGGCGGGACGTTCAGCCTCGACGACCAGAACCGGGAGCCACCACCCAAGGGCGCGACGACGCTCGGTCTGCCGGAACCGTGGTGGCCGGAGGAGGACGCGATCGACGACGAGGTGCGCCGCGACCTCGACCGCTGGGAGCGTGACGGCGTCGCCCGGTTCGTGGGCAACGACGACCGCCGCCGGTTCGCCGTGACCCACGACGAGGCCCGGCGGGCCCTGCAGGACTTCGTGTCGAGCCGGCTGAACGACTTCGGCCCGTTCGAGGACGCGACGCTGACGAACGACTGGACGATGGCGCACTCGCTGCTCAGCGTGCCGATGAACCTCGGCGTGCTCGACCCGCGCGACGCGATCGAGGCCGCACTCGCCGCGCACCGCGACGACGACGCGCCGCTCGCGAGCGTCGAGGGCTTCGTGCGGCAGATCGCCGGGTGGCGCGACTACGTCTGGCACCTCTACTGGTGGTTCGGCGACGACTACGGCTCCGCCGACAACGCCCTGCACGCCACCGAACGGCTGCCCCGGTGGTGGAAGGAGCTCGACGCGTCCGAGATCGACGCAGCATGCCTGTCCGCGGCGATCGGCGGTCTGCACGAGCACGGCTGGCTGCACCACATCCAGCGGCTCATGGTGCTCGGCAACTGGGCGCTGCAGCGGGGGTACGACCCGGTGCACCTGACCGAGTGGTTCACGGACGTGTTCGTCGACGGCACCGACTGGGTGATGCCGGCGAACATCATCGGCATGTCGCAGCACGCGGACGGGGGCAAGGTCGCCACGAAGCCGTACGCCTCGGGTGGGCGGTACATCGACCGCATGTCGGACCACTGCGGCGGGTGCCGCTTCGACCCGACGAAGCGCCTCGGCGACGACGCCTGCCCGTTCACGGCCGGGTACTGGGCGTTCCTGGCGCGCACCGAGCCGCAGCTGCGGCACAACAACCGGATGGCGCGGCCGCTGCAGCAGATGCGGAAGCTGTCGGACATCGACGACGTGGTCGCCCAGGAGGCGCGGCGCGGCACGCCCTGACGGCCAGCGTCCGCGACGTGGGCCGTCGCGGCGGGGCCGACCCGTGCCTCCCGTCCGGTGCGCTGCCGGGGTGCACGGCACCCGTGCCGGTGCCGGCTGTGTTCGCACAACCGAAGTCACGTCGAACCGGGCGGATCCGCGGTGCGGATCGGCTGTGGTTGTGCGAACGAGGCGCGCTTCGCGCGCCGTCACGGGCTCCCGATAGTCTCGGGGACGTGAGCAACGAGGCATTCGACGACCGGTACGAGCTGCGCGCGTTCGCGCCCGCGCTCGACGAGCAGGGAGCCCCGACCGACGAGACGACCGCGTGGATGAGCGCGGTCGGCCTGGGGTTCCACGAGGCCGACGAGAAGCCGGAGCACGCGGCGCGCGCGGTGGCCGAGTACGCCGCCGACGACCAGACGTGGCTCGGCGCGTACCGCCGCGACCCGGTGGCGGGATCCGTCGACGAGACCTGGCCGGCGGGCACCTTCGCCTGGTTCCGCAAGGCGCTGAGCTGGGGCGACGGCAGCACGGTGGACACGCAGGCGATCTCCGCCGTGACGGTCCGCCCCACCGAGCGACGCCGCGGGATCCTCCGCGCGATGATGACGCACGCGCTCCGTCAGGGCGTCGCCGAGGGGTACGCGGTGGCGTCCCTCACCGCCTCCGAGGGCACGATCTACCGCCGCTTCGGCTTCGGCAGCGCGATCCGCGAGCGGGCCGTCAGCGTCCGCCGCGAGCGCGCGCTGCCGCTGCTCACGCCGACCTCCGGCACCGTGACCGTCGTCACGCCGCAGTGGCTCGAAGCCGGCCCGGCACGGTCGGTGTTCGACCGGTTCGACGCCCGTACGCCGGGGTCGATGGTGCGCAACACCGGCACGTGGCCGGTCGTCCTCGGGCTCCGCGGCCACGACGGCGAGCCCGCCCCCGAGGTCCGCGCCGCGGTGCACCTGCCCGAGGGCGCGACCTCCGCCGACGCCGCCGACGGGTACGTGACCTGGCGGGTCAAGGAGGGGCAGGGGCGCGACGAGGAGACCGTGCTGCAGGTCGTCGACCTCGTCTACGCCACCGACGAGGCCTACCTGGCGCTGTGGGAGTTCCTGCTCTCGATCGACCTGAACGACGTCGTGCGGTACTCCCGCTCGCGGCTCGACGACCCGATCGTCGCGGCGCTCGGCGACAACCGGGCGTACGACGTCGACCACGAGGAGGACCACGTCTGGCTGCGCGTCCTCGACGTCCCCGCGGTGCTGGAGTCTCGGCCGTACGCGGTCGACGGGTCCCTCACGCTGGCCGTCACCGACGCCATGGGGTTCGCCGCCGGCACCTACGGGCTCGACGTGGTCGACGGGCGCGGCACGGTCACGCACACGTCCGGTTCCCCCGAGGACGACGCTGACGTGCGGCTCGACGTGGCCGACCTCGGGGCGCTCCTCATCGGTTCGGTGTCGCCGGTGACGCTCGCCGCCGCCGGGCTCGTGCGGGCCGACGACCCCGCGGTCGTGGTCCGGTTGCGTGCGATGCTGCTGCCGATCCGGACGCCGCACGGGATCACGTACTTCTGATGATCGCCTCGGGGTCGTCGGGGGCATCGGGGGCATCGGGGGCGGTCACGGAGGTCGCGCGCGCCGTCGCCCGGGCTCGGCAGGCCGTCGCCGTGCTCGCGAGCCCGACGCTCCGGACAGCGCTCCTCGGCGACGGGGAGCTCGACGAGCGGACCCGTGCCGCGGTCGAGGCGTTCGACTGGGTCGACGAACAGGGACCGGACCGCGCGCTGCTCGGCGCGACCGCGCGAGCCCTGCAGGTGCTCCAGACCCCGGCCGCGGCGCTCGAGTTCGACCGGATCGGCCGGATGCCGCACGCCCGGGAGGAACGGGTCCCGCTGTCGTTGCGCATCGTCCGGACCGTGGGCGACCGTCTCGGGCGGACGCGTCCGGTCGGCGAGCCGGTGCTCAACGCGGCCATCGCGATGTTCGTCGAGGACGTGGCGATCGTGCGTCGGGACGCGGTCGACCACGGGCTGCTGGAGCGGACCGACGACGGCGCCGCCTACCGGTTCACGGAGTGACGTGCGGGCTCGGGCCTGCCCGGGCGGCCCGTGCCCTCGGGCGACGCCGTGGTGGGCGCTCGACGCCGCGCCGGCGCCGCGACCGGCCTGACGGACGCGGGTCGCGCCTCCAGGCCTATCGCAGCGACCCGTGACGCCGCCCGATCGCCGACGTCCGCGACCGCCTACCCGAGCGGCTCGACGCCGTAGGCGGCGACCACCGCGCGCAGCTCGTCCAGGTAGGCCTGCGCCTGCACGGTGAGCGGGACGGAGGCGTGCGCGATCCAACCGATCTCGATGCGCTCGTCGACGTCGAGCGGGATGGCGACGATCTCGGGGTCGAGGTCGTCGCTGATGAGGCCGGTCGAGATCGTGTAGCCGCCGAGGCCGATCATGAGGTTGAAGATCGTCGCGCGGTCCGAGACCCGGATCTCGCGCTTGCTCGACATCGTCGAGAGGATCTCCTCGGCGAGGTAGAAGGAGTTGTTCGCGCCCTGGTCGAAGGTGAGCCGGGGCAGGTCGACGAGGTCGTCGAGGGTCGCGCGCTCGCGGGACGCGATCGGGTTCCGGCGGGCCACGAAGATGTGGGGCTGGGCGACGAACAGCGGTGTGAAGACCACCCCGGCGTCGCGGAACAGCTTGCCGAGCACCTGCCGGTTGAAGTCGTTGCGGTAGAGGATCCCGACCTCGCTGCGGAGCGTCCGGACGTCCTCGATGATGTCCCAGGTGCGGGCCTCGCGCAGGGAGAACTCGTACTCGTCGGCCGCTGCCGCCTCGACCATCCGGACGAAGGCCTCCACCGCGAACGAGTAGTGCTGCGCGCTCACCCCCAGGAGCCGGCGGGATGCCTGCCGTCCGACGTACCGCTGCTCGAGGAGCGACACCTGCTCGACGACCTGTCGCGCGTAGCCGAGGAACTCGACGCCGTCGACCGTCAGCACGACGCCGCGCGCCGACCGGGTGAAGAGCGGCCGACCGATCCGCGTCTCGAGGTCCTTCATGGCCGCGGACATCGTCGGTTGGGAGACGTAGAGCAGGTCGGCGGCGGCGCTGATCGACCCCTCGGAGGCGACTTCGATGAAGTACCGCAGCTGTTGGAGGGTGATGTCGTTCGCGACCCGGGCCATAGGCAGAGGCTATACCGCCGCATAGAGTCTCGGTATTACCTGATGACCGGACGCTCCGGCCATGATCGGAGGACCCCTTTTCCACGGGCCTCACGGGCCGCTCGACGGACGGACTGCCGACCATGGCGAACGACCTCACCTTCAGCATCACGAGGACGCGGTTCGACGAGGACTACTCCCCCTCGGACCGCTCCCGCCTCACGACGAACTTCGCCAACCTGGCGCGCGGGGCGCATCGGCAGCAGAACCTCCGCAACGCGCTCGGCATGATCGACGCGCGCTGCAACGACCTCGCGACCCGGGACGGGGCCGACGGTGACCGGTACCGCGTCGAGCTCGACATCGTCTCGGTGGCGATGCAGTTCGTGGACGAGGGGGTCGAGGAACGCTTCCCGCTGCTCGAGATGCTCGACGTCACGATCGTCGACCAGCGCACCGGCGAGCGCCACCGCGGGATCCTGGGCAACAACTTCTCGTCGTACCTCCGCGACTACGACTTCTCCGTGCTGCTGCCGTCGCTCGGCGCAGTCCCGGACGACTTCGGCCGACTCCACGGCCTGCTCTTCCAGCGGTTCGTCGAGTCGGACGCCTTCCGGGCGGAGTTCGGTGCGGAACCCGTCGTCTGCATCAGCGTCTCGACCAGCCAGACCTACCGCCGGTCGGGGTTCGTCCACCCGGTCCTCGGCGCCGAGTACGAGCACGAGCACGCCTCGCTCACGGACGACTACTTCGGTCGGATGGGCATGCGGGTGCGCTACTTCCAGCCCGCGGGCGGCGCGGCCCCGCTCGCGTTCTACTCGCGCGGTGACGTCACCACGGACTACTCGGACCTGCAGCTGATCGGCACCATCGCCACGATGGAGACCTTCCAGAAGATCTACCGTCCGGAGGTCTACGCCGCGAACACCCCGGCCGGCAGCGTCTACGCGCCGACCCTGGAGCACACCGACTTCACGACGCCCCCGGTCAGCTACGACCGTGAGGAGCGCAGCCGGCTCGGCGTGACCCAGGGCCGGTGGACCGAGGAGCACCTCGTGACGCCGCACCGCGGACTCCTCGCACGGTTCGCCGACGAGGCCGCCGACGACGCCGTCTTCGGGGTCCCCGCCGTCGCCGCCCACTGACCGTCCCCCGCTCGCTGACCACCAGCTCTCCCGACAGGATCCGCTCCCGCATGACGTCGCTCCTCCCCACCTCCATCGTCGGCAGCCTGCCGAAGCCGTCCTGGCTCGCCGAACCCGAACGCCTGTGGTCCCCGTGGCTGCTGGACGGCGCCGCCCTGACCGAGGGCAAGCAGGACGCACTGCGCTCCGCCGTGCACGAGCAGGAGCACCGCGGGATCGACATCGTCAGCGACGGCGAGCAGACCCGGCAGCACTTCGTCACCACGTTCATCGAGCACCTCGACGGCATCGACCAGGAGCGCAAGGAGACCGTCCGGATCCGCGACCGGTACGACGCCGCCGTCCCCACGGTCGTCGGCGCCGTGAGCCGCCCGGAGTCGGTGTTCGTGGACGACGCGAAGTTCCTGCGTGCCCAGACCGACCGGCCGATCAAGTGGGCGCTCCCCGGCCCGATGACGATGATCGACACGCTCTCGGACCAGCACTACAGGAGCCGCGAGAAGCTCGCGTGGGAGTTCGCCACGATCCTCAACGAGGAGGCCCTGGAGCTCCAGGCCGCCGGCGTCGACGTCATCCAGTTCGACGAGCCAGCGTTCACCGTCTTCCACGACGAGGTGCGGGACTGGGGCGTCGCCGCGCTCGAACGCGCCGCCGAGGGACTGCACACCGCAGAGACGGCCGTGCACATCTGCTACGGCTACGGCATCGAGGCGAACAACAGGTGGAAGGAGACCCTCGGCGCCGAGTGGCGGCAGTACGAGCAGTCCTTCCCGCTCCTGCAGCAGTCCTCGATCGACATCGTCTCGCTCGAGTGCATCCACTCCCACGTCCCGCTCGACCTCGTCGAGCTCATCCGCGGCAAGAAGGTCATGCTCGGTGCGATCGACGTCGCGACCGATGCCGTCGAGACCCCGGACGAGGTCGCCGCGGTCCTTCGGCGAGCGCTCGAGTTCGTCGATGCGGACAAGCTCGTCCCGAGCACGAACTGCGGCATGGCGCCCCTGGCGCGCGGTGCTGCGCTCGCGAAGCTCAGCGCGCTGTCCGCCGGCGCGGACATCGTGCGGGCAGAACTGGTCGGCACGGCGGTCCCCTTGGCGCGCTGACCACTGCGAGACACCGCGGCGGCTCTCTTCCGGAAGGAGGAGAGCCGCCGTTCGTGTTGCGTCCGCCGCGGGCGCGGCTCTCGATCCGGTCTGGAGGCGCGGCTGTCGTCCGGCTGACAGGTTGCGTTGGTACGAAGCCAGGGCCGAGTCGATATGTTGCGCATCACACTTCGCTGAGTGTACGTTGTCTTCGGCGCGGAGGGGCTGCGCCGAAGGGGGCTTCGATGTCGAAGTTCATGATTGCGGCTGCGGCCGCTATGGTCACCGTTTCCGCTGCAATCACGGTGCCGGCGCCGCCTGCCCAGGCGGCAACGCCAACGTCGCAACACGTCAGAGTGGAACGGGCTCCGCTTTCTGATCGAAACGTGATCGAGCTGTTCACCGGGCAGGGGCGGATCATCGCCCTCTTTCTTGTCGCGGCGGTCGGATCGGCCTTCGCGCGAGATCGACGGAAAGGTCGGATCGCCTGCGCGGTAACCGCTGGGTTCATCGCCACTGTGGCGATCAGCTGGCTGATGATCGCGGGAGTCGCGGCCTCGATCGTGGCACCAGCAGCGTGGTGGGCACTCCTGGCCGGCCCGGCGTGGGCAGTCGTTCCGTACTGGCTACTCCGCATCGACAAGGAGGCACCATGAGGCGGATCACGGCACGAAAGGACCACAGAGAGACCACGGCAGGCAGGCCGCGGGGCACCCGATGGGATGCGGTCAGCGTGTTCGTGTGCCTGGCGTACGGTGCAGCGTGGGTGCTGCTCTGGCCAGCGGTTCAGACGAGCGCGGATCTCTCGGATCCCGTCGGGAGCCCAGGCGCCTCCGTCGCGACCGTGGCGATGATGTTCACACCGGGCCTCGCAGCGCTGCTGGTCGCAATCATCCTCCAGCGTCATCGCGGGAAAGCGCTCCTGGCGGAGCTCGGGCTGACAGGATTCTTCACCCGTCAGGGCTGGCGCTTCGCTGGCGCTGGCATCGCCGGAGCTGCGGTGCTGGTTCTGGGCAGCTGGGGTCTCGGCCTGCTGTTCGGGTGGGTGCAGCTCGATCCCGAACACTCCGTCGCGAAAGAACTCATCGTGCGCGTCACGGGCGAGCAACCGCCGATGCCGATGGCACTCCTGGCCCTGCTGCAACTGCTGAACCTCCCGATCGGGATTGCCATCACCGCGATCGCTGCGACGGGCGAGGAAATCGGTTGGCGGGGCTGGCTCCTTCCGAAGCTGCTGCCGCTCGGCACCGGATGGGCGCTGAGCCTGAGCGGGGTGATCTGGGGGCTCTGGCACGCCCCCGCGATCCTGCTCGGCCTGAACTACGAGCAACGTGACCCGCTCGGGATCATCATGATGACCATCGGCTGCGTCGGTGCCGGCGTGCTGATCGGCTGGCTCCGGCTTGCGAGCGGATCACTTCTGCCCTGCATCCTCGCACACGCGGCGCTCAACAGCTTCGCCACCTACCAGTCGATCCTCTTTCCGCCGTTCGACCAACGCCTTGTCGGGCCGCTTGCCATCACTGGATGGGTCGTCATGGCGCTCTTGATCGCGGCCTGCGTATTACGGGTAACCCGACTTGGCCGACGCCAGGAGTCGCAACTGGGCCGCCCCAAGGTCCGCAACACCGCGATGACCCAGCAGCTCGGCCGAACGTCCAAGGGCACTGAACGGACCACCGCAGCCTCGGACTCCGAGGGTCGGGTCCTGACTTCCGGCTCGGAGGACGGCGTCTGCGAGGCGTGAGAGTTGAGGGCGTGGACTAGCTTCATGACCACCAACGGGCGTCATTCATCAGGTGGAGAGTGCGACTGTCCAGGGTCGCAGCGGCGTATCGGACAGCAAGATCATGCGGGTGTTCCCCAGCGACGAGGGCAGCACTGCGGCCTCCATCTACGTCGCGACTGGACTACTCCAGTGTCCCAGGCGTTCGTTCCCGCCGACGACGCAACATTCGACGGCGCGGCCGTGCACGTCGGTGGACAAAGGACGAGATGACGGGCGCGCGGTTCATCGGCCCGGGGCCCACCTCTTCCCTCCGCGGCAGATGCCACCCACAAACACATCGGGCTGTATCCCGCCAATGCGGCGACCGACGACGCCGAACTGAGCGCCGACCTCGCCGTCTTCGACGACGACGTGCAGGACTGGGACGTCGCCGCCCTCGAGCGCGCCGCCGAGGGCCTGCACCGCCGAGACCGCCGTGCACATCTGCTACGGCTACGGCATCGAGGCGAACAACAAGTGGAAAGAGACGCTCGGCGCCGAGTGGCGGCAGTACGAGCAGTCGTTCCCGCTGCTGCAGCAGTCGTCGATCGACATCGTGTCGCTCAAGTGCATCCATTCCCACGTGCCGCTCGACCGTGTGGAACTCATCGGACATCGTGCGCGCCGAGCTGGTCGGCGGGCAGGTCCCGACGGGGCGCTGGTCCGTGGGGTCCCGCGCGTCGCTTCAGCTGCTGGGTCGGCTTGCAGAGCGGCCGGGAGGCCCGGCTGACGTCCGGTGATCACGTCGCGCTGGTGACGGGGTCGCCATCGACCATGCGCGGTCGATCGTTCACGACGGCGGGCGACGAACCACGCTGCCAGACCGACGATCGGGACGAAGAGAATGACGAGTGCCCAGCCGAGCGCGCGCCAGCTCGGCGCCACCCCGGAGAGCAACAGCGAGGTGCAGGCGGCGAGCGCCAGGATCAGCGCTCCCACCGACACCGTCATCAGGGCACCGTCGAGCCATGTCGGGACGAGAGGGTTCATGGTCTACTCCTCAGCCTCGTGCTCGTGCTCGATGAGCGCCGTGGCGATGCTGTCGGCCGCGTGCGGAGCCTTCGCCAATGTGTGCACCACCGCGGTGATCCCTGCTGCGTCGGCGATCACCGCTCCCGCGGCTCGGACCTCGCCGTTGATCCAGGTCGAGGCTCCCTCCTGCTGCCAGCTCACTGTCCGCACCCGGTCAGCGCCGGGTTCCAGCGCCCACTCGGCGGAGCGACAGAGATCCTCGAAGGTCGACCAGGCACCGCCCGCGGCCGCGAACGACGACGCCCCGAGTGCCCAGGGGCTGATGGCACGACCGAAGAGCCTCGGCGTGACGCCCTCTCCGGGTTCCGGGACGAGCGTCGCGGAGCCGATCCCCGCTGGCTCGAGGACCTCCCGACGGACAGCGGCGAACCAGTCGCCGTGCACGCTGTCGAGCACTGCACCGAGCAGTGCGTACCCGAGGTTCGAGTACACGTGCCGGCCTGGCGGCATCACCGGTACGGCGGTCGTCAGGTCGAGCGGGACACCGACGGCTTCCCGGTACGGGTCACCGAACAGGCGGTCTCGCATCGTCGACGGGAGCCGTGGCAGCCCGGAAGTGTGGTGGATGAGGTCGGCAACCGTCATCTCGGCATCAGGCACGCCCGGAAGGTAGTGCACGACCGGCCGCTCGATGTCGAGCGTCCTGCAGGCGGTCGTGCCCACGAGTCACTTCGTGATGCTCCCCCACTCGAGCAGCGACGCCGCTGCGTAGGCCCTCGCGGCTCACGAACGACTCGCCACCCGCTGGCTGCACGGACACTCGCACGCCAGTGACCGGAGGTCTCACGCGGGTTCCGCAACGCGTTCCTCCTCGCCCAGGCTGCTTGATCGTCGAGCGGGTGCACCGGGCATGCCGGGCAGTGGTGGAGCGCTCCGGAAATCGAACCAGACAGGATCCCCCGACAGGGATGCGCCCCGAGGAGTGGTGCAGGACGAACCTACCGGCCCGCCGATCGCCGGGGCTGGGAGCACGCCGCCGATCGGCGCCGGTTCCTGATCGGGCGTCCAGGCGGATCAGGCGCACCCGGACCCCGGTCCGCGGAGACCGGTCCCCAGCGGTCCGCCCTACGCCCGGCGACGCACCCGCGGATCGACGAACGCGTACACGATGTCGACGATCATGTTCGCGACCACGATGAGCAGCGCCGAGAACAGCGTGAAGCCGACGACCACCTGCAGGTCGAGCGTGTGCACCGCGTCGATGAGCAACGCGCCGAGGCCCTGCATCGAGAACACCTTCTCGGTGATGACCGCGCCGCCGAGCAGCGAACCGAGGTCGAGCCCGAACAGCGTCACCACCGGCAGGATCGCGGTCCGGAGTCCGTGCCGCACGACGACCTGGCGTTCGCGGAGGCCCTTGGCACGGGCGGTCCGGACGAAGTCCTGCGACATCGACTCGAGCATCTCGCCCCGGGTCAGGCGCGCGTAGATCGCGGCGCTGATGAACGCGAGGACGCACCACGGCAGGATCAGGTGGGTGAACCACCCGACCGGGTCGTCGGTGAACGCGACGTAGCCGCTGGTGGGCAGGATCCCGAGCACGAACCCGAACAGCAGGATCGCCAGCAGCCCGATGAGGTACGAGGGCGAGGACACCCCCGCGACCGCGACGGTCATCACCGCGCGGTCCACGAAGGTCCCGCGGCGGAGCGCGGAGACCGCCCCACCGACGACCCCGGCGACGAGCCAGAGGAGTGCGGCGCCGACCGCGATCGACGCGGTCACGGGCAGGCGGGACAGGATCAGCTCGGTGACGTCCTGGTGCAGCTGGAACGAGTAGCCGAAGCACGGTGCGGCGCAGTGGATGACCGAGGCGCCCGAGCCGAACGTCCGGCCGGTGAAGATCCCGGCCAGGTACGCCCCGAACTGCGCGAGCCAAGGCTTGTCAGTGCCGAGGAACGCCTGCACCTCGCGGAGCCGGTCCGGGGTGCACGGCTTGTCGCAGATCGCCCGAGCCGGGTTCGTCGGCAGGAGCAGGAAGAGCGCGTAGGTGATCGCGGCCACGACGAGCAGCACGACGACGGCCCCGAGGACGCGGACGGCGATGAAGCGGAGTGTGGTCACCGGGAACCTCCACGGCGGGGGTCGAGCGCGTCGCGCAGCGCGTCACCGAGCACGTTGAACGCGAGGGTGATGACGAAGAGCGCGGCGCCGGGGAAGACGAGGTACATCGGATCGGTCTGCACCCAGCCGATCGCGTCGCCGATGCTCCGGCCCCACGACGGCGTCGGCGGGGTGACGCCGACGGCGAGGAACGACAGCGCGGCCTCGGCCCCGATCATCGACGGGATGGAGATGGTCGCGTAGACGGTGATCGTCGCCGCGAGGTTCGGCAGGAGCTGGGTGCGGATCACGTGCCACCGCCCGGCGCCCATCGCGGTGGAGGCGACCACGAAGTCGCGGGTGACGAGCGACAGGGTCTGCCCACGGACGACGCGGGCGACGGACGGCCAGCCGAAGAACCCGATGACGAGCACGACGAGCACCGGCTTCGGGAACGACGTCGGCACGATCGCGGTCAGGGCGATCATGAACACCAGCGACGGGAAGCCGAAGATGACGTCCACGACGCGGGACAGCACGCGGTCGTACCAGCCGCCGAGGAACCCGGTGGTGACGCCCACGAGCACGCCGATGACGATCGACAGCGCGGTCGCGGCGAGGCCGATCCCGAGCGAGGTCCGCGCGCCGTACGTCACGATCGCGAACAGGTCGCGTCCGGTGAGCGGCTCGACGCCGAACCAGTGGGTCCCGCTCACACCTCCGAGGGCACCCCGGGGCGCGCCGAAGTCGTTGAGCGCATCGACGTGGTAGCGGTACGGGTCCTGTCCGCTGATCGCGGCGACGAGCGGTGCGGCGACCGCGACCACGACGAACACGGCGATGACGACGGCGGAGGCCACGGCCCAGCGGTCCCCGCGGACACGGCGGACCACGGCCCGGAAGCCGGTGTTCCGCCCCGCGGACGCGGGCACCGGACGGTCGACGACGTTGGCGGTCACGAGGCCACCCCTTCCCACGCGCGCCACGCGGCACGACGCTCGGCCTGCCGCACGGGGTCGGCGACCGGCGCAGCGGCGAGGAGCATGCGCGTGTAGTCCTGCTGCGGTTCGTCGAGCACGGCCTCGGTGGTGCCGCGTTCGACGATGCGGCCGTCGTGCAGGACGACGACCTCGTCGGCGAGCTGTCGGACGACGGCGAGGTCGTGGCTGACGAGCAGCATCCCGAACCCGAACTCGTCCTGCAGCCTCGCGAGCAGCTCGAGCACGGCAGCCTGCACCGTGACGTCGAGCGCGCTCGTCGGTTCGTCGGCGATCACGAGGGCCGGTCGGAGGGCGAGCGCCCGGGCGACCGCGACGCGCTGCCGCTGGCCGCCGGAGAGCTGGTGCGGGAACCGCTCGGCCCACGAGGGGTCGAGCTGCACCGCACGGAGGAGGTCCGCGACCCGCGCCCGACGGTCGACCGCCGGCTCGTGGACGAGCAGCGGCTCGGCGATGCTCCAGCCGATGGTCTGCCGCGGGTTCAACGACGACGCCGGATCCTGGAAGACGATCCCGACACGGCTGCGGAGGGCACGGAGGCGTCGGCCGCGCGCGGTGCGCAGGTCGCTGCCGTCCACCTCCACGCTCCCGTCGACGACGGGGACGAGTCCGGCGAGCGCGCGTCCGATGGTCGACTTGCCGGACCCCGACTCGCCGACCAGGCCGACGGTCGCGCCGGCGCGGAGCTCGAGGTCGATCCCCGAGACGGTGGGCTCGCCGCGGCGCGCGTAGCGCACGGCGACGTCGCGCAGGCGCGCCACCAACGACCGGGAGGCTCGGCTCGCGTCGTCCGCGCGGCTCGTGACGTCCGCGTCGGCGCCGAGACTCAGCTGGGCGGACAGATCCGCGTTGGTTGCGTCCGCGGACTGTCCGCGGGGCCGAGACCCGTCCGCCGGACCGTCCGCAGCCGGCGGGGCGGGGACGACCCGTGCCTCCAGGGCGGGGACCGCTGCGAGGAGCTCGCGCGTGTAGTCGGCCCGCGGGTTCGCGAAGACCTCGGTGACGCTCCCGCGCTCGACGGGGTCGCCACGGCGCATCACGAGCACCTCGTCCGCGACGTCGGCGACCACGCCCATGTCGTGCGTGATGAGCAGGACCGCGAGCGACCGCTCCCGGCAGAGCGTGCGGAGCAGGTCGAGGATGCCCGCCTGCACCGTGACGTCGAGCGCGGTGGTCGGCTCGTCCGCGATGAGTGCCACCGGGTCGCCGGCGAGCGCCATCGCGATCATGGCGCGCTGGAGCTGGCCGCCGGAGAGCTCGTGCGGGTACGCCTTCCGGATCCGCTCGGGGTCGCGGAGCCCCGCGGACCGGAGCAGTTCGTCGATCCTGGCGGACACCCCGGCACGGTCGAGGTCGGTCGGGTGCGCGCGCACGGCCTCCGCGATCTGCGTGCCGATCGTCAGGACCGGGGTGAACGAGTTCATCGGCTCCTGGAACACCACGCCGATGCCGGCGCCGCGGACGGCGCGGAGCTGTTCGGCGTCGGCACCGATGACCTCGGACCCGCGGAACCGCGCGCTCCCGGACACCCGGGCCTCTGGCGGCAGCAGGCCGAGCAGGCTCATGGCCGAGACGGACTTGCCCGACCCGGACTCCCCCACGAGGGCGAGGACCCGGCCGGGCGTCAGCGAGAACGAGACGGCACGGACGACGGGCTCCGCGTCGCCGAACGCGACGTGGAGCCCCTCGACCTCGAGCAGCGGATCGGTCACTGCTTCAGGGAGACCTTGAGGTAGTTCGGGTACGCCGGGAAGTCCGCGATGCGGAAGTTCTCGACGTTCGAGCCCGCGAGGAACGACTGCTTCGCGTAGATCAGCGGGACGACGGGGGCGTCGGCCATGATCGCCTTGTCGGCCTGCGCCCAGGTCTTCTGCGCGGCGCTCTGGTCGACGGTCGCACTCGCCTTCGCGATCAGGGCGTCGACGTCCGGGTTGCTGTACTTCGACACGTTGTAGCCCCCGCCACCGATCTGCGACGAGTCGTAGAGCGGCTGGATGTTGGCGTTCGCGCTCGGGAAGTCCGGCTGCCAGCTGGAGAGGGACAGGTCGAAGTCCGTGCCGTTCGTCGTGGCCTGGGTGAAGGAGTCGTCGTCGAGCGGCTTGAGCGTGACCGCGATGCCGGCGCGCTTCAGGCCGGCCTGGAGGGCCTGCGCCTGCGCGAGCTTCGACGGGTCGTTCGGCGTCACGAGCGTCAGCTCCAGGTTGCTGACCCCGGCCTCCTTGAGGAGTTCCTTCGCCTTGGTGACGTCGCCCGTCGCGCCCGTGCTGTACAGGTCGTAGTCCTGACGGCCCGCGATGCCGGGCGTGATGAGCGTCGAGGCGTAGGTGCCGGCGAGCGCTCCACCGGCGGCGATCCGGAACGACTTCCGGTCGACCGCGTACTGCAGGGCCTGGCGGACCCTGCGGTCCTTGAGCACGCCACGCTGCGTGTTGATCGCCATGTAGGTGATCGGACCGGCCTTCGACGTGGCGAGACGGTCCTGCGCCGCGGGGTTCGAGCGCACCTGGTTCAGCTCGGCGGCGCCGAGGTAGATCGCGCCGAAGGAGTCCTTCGCGTCACCGTTGTCGGCGATGAGCGTCTGCGTGACGGTGGACGCGTCCTGGCTCTCCTTGAAGACGACCTTCGAGGGGCCCGCGGTGCGGACCGAGTCCGTCTTCGCGCTCCAGTACCGGTTGCGCACGAGCGTGACCTGCGAACCCTGCGTGTTCGACTGCACCTGGTAGGGGCCGGACGAAACCGGCTTCAGGTCGTAGGCACCGGTGTCGGTGCCGTCACCCTCGGGCACGGGCGCGAACGCCGGCATCGACACGATCCACGGCCAGTCGCCGTAGGCGGCGTTGAGCTTGAAGACGATCGTCTTGTCGTTCGGCGTCTCGATGCTGTCGAGCGTCTTCCCGTCGAACGGACCTGCGTACGAGTCGCCGCCGACGAGGAGCGACTTGTGGTAGCTCAGGCCACCGGTGAGCGTCGGCGCGAACGAGCGCTCGATGCCCCACTTGATGTCCTTCGTGGTGATCGGGGTGCCGTCCTGGAACTTCAGCCCCTCCTTGAGCGTGTACGTCCAGGTCTTGCCGTCGTCGCTCACCGTGCCCGTGGTCGTCGCGAGGTCCGGCACGACCTTCGCCGTCTTGCCGGGCTCGACGTCCCACGTGGTGAGGCGGCGGGCGACGAGCGCCATCGACGTGATCCCGAGGCTCTGGCTCGTCGCGGGGTCCAGGTGGAACGCCGTCTGCGTCGTGAGGATGTTGAGCGTGCCGCCCTTGCTCGTGCCGGAGGCGTCGTCGGACGATCCGCCGCCCGAGCAGGCGCTGAGCGCGAGTGCTGCTGCGACGGCGACCGCCGCGGTGGTGATCAGGCGCGTAGGGCGTCTCATGACGGTGCTGCTCCTCGTGGGGGTGTGGGGTGGTGCTCGCCGGCGGGGCGGCGTGTCGCGGGCCGGTTCCTGGCCTCCAGCGGCGTCCATCCTGGCACCGCGGGGCACGCCCGTCCGAATCCCGTGGCCGACCGGGCGTCGCGCGACGTAACGGTCCAATCGTCGTGCTCCCGCGGACATTCCCGATGCGCACACATCGATCCGGAGCCGCGGGTCTCGGCACGGGGGCGCCCCGGACTCGGCGCGCAGCTGCTGCGCACGGAGGAGCGGGTGCTGTCAGCTGAGGAGGGTCGCGGCGCGTACGAAGAAGAATCCGCCCGCGATCAGCCCGAGCACGATGGCAGCGATGGACACGCCGAAGCCGGTGACCCGCTGACCGGTGAGCTGCGACGCCCGAGCGAGGCCGATGGCACCGAAGACCACGCCGAGGATGCTCGGGATCGCCAAGAGGTTGAAGATGAAGGCCACCAGGGCGAGAACGAGGCCCGCGTAACCGAACGGATTGGCGGCTCGGGTGGCACGGTCGTGAGCGACGCGAGCCTTTCGCCCTCGGAGCGGTTCCTCGTGTACGACTCGGTACTCGGAAGGAGCGGGCGGACGCGACGGGAGCTCCCAGGTCGGCACAGTGGCACCCTGCACGACCGGCTTGGGCTCCGGCGCGACCGCACCCCAACGAACGCCGTCCCACCATCGCAGGCGCGTCGCGTCCTGCGGGTCGTCGTACCAACCTGCGACCGGCAGCGTCATTCGTCCCCCATTCCTCGAACGACGACGCTACCGACCGCACCGACGCGGGCACAGTCCCCGCTCGGGGGCCCGGACGGACTGCAGTGCACGGGTCGGGAGCCGAAGCCGGATCAGCGGTCGAACAGCCCGCCCAGGAAGTCGCCGCCGAGGTTCGACGCCTGCTCACCCAACCCCGACGCCTGCTCACCCAACCCCGACGCCTGCTCGCCGAGCCCTCCGAGCAGCTGTTCGCCGTCCCCGAGGAGACCCTGCGCGCCGTCGCCGAGGTCCGCGAGCCCGGCATCGCCGATCCCGGACGCGATCCCCGCGAAGTCGACGCCCGAACCGACGGCCTCGGCGAGGATCGGCCCGGCCGCCGCACTCGTCACCGCTGCTCCTGCGACAGCCACACCGATGCCGCCGACCGCCATCGCACCAGCGCCGACGGCGGCTCCTCCGGCGAAAGCTCCCCCGCGGCCACCGAGGACCCGACGGAGGATGCCCGGACGCTGGACCTCGCTCCGGGTGGCGGCACGGGCGAGTCCCGAGGCCGAGTCGTCGCGGAGGTGCTCGTTCGGCGGGAGGTGGGAGTTCAGCCGGTTGCGCACCTCCTGCCGCTGCGCCGGCGTGAGGCGCGCGAAGGCGTCGTGGTGGACCTGCTCGAGGCGCTCGGGCGGCGCCGTGCGGAGCAGGTAGTCGTACTTCGCGAGCGCCAGCTCGTCGTCGTCGACCGGCCCACGCCGGGCCTGCTGGTGCTGCGCCGGTTGCGGCTGCCCGTACGGCTGGTGCGTCGGTGACTGCCGGGACTGACGGTCGCGGTCGTCACCGGTGAGCCTGTCCGCCGCCGAACGGACGACGTCGCGCCAGTCGGACCCACCGGAGCGGCCGCTGCCCTCCTGCTGGCCGGAGCCGTGGGCAGACCCCTGCCCGCGCTTCTGGAGCTGCTGGTCGATGACCTTCGAGGCCATCCCGAGGATGCGGTTGAGGTTCGCCATGCCCCGAGCTTCGTGATCACACATGTGAGCACTCAGCAGCGCGGTGGTGCGCGCGCCGCAGAACTCGTGCGAGACCGCTGGGAACGCAGGCGCGACGCCCGGAGCCGCGGGCCTCAGGCCAGGACGCGCGCGAGGAACGCGTTCCGGAAGCGTCCCGCCGGGTCGAGGTCGCGCGCGGCGGCGGCGAAGTCGCCCAGCCGCGGGTACGCCTCGTGCAGCCGCTCGGCGCCGGCCACCGACACCTTGCCCCAGTGCGGCCGCGGGTCGAACGGTGCGAGGGCGTCCTCGATGCGTCGGACCGCGGCCTCGACCGCCTCGGGCTCCCGGCGGAAGGTGAAGTGGATGCCGACCGACTGCCGGCCGGACGACGGCGCGAGCCAGGCGGTGTCGGCGGCGATCGTCCGGATCTCGGCGGCGATGAGGATCGGCGCGAGCAGGCCCTGGAGCGGGCGGAGGGCCTGCAGTGCGGCGACGGCCGACGACGCCGGCACCAGGTACTCGGACTGGATCTCGGCGCCGGTCGACGGGGTGAACGCGGACCGGAAGTGCGGGAGCCGTTCCGACCACGGCCCCGGCACGCCGCCCTGTTCGGTGACGCCGGCCGGGTCGTTCTCGCCCGGGTGGACCGGCCCCGTCGCGGCCCGGGCGCCGAGGCCGACGAGGTCGACGGTCGGCGCGGGCTCGTCGACGCGGTGCTTCACCCAGACCTGGCGGGCGCCGCGGTCGTCGAACGCCGTGAACAGCGACACCGAGTACGCGTCGGACACGACCGCGTCGAAGTGCTCGGTCACGGCGTCCCACGGCAGGTCGAGGAAGACGGTCGTCGCGACCTGGAACGAGGGTTCGATCGCGAGCTCGACCGCGGTGACGACGCCGAGCGCGCCGAGCGCTACCCGGTGCGCGTCGAGGGCGCCGTCCGGCGTCGACGCGTCGACGCGCGCCGTGTCGCCGGAAGCCCGGACGACCTCGAGCAGATCGGAAGAGCGTCGTGTAGGGAAAGAGTGTATCCTG
>CAJYUW010000013.1 GCA_913778205.1 uncultured Curtobacterium sp.
AGAGTGTTCCGGTGGTCATAGCGAGAGGGAAACGCCCGGTCACATTCCGAACCCGGAAGCTAAGCCTCTCAGCGCCGATGGTACTGCAAGGGGGACCTTGTGGGAGAGTAGGACGCCGCCGGACTTATTTTGCAAGAAGACGTGGCCACTGGCCCTCCGTCGAGAGCAGGGATACCTGCACTCGCGGTGGCCAGTGGCCATTTCTGTGTTCGGCGTTCGCGCGCCTCGACGTGCAGCCCGGTTCGTGATGGACTGGGCGCATGTCGTGCTCGCGGACGACATCCAACGACAACGACACAGCGGACGACAGCTCGGGCAACCGGGTGCGCAGGCGAGGAGCGACGGTGGCGAACGACGACGAACAGCGACGGGACGGCAACGGCCGGTCGGATCGAGAGCGTCGCGGCGGAGATCGCGGGCCCCGTCGGGACGGCGGACAGGGTGGCCGCTGGTCGTCCGGCCCGCGTGACTTCGAGCGTCGCGAGGGTGACCGCCGCGATGGTGGCGCGCGCCGTGATGGTGGCCGTCCGTTCCGTGACGGGTCGCAGCGATCCGACCGCCCGGCTTGGCGCGGCGACCGCGCCGACGGCGGGCGTCCGCCGCGTGGCGACGGGCCGCGTGGCACCGGCCGGCCGCAGCGTGACGGGGATCGTCCGTTCCGGTCGGATCGCCCGGCTCGTGACGGGGATCGTCCGTTCCGGTCGGATCGCCCGGCTCGTGACGGGGATCGTTCGTTCCGGTCGGATCGCCCGGCTCGTGACGGGGATCGTCCGTTCCGGTCGGATCGCCCGGCTCGTGACGGGGATCGTCCGTTCCGCGGCGGCGGGGATCGTCCGCGCCGCGATGGTGACCGCCCCTTCCGGTCCGAGCGTCCCGCCCGTGACGGGGACCGCCCCCGGCGGGATGGCGATCGTCCGTTCCGGAGCGACGGGGATCGTCCCCAGCGCGGTGGTGACCGTCCGTTCCAGAGGGATGGCGACCGCCAATTCCGTGGCGGCGGGGACCGTGCTCGTCGCGATGGTGACCGTCCGTTCCGGTCGGATCGGCCGGCTCGTGACGGCGACCGTCCGGAGCGTCGTGACGGCGACCGTCCGTTCCGTGGCGGCTCCGACCGTCCGCGTCGTGACGGAGACCGTCCGTTCCGCGGGGGCTCCGACCGTCCCCGTGGTGATGGTGCCGACGACCGCCGTCGGTTCGGCGACGGCTCCCGGCACGCCGGCGCCCGCTTCGGCGAGGGTGCACGTGACGACTGGGAGGACCGTGACCCCTACGGCACGAAGTCGATCCGTCCGCGGCACGACGACCCGGAGATCCCCGACGGTGTGCAGGCGCGCGACCTCGATCCGGCTGCCCGCGCCGAACTGAAGACGCTCAGCAAGGACAACGCCGACTGGGTGGCGAAGCACCTCGTCTCGGCGGCGCTCCTCGTGGACGTCGACCCCGAGACGGCGAACCAGCACGCGCTGAGTGCCGCTCGTCGTGCCGGTCGGGTCGCGGTGGTCCGGGAGACCGCAGCGATCACCGCCTACCGGCTCGGCGACTTCGCGACCGCGCTCCGCGAGTTGCGGACCTACCGACGCATCGCCGGGAAGAACGACCAGCTGCCGATGATGGTCGACTGCGAACGCGGGCTCGGCCGTCCGGAGCGCGCGCTTGAGCTCGGGCGCTCGGTGGACCGTGCCGCACTCGACACCCCGGTGCAGGTGGAACTCGCGATCGCGATGTCCGGCGCCCGACTCGACCTCGGGAATCCCCAAGCCGCACTCGGCGAGCTGGAGATTCCACAGCTCGACCCGTCCACTGCGTACAGCTGGTCGCCGGCGCTCTACAGTGCTTACGCGGCCACGCTCGAGGAGCTCGGTCGCCAGGACGAGGCCGACGAGTGGTGGGCCCGTGTCGATGCTGCGACCGAGGCCCTGGCCGAGGCCGCTGACGAGGATGCTTGGGAGACGGTTGATGTGGTCGAGGAAGCGATCGAGGACGACGGACACGGAGACGACGGCGTCGAGCAGCGCGTCGAGTCCGCAGTCGAACAGGACGCAGACGACGAACTCGAGCCCCTCGACGAGCCGGCACCCTTCGACGAGCCCGGTGCCGCCGACGAGCCCGGCGAGCTCGACGACGACAACCCCGTCGACGTCGACGGCTCAGCAGCCGACTGAGAGTCCCGTTCCGCCCACGTTCGGCGTCGATGTGGTCCTGACGGACCTCGACGGCGTCGTCTACCGCGGGCGGAACGCGATCCCTCACGCCGTCGAGTCGCTGACCCGGGTGTCCCTGGGCGCGCGCGTCGGCTACATCACGAACAACGCGTCACGGCGACCCGTCGACGTCGCCGAGCACCTCGAAGGTTTCGGGCTCGAGGTGTCGGCCGACGACGTCGTCACCTCGTCGCAGGCGGGTGTACGGCTGCTCGAGACGCTCGTCCCCGCCGGATCGACGGTCCTCGTCACCGGCGGACTCGGTCTCACGAGCATCGTCGAGGAAGCCGGGTTCACGGTGACCGACACCGCCGAGGAC
This sequence comes from uncultured Curtobacterium sp., assembly GCA_913778205.1. Classification (GTDB taxonomy): domain Bacteria; phylum Actinomycetota; class Actinomycetes; order Actinomycetales; family Microbacteriaceae; genus Curtobacterium. The sequence continues at coordinate 2,521 of CAJYUW010000013.1, forward strand.
GCCCCGGCTGCCGTCATCCAGGGGTTCTCGCCGGATCTCGGGTGGAAGGAGCTCGCAGAGGCGTCGTTCGCGCTGGCCGACCCCGACGTGCCGTGGGTCGCGACCAACATGGACTGGTCCATCCCGGTCGAGCGCGGCATCGCGCCCGGCAACGGGACGCTCGTCTCCGCCGTCCACCAGGCCGTCGGCAGGATGCCGGTCGTGGCGGGGAAGCCGGAGCGGCCCATCTTCGACGCCGCCCTCGCCCGCTTCGGCGGCGAGCACCCGCTGTTCATCGGCGACCGCCTCGACACCGACATCAAGGGGGCCAACGACGCCGGGATCCCCAGCGTGCTCGTCCTGACGGGCATCGACCAGGCGAAGCAGGTCCTCGCGGCCGACCAGAAGTCGCGGCCGACGTACATCCTCGACGACCTCCGTGGGCTGTCGAGCCCGTACCCGATCACGGTCCGGCGTGAGGACGAGGACGGCACCCGGTACGTCACGGTCGGCGGTGCGACGGTCGCGATGCGGGGACACGTCGTCCGGGTGCTCGACGACGGCGACGACCTCGATCGTCTCCGTGCCGGCGCGACCATCATCTGGGAGTCGGGCCTGGCCATCTACGGTCTCGACGTGGACCCGAAGCTGTACGGCGGCGAGTAGCGTGACGGACGTGCCGAACGAGGACCGCCCGACGCCGCTGCAGCCCGGCGACGCCACACCACGGCCGCGGCCCGGTGGAGTGGTCGGGACGCCCACGTCCGAGCAGGACCACGAGGACTTCGCCGCCCGGACCGCGGCGGCCGAGGGCCTCGAGCTCACCGACCGCGCGGACGCCTTCGCCGCGTTGCACGACGAGCTCCGCACCCGACTCGAGAGCGGCGGCTCCGCGAGTGCCTGAGTCCGCCGGGGCACCCGTGGGCGCTCGTGGCGGGACCGTCCGGCTCGACGCGCTCGTCGCCGAGCGTGGTCTCGCGAGGTCGCGCACCGCCGCCGCGAAGCTCATCCAGGACGGCCGTGTCACCGTCGGGGGAGCAGCGGTCGTCAAGCCCTCCCACCCGACCCCCACCGACGCAGCCGTCGTCGTCGACTCCGACGACGAGTGGGTGTCGCGCGCGGCCCGTAAGCTCGTCGGCGCCCTCGACGCGTTCGGTGTCGACCCGACCGGCCGCGTGGCACTCGACGTCGGAGCGAGCACGGGCGGGTTCACGCAGGTGCTGCTCGCCCGCGGGGCGCGCCGCGTCGTCGCGCTCGACGTCGGACACGGTCAGCTGAACCCCCTCGTCGCACTCGACGACCGGGTGGTGGTGGTCGAGGGCTGCAACGCGCGGAACCTCACGGCAGCGTCGTACTCGGCGCTCGACCCGGCCGCGTCCGAGACGTCCCTCGTCGTCGGTGACCTCTCCTTCATCTCCCTGCGGATCGTCCTGCCGGTGCTCGTGGAGGCCGTGCCGTCCGACGACTTCGTCCTCCTCGTCAAGCCGCAGTTCGAGGTCGGACGAGGCGGCGTCCGCGAGGGGATCGTGCGGGATCCCGGGCTCCGCAACGACGCCCTGATGAACGTCCTGTGGGCCGCGTGGGACGCCGGGCTCGGGACGTCCGGACTCGCCGCGTCGCCCATCGTCGGGACGCACGGCAACCACGAGTACCTCGCCCGCTTCCAGCGTGGTGTCGGTACCAATCCGACAGAATGGATCGACCGGGCGACCAGCCTGGCGGAAGGGGTGGCATGAGCGACGTACGGCACATCCTGCTCGTCTCGCACACCGGACGACGCGACTCGATCGACGCCGCGGTCGAGGTCTGCGACATCCTGCACGCGGCTGGCGTCACCCCGGTGATGCCCTTCGACGAGTACGCCGACGTCCGGCGGGCCGAGGCGTCCGTGGGCAAGGTCGACATCCTCGGCGTCGACGTGCAAGCGGACCAGCTCGAGGTCGTCATCGTGCTCGGTGGCGACGGCACCATCCTCCGCGCCGCCGAACTCGTCCGCGGCACCCGCGCGGCGATCGTCGGTGTCAACCTCGGGCACGTCGGCTTCCTCGCGGAGAGCGAGCGTCCGGACCTCGAGGAGACCGTCCAGCACACCCTCCGTGGCGAGTACCACGTCGAGGAACGCGTCGCCCTGCAGGTCGACGTCGTCGTCGGACAGGAGACCGTCTACTCGTCGTGGGCACTCAACGAGGCCACCATCGAGAAGGCGTCCCGGGAACGCATGCTCGAGGTCGTCACCGAGGTCGACGGTCGCCCGTTGTCGTCCTTCGGGTGCGACGGCGTCGTCGTCTCGACCCCGACCGGGTCGACCGCGTACTCGTTCTCCGGCGGCGGGCCGATCGTGTGGCCCGACGTCGACGCGATCCTCATGGTGCCGCTCAGCGCGCACGCCCTGTTCTCCCGCCCGATCGTTGTCGGGCCGGACTGCACCCTCGCCGTCGAGGTCCTCCGTCGGACCAGCGGTGTCGGCGTGCTCTGGTGCGACGGCCGTCGCGCGCACGACCTGCCGCCGGGAGCCCGCGTCGAGGTGCGCCGCTCGCCGGAGCCCGTCCGCGTGGCGCGGCTCAAGGACGCGCCGTTCGCCGATCGACTGGTCGCGAAGTTCCGTCTGCCGGTGACCGGTTGGCGTGGCCCGCAGCGGGACGACGAGGTCGAGCCGTGATCGAGGAGATCTCGATCAACGACCTCGGGGTCATCGGCGAGGCAACGCTCGAGCTCGGGCCCGGCTTCACGGTCGTGACGGGCGAGACCGGTGCGGGCAAGACGATGATCGTCACCGCGCTCGGCCTCCTGCTCGGCGCACGTGCCGACGCCGGAGCGGTCCGCCGGGGTGCGTCGTCGGCGGTCGTCGAGGGACGCTGGCACGTGCCCGACCACGACGCCGTCGCCGAGCGTGTCGAGGACGCCGGGGGAGCGGTGGAGGACGGCGAGCTCATCCTCACCCGCACGGTGTCGGCCGAGGGGCGCAGTCGTGCGACGGTCGGCGGACGCAGCGCCCCGGTCGCGGTGCTCGGCGAGCTCGCGGACCGGCTCGTCACCGTGCACGGCCAGTCCGACCAGATCCGGCTCACCTCCGCCACCGCGCAGCGTGCGGCCCTCGACGGCTTCGGTGGACCGAAGCTGCAGAAGGCACTCGACGCGTACGTCGCCGCGTACGACACCTGGCAGGAGCACACGGGTGAGCTCGAGACCCTGGTCAGGGACCGTGACGACCGCGTGGCGGAAGCGGAACGGATCCGCGCCGCGTCGGACGAGATCGAGGCGGCCGATCCCCAACCGGGCGAGGACGCCGAGCTCGCCGAACGGGCCGAACGCCTCGGGAACCTCGAGGAACTGCGGTTGTCCGCCGGTCTCGCCCACGAGGCCCTGTCGAGCGAATCCCTCGAGGGCGCTCCCGACGTCGTCGGTCTCGTCGAGTCGGCGCGACGCGCGATCGAGCGGGTCGCGGCCTCCGACGTCGCGCTGCAGCCCGTCCTCGAGCAGCTGACCGAGCTCAGCATCCAGGCGACCGAGACCTCCGCGAGCCTGTCGAGCTACCTCGGGTCGCTCGAGCCCGATGCCGGTCACGACCTCGAACTCATCAACGAACGACGCGCCCTGCTCGCCGGACTCACACGCAAGTACGGCGAGACCGTCGACGACGTCATCGCCTACGGGCACCGCGCCGGGGAACGACTGCTCGAACTCGACGGGGACGACGACCGCATCGCCGCCCTGCAGCAGGCGGTCGAGCAGGACGAGCAGGCGCTCGCCCGTGCCGCCGACACCCTCACCGCCGCGCGGACGAAGGCAGCGGGCGAGCTCGCGAAGCGGGTCAGCGCCGAGCTGCGGTCGCTGGCGATGGCGGGTGCCACGCTCGTGGTCGAGGTCACCGACGCCGGGGAGTACCGCCGTCACGGCCGCGACCAGGTCGCGATCCTGCTCCAGCCGCACTCGGGGACCGACCCGCGCCCGATCGGCAAGGGTGCTTCCGGTGGCGAACTCTCCCGGGTCATGCTCGCGATCGAGGTGGTCATGGCCGGCAGCACGACCGTCCCGACGTTCGTCTTCGACGAGGTCGACGCCGGCGTCGGCGGGGCGGCGGCCATCGAGATCGGGCGTCGGTTGGCACAGCTCGCGGAACGGACGCAGGTGATCGTCGTTACGCACCTCGCGCAGGTCGCTGCGTTCGCGAACAACCACCTCAACGTCGTCAAGGACGCGAGCGGCGCGGTGACCTCCTCGAGCGTCCGTCGGCTCGACGGCGAGGAGCGGCTGCAGGAGATGGCGCGGCTGCTCTCCGGCCTCGGTGACAGCGCGAGCGGGATGGAGCACGCACGCGAGCTCCTCGAGGTCGCCGGCCAGTCCGCCTGAGGACGTCTCGGTCGGGAGGCGCGCCTCGCGCCAGCCTCGTCGGTCGCGCCAGCGCGAGCGGCATGGAGCACGCACGCGAGCTCCTCGAGGTCGCCGGCCAGTCCGCCTGAGGCCGTTCCGGTCGGGACGTTCCGGTCGGGAGGCGGGGCTCGCGCCCGCCTCGTCGGTCGCGCCAGCGCGGTCGGGGTGGAGCACGCACGCGAGCTCCTCGGGGTCGCCGGCCGGTCCGCCTGCGGACGTTCCGGTCGGGAGGCGGGGCTCGCGCCCGCCTCGTCGGTCGCGCCCGCTGTCGGCGGCAGCGGGCGGAGCACGCGCCGACCACGTGCCGTCGCAACGCCCGCGGCGAACGCGGGTCGCGCCTCCCGTCCGATCTGACGTAGGATGGAAGCCCGTGGCGGACACTTACAGCGGCGGAACCCAATCTTCGAACGAGACCCCGAAGGTGACGAAGCAGATCTTCGTGACCGGCGGGGTCGTCTCGTCTCTCGGCAAGGGCCTGACGGCGGCCAGCCTCGGCAACCTGCTCACGGCGCGCGGCCTCAAGGTCGTCATGCAGAAGCTCGACCCGTACCTCAACGTGGACCCGGGCACGATGAACCCGTTCCAGCACGGCGAGGTCTTCGTGACCGACGACGGCGCCGAGACGGACCTCGACATCGGGCACTACGAGCGCTTCCTCGACATCAACCTCTCGCAGGCGGCGAACGTCACGACCGGGCAGGTCTACTCGAGCGTCATCGCCAAGGAGCGTCGCGGCGAGTACCTCGGCGACACGGTCCAGGTCATCCCGCACATCACCGACGAGATCAAGCGTCGGATGCGGGAGCAGGCGGAGAACGACCCGCAGCCCGACGTCATCATCACCGAGGTCGGCGGCACGGTCGGCGACATCGAGTCCCAGCCGTTCATCGAGTCGGCTCGTCAGGTGCGGCACGAGCTCGGCCGGAACAACGTCTTCTTCGTGCACGTCTCGCTCGTGCCGTTCATGAACGCGTCCGGCGAGCAGAAGACCAAGCCGACGCAGCACTCGGTCGCCGCCCTGCGTTCGATCGGCATCCAGCCGGACGCGCTCGTCCTCCGCAGCGACCGGCCCGTCTCGGACTCGAACAAGCGCAAGATCGCGCTGATGTGCGACGTCGACGAGGGCGCCGTGGTGAACGCGGTCGACGTGCCCTCGATCTACGACCTCCCGGGGCTGCTGCACGACCAGGGGCTCGACCAGGTCATCATCGACGCCCTCCGCCTCGAGGCGCACGACGTCGACTGGTCGGCGTGGAAGCCGGTCCTCGACGCGGTGCACGAGCCGAAGAAGGAGGTCACGATCGCCCTCGTCGGCAAGTACATCGACCTCCCGGACGCGTACCTGTCGGTCACCGAGGCGCTGCGGGCGGGCGGGTTCGCCCACAACGCCCGCGTGAAGCTCAAGTGGGTCGTGTCCGACGACTGCACCACGCCCGAGGGTGCCGCGAAGCACCTCGGCGACGTCGACGGCATCTGCGTACCGGGTGGCTTCGGCGTGCGGGGCATCGAGGGCAAGCTCGGCGCGCTCCGCTTCGCGCGTGAGCAGGGCATCCCGACGCTCGGCCTGTGCCTCGGTCTGCAGTGCATGGTCATCGAGTACGCCCGCCACGAGGCCGGCCTGACCGACGCGTCGAGCACCGAGTTCGACCCGGAGACCACGACGCCGGTCATCGCGACCATGGCGGAGCAGGTGGACATCATCGCGGGCGGTGACCTCGGCGGCACGATGCGCCTCGGCCTGTACCCGGCGAAGTTCACCGAGGGGTCGCTGGCGGCCGAGCTGTACGGTGCGTCCGAGGCCTCCGAGCGGCACCGCCACCGCTACGAGGTGAGCAACAAGTACCGCCAGCAGATCGCGGACGCCGGTCTGGTGTTCTCGGGCACGTCGCCCGACGGCACGCTCGTCGAGTACGTGGAGCTGCCCCGCGAGGTGCACCCGTTCTACATCGCCACGCAGGCGCACCCGGAGCTCCGGTCGCGTCCGACGAACGCGCACCCGCTGTTCGCCGGGCTCGTCGGTGCGGCGATCGAGCGCGCGGGTGCCTCGAGCCTGTTCGACCCGCAGGAGTCGGCCGCCTGACGCGACCCCGAGCGGACGGGCGCGCCCCGCTCGACGGCGACGCGAACTGTCGCGCGGGGCGCGCCGACCGCGCCTGCGAGGGAGGACGGTGCCAGGTGGCACCGCGCCTCCAGTCCGTTGCGGGGCCGCGTCCCTGCGGACGGAACCAGGTTCTGGACACGGCACCCACGGAACAGCGCGGTGCTGTGTCCGGAACCTGGTTCCGGCGCGCGGGCGTGCTTGACTTGAGCACGTGACCGACGCACCCATCGCAGACGAGCCCACCTCCTTCGACGTCACCGACTCCGTGATCGTGCACGAGGGCGTGGTGTGGAACGTCAAGCGGGACACCGTCGCCTACGGTGACGGCTCGATGGTCCGCGAGTACATCGACCACACGGGCGCCGTCGCCGTCTACGCCGAGGACGACGAGGGCCGCGTCCTCGTCATCCAGCAGTACCGGCACCCCGTGCGGATGCGCGACTGGGAGCTGCCCGCGGGCCTCCTCGACCACCCGGGGGAGGACCACCTCGTCGCGGCGAAGCGAGAGCTGGCAGAGGAGGCCGACGTCGAGGCACACGAGTGGCAGCACCTCGTCACGTACAACACGTCCTCGGGTGGCAGCGACGAGTTCCTCGAGGTCTACCGCGCCCGCGGCATCCGAGCGACCGCCTCGGCGTTCGAGCGTGAGGCCGAGGAGGCCGACATCGTGAAGCGGTGGGTGCCCAGGGAGGAACTCGTGGACGCGATCCTCGACGGTCGTCTGCACAACTCGGGACTCGTCGTGGCGGTGCTGGCCGCGGACGCCGCCGCCCGGCGGTAGCGCGCCCGGGTGCCGCGGCGGTCTGCGGTGGCGTGACCGGGAGCCACGGAGGCGCGCCTTGGTGTGGCCGGACGCCGCGACGGTCTGCGGTGGCGTGGCCGCACGCCGCGGCGGCCTGCGGGCGATCGCGCATCGTTACGCTGGCGGGGTGATCCCGCTCGACCGTGCCACGGAGTCGTACCTGCGGCACGTCGCCGTCGAGCGCGGGCTGTCGCAGCACACGGTCGCCGCCTACCGACGCGACCTCGCGGTGTTCGCCACGTGGTTGGCAGACGCTCCGGTCGTCGACTCCGCGGGCGCGGACCGAGCCGGGGGAGCCTCGGCCGTCGCCGAGGTGGGACGGCTGGCACGCGCGGACGTCGCCGGGTTCGTGGAGCACCTCGCCACACGGCCGGAACCGCTCGCGCCGCGGTCGATCGCGCGGATGCTCAGCTCGGTGCGGTCCTTCACGGCGTTCGCCGCGGGGGAGGGCTGGCTGCCGCTCGACCCCGGCACCGCCGTCCGTCCACCGAAGGCCCCGATGCGCTTGCCCAAGGCGATCTCCGTGCACGACGTGGAGCGGCTGCTCGGGGCGGTGGTCGGCGACGATCCCGTGCAGCTCCGGGACCGGGCGCTGCTCGAACTGCTCTACGCCACCGGGGCGCGCATCTCCGAGGCGGTGGCGCTGTCCGTGGACGACGTGCAGACGGAGGACGAGTCCGGTGTCTCCGTCGTGCGGGTCACGGGCAAGGGGAACAAGCAACGGATCGTGCCCCTCGGCAGCTTCGCCCGGGCGGCGATCGACGCGTACCTCGTCCGGGCGCGGCCGGTGTTCGCGGCGCGGGGCCCGTCGACGCCGGCGCTGTTCCTCGGCGCTCGTGGAGCCCGGCTGTCCCGACAGAGTGCGTGGCTCGTGATCCAGGCCGCGGCGGAGGCGGCCGACCTCGAGGCGCACGTGTCACCCCACACCTTCCGGCACTCGTTCGCGACGCACCTGCTCGAGGGCGGTGCCGACGTGCGTGTCGTGCAGGAGCTGCTCGGACACGCGAGCGTCGCGACGACCCAGATCTACACGATGGTCACGGCGGACATGCTCCGGGACGTGTACCAGACGGCACACCCGCGGGCGCGGCGGGGGTAGGGGCACGGGCGGCGTGCGCGGTCGCGCGCGTTGCGTCGTGAGGAGGTACGTCGCGAGTCGTGGCGCGGTGGGGTGGCGCACAACCGAAGTCGATCGGCGCCGCGGGGACGCTCGGTGTCGACGGTCTTCGGTTGTGCGAGCGCGATCGGCGCCGCGAGCGCGATCGGCGCCCCGCGAGCGCGATCGGCGCCGCGAGCGCGATCGGCACCGCGAGCGCGATCGGCGCCCCGCGAGCGCGATCGGCGCCGGGGCCGCGGACCGGAGCCGGGTCAGAACAGGTGGAACTGCGCCGACACCGCGACGGCCCCGGTCGCCACCGCCACGACGAGGGCGCTCGCCGCGATGCTCCGCGAGAGCACCCGCCACCGCCCGGTCGCCCGCGGCGCGACGACCGCGACCGTGCCGGCCAGCAGTGCCACCACGCTCAGGAGCCCGAGCGGGTTGACCACGGCGGACGCAGCGGCGGCCAGCGCGGCGACGAGGGTCACCACGCAGAGCCGGCGCGCACCCCCGGCGTCGGACGCCCACGGACGGGTCCGGATCGTGGCCGTCCCCACGGAGAACGACGGTCCGACGGGTGCGACGACCACCGGGCGGACGGGTTCGGTCCGGGTCGGCAGCACCCGGGTCGCCTCGCCCCAGGTGCGCCCGTCCCACCACCGCAGCCGCGTCGCGTCCTGCGGGTCGGGGAACCAGCCGGCGGCCGGGAGCGTCACGGGGGTCCTCCTCGAGGAGACGGAGTTCGGATGGTGCCCTTCGACGCTACGTGCCGCGGGCGGACCCGGACACACCCAACCCGGGTGTCGGCTACAAGGGGGACCGGGTGGCCTCGGCCGGGACCGGCGTACCGTCCACCTCCGTGAAGACGTCCTTCACCGCGGCGAGCAGCCGGGCGTTGAAGTCGACCCCGAGCTGGTTCGGCACGGTCACGAGCACGGTGTCGGCAGCGCGCACGGCCCGGTCGGCGGCGAGCTCCGCGACGAGCGCCTCGGGCTCCCCGATGTACGAGCGACCGAAGCGGGCGAGGCCACCGTCGAGGTGTCCGACCTGGTCCCGACCCTCGACCTGTGCGCGGACGCCGAAGTAGTGCCGGGACTCGTCGTCGATGATCGGGATGATGCTCCGCGAGACCGAGACCCGCGGGGTGCGCTCCCAGCCCATCGAGGCCCACGTGGACCGGAAGCGCGCGATCTGCTCGGCCTGCAGCTCGTCGAACGGCACACCGGTGTCCTCGGTCAGCAGCGTCGACGACATGAGGTTCATCCCCTGCTCGGCGGTCCACTCCGCGGTGGCGCGGGTGCCGGCGCCCCACCAGATGCGGTCCGGCAACGTTTCGGAGAGCGGGAAGACCGGCAGTGACCCGGCCATCCCGGTCATCTGCGGGTTCGCGTTCGCCATCGGCTCGCCGGCGATCGCCCGCCGGAAGACGCTCGTGTGCGCACGGGCGAGGTCGGCGCCGTTCGGGTCGCCGGCGTCCGGGACGTAGCCGAACTGCTGGTAGCCCGCGAGGGCGGTCTCGGGTGAGCCCCGGGAGACACCGAGTTGCAGTCGTCCGCCGGAGATGAGGTCCGTCGCTGCGGCCTCCTCGGCCATGTAGAGCGGGTTCTCGTAGCGCATGTCGATCACGCCCGTGCCGATCTCGATGCGGCTGGTCCGGGCGGCGATCGCGGACAGGAGCGGGAACGGTGCGGCCTGCTGCGGCGCAAAGTGGTGCACCCGGAAGTACGCTCCGTCCACGCCGGCCTCCTCGGCGGCGACGGCGAGGTCGACCGCCTGCACGAGGGCCTCGCGCGCACTGCGCACCCTCGACCCCGGCACGTCGCGCCAGTGTCCGAACGACAGGAACCCGATCTTGGTCATGTCGATGCGAACGCATCCGAGGACAAGCCCATTCCGGCCGGACTACCGTGGTCCGCCATGGACGACCCTCGCGCCGCACTGACCGCCGAGCGCCACCGCAACGAGCGGTTGCTCGCGGGCGTCGAGCAGAGCATGCGTGACGTCAGTGACGCCAGGCAGGACGCGAACTCCGACGACGAGCACGACCCCGAGGGTGCGACCCTCGCGTGGGAGCGGGGCTCGCTCGGGGCGGTGCGCGACGACGCCCGCGAGCGGATCCGACTCGTGGACGCCGCGCTCGCGCGGCTCGACACGGGGACCTACGGCCGCTGCGCCGTCGGCGGCGAACCGATCCCGGAGGCGCGCCTGGCCGCCGTCCCGTGGGCCGCGACCTGCGTCGCGCACGCGTGACGAGCCTCCAGTCCGGGTCCAGGACACGACGCTGACGCCGGCCGGGAGGCACGTGGCGCGCCGTCCAGGTCCCTGCCGTCCGCCACGGCGCAGTTTCCCAGCCGCGGCCCCTACCGTGCCGACATGGACCGCACACCCGACGAGCGCCCCGACGCCGCCGAGCCGGGCGGCGCCGTCGACGCGCGCGGCGCCGTCGAGGCGGACGACGCGCGGCAGCACCGCTTCCGGTGGTTCCGTGCCCTCCGCGCCTGGATCCATGCGCGACCGCACCTGCACCTCGTGTACAAGGTGCTCGTCGGCGTGGTCGGCGGCCTGGTCGTCGTCATCGGGCTGATCCTCGTCCCGCTGCCGGGCCCGGGGTGGCTGGTCGTGTTCATCGGGCTCACGATCCTCGCCAGCGAGTTCCACTTCTTCCACCGGATCATCACCTGGCTCCGGGCACGGCTCCACCGCTTCTGGGACTGGGCGAAGACCCGCGGTCCGGGGTGGCTGCGGAGGGCGGCGGACCGGGGCAAGGCCGACGTCGACGCCGCGCACGCCGACGCGCACCGGAACATGGGCATGCAGGCGCACGCACCGAAGCACCCCCGACCCGGACACTGAACGGCCCCGACCGGGCAGCGCTCAGTCGGCGGTCGCGGCGCCCCGGTCCGGGCACGTCCGGACGCTGCCGGTCGCGGTCCGCTCGACGACCTCGGTGGCCCGCTCCTCGACGGCGGCGCGCCTGGTCGACACGAGCTGCAGGACGAGGGCGACGGACGCGGCGAGCACGATGAAGGCACCGTACCCGGCGAGGACGGGCACGAAGCCGACCGACGGCTCGACGAGCCCGGCGACGACGGCGGGGACGCCGAACGCCAGGTAGCTCACGATGTAGATCGACGACAGGAGTCCGGCGCGGTGGGTGGGGGCCGCGGTCGCGAGGAGCATCCGCAGCGGCGCCTGGAACCCCGCGCCGAAGCCGACGCCCGCGATCGCGCTGCCGACGACGAGGCCGGGCAGCGAGTGCGCGAACACGAAGGACACGGTGACGACCGGACCGATGATCAGCGCGACGAGCCCGAGGAGCAGGCTCCGGCGGGTGTCGAGCCGCTGGATGGCGAGCCCGGTGAGCCCGCCGACGCCGGTGACGACGGCGATGAGCGCCCCGGCGGCGAAGTGGTCCTCGATGCCGAACACGCTGCGGAGCGCCGACGGCACCAGCGACAGGAAGAGGCCGCCGAGCGCCCAGCTCGCGACGAGCGAGCCGGCCACGCTCCGGAACAGCGTGCGCGACGCCCGCGGCACGGACACCGTGGGGCGGAGTGACCGGAGCGCTCCGGGGCGGCGGGTGACGCGCTCGGGGACGACGACGAGCGCCACCAGGAGCACGAGGAGGAGTGCGCCGAACACGACGTAGACGAGTTGCTCGGGCGCGGGGCCCCACTCCACGAGGGCACCGCTCGACAGCGCGCCGGTCGCGAGGGCGAACGGCGGGACGGCACCGTTCAGGACGCCCGCGAGTGCGGGGAAGCGCTCGAGCGAGTGGTCGATGAGCGCGGCCCCGAGCGCGCCGATGAGCAGGCCGACCGCGACGCCCTGCACGATCCGGTCGAGGATGAGCGCACCGAGCCCGTCGGCTCCCGTGAAGAGGGCGAGCGAGAGCACGAGCAGCAGGCCGCCGGCGACGAGCACGGGCTTCCGGCCGACGTGGTCCGACAGCCGTCCGGCGACGAGCATCGTGACGAGCAGCCCCGCGACGTAGATCGCGAACACCGCGGTGAGCATGAGCGGTGTGAGGTGCCACTCGGCCGCGTAGACCGGGTAGATCGGCGACGGCACCGAGGACGAGGCCATCGCGGCGAGGAGCACCGCTGCCAGGATCCAGAACCCGGCGACCGAGCGCGCTGACTGCTGCATGAGCACCTTTCCGAGGAGGTCTTGTACGACAGAATTCGTACCGTAGTCGCTTGTACGACGCAAGTCGTACAAGGGGGCGAACGGTGCTAGCGTCTCGTGCATGCCCGCGAACGTCGATGCCCCGGAGCGGCTGCCCCAGCCGACCGTCGCCGAGATGGACCTGCCCGTCGTCCTCGACGCTCTGAGCGACCCCATCCGGCTCGCGATCCTGCACCGCTACCTGGTCGACGCCGCCGGTGGCGTCCGGAGCTGCGGCTGGGTCGGGGTCGACCGGCCGAAGTCGACGCTCACGCACCACTTCCGGGTCCTCCGCGAGGCCGGGCTGCTCGAACAGCACCAGGACGGGCTCGTCCGCTCGAGCCGGGTGCGCGTCGACGACGTGCAGCAGCGCTTCCCGGGGCTGCTCGACCTCGTCGCCGCCTGGGACGTCCCGGCGGCGCTGATGCGCGCCGAGGTCCCGGCGTGACCCGGCCCGTGCGCGCGTCCAGGGCCCCGCACGCGCTGCCGACGATCACGACCGACCCGGCCACCGTCGCCGCGGTCGCCGCCGACCTGGGCGCCGCCGGGTTCACCGTCGAGCGACTCGACTCCCTGTGGGGTGCGGAGGCGGCCGCGTCGCTGCACCGAGGCTCGCGCGTCGCCGCCCTCCGGGCCCTCGCGCAGCGCGAGACGACGCCGCTCGCGACGCTCGCCACGCTCTTCGTCCTCGGGCTGCCCGTCTCGCGGGCGCACGCCGACGCCGCCTTCCCGACCGCCGGCGTCGACGGGGTCGTCGCCGCCGGTCTGCTGCGGCACGACGAGGCCGGCACCGACGACTCCGGGCTGCCGCTCGACCCCGCGGACGCGCTCGTGCACCCCGCGGTCGACCTCCGCCCGTACGCGTTCGTCGACGACCTCGGTGCGGGGAGCTGGTGGATCGTCTCGGACCTCGGCGAACTGGCACTCGGCACGGCCCTCGGCGAGGAGCACGTGCTCGGCATCGGGGGCGCCACGACGACCCTGTCCGGCCTGCAGCTCCCCGTGCGGGTCCACCGCGTGCTCGACCTCGGGACCGGCTGCGGCATCCAGGCGATGCACGCCCGCCGGTTCGCCGACGAGGTCGTCGCCACCGACATCTCCCACCGCGCGCTCGACATCGCCCGGTTCAACGTCGCCCTGAACGGGCTCGACGGCATCGAACTGCGCCACGGGTCGCTCTTCGAGCCGGTCGCGGGGGAGCGGTTCGACCGGATCGTGTCGAACCCGCCGTTCGTCATCACGCCGCGACGCGAGGGCGTCCCGTCGTACGAGTACCGGGACGGCGGGATGGTCGGCGACGCCCTCGTCGAGACCGTCCTGCGCGGCCTGGGGGAGCACCTCGAGCCCGGTGGGACCGCGCAGCTCCTCGGCAACTGGGAGTACCGCTGGGGCTCCGACGGCCTCGACCGGGTGCGGTCCTGGTTCGCCGACACCGACCTGGACGCGTGGGTGGTCGAGCGGGAGCGCGAGGACCCGCCCGCCTACGCGGAGACGTGGATCCGCGACGGCGGGACGAAGCCCGGCTCCGTGGAGTTCGACGACCTCGTGGACGCCTGGCTCGACGACTTCCGGGACCGTCGGGTCACCGGGGTCGGGTTCGGCTACGTCGTGGTGCGCCGTGCTCCGCACGACAGCGACCGGCCGGGAGGCGCGACCCGCCTCCGCCGCTTCGAGCGCCTCCCCGAGACGCTCGGCTCCAACCCCGCCGGCCTCGGCGCGACGGTGGCACGCGCCCTCGACGCGGCGGCCTGGCTCGCGACGCACGACGACGCAGCGCTCGCCGTCGCGCACCTCCGGGTGGCCGGCGACGTCACCGAGGAGCGCTCCTACTGGCCGGGCAACGACGACCCGACGGTCATGACGCTCGTCCAGGGCGGAGGGTTCGGCCGACGGGTGGACGCGGACACGGCGCTCGCCGCGTTCGTCGGGGCGTGCGACGGCGACCTGTCCGTGCGTGCCATCATCGCCGCGATCGCGCAGATCACCGGCGCGGACGAGGCTGCCCTCACGGCCGACCTGCTGCCGCGGGCGCGCGACCTCGTCCTCGACGGACTGCTGCTCCCCGCGGTCCGCTGACCGACCGACCGCCGCCCGGACGACCCGGACGGCGGTCGCGGACGATCCGGACGGCGGCCGGGGACGATCCGGACGGCGGCCGCGGGCGGCTCAGGCGCGGTGGTCGCGCCAGCTGTGCTCGGGCACGAAGCCGAGCAGCTCCCGCGCCTTCTCGCTGGACAGCAGCGAACTCACGCCGTCGATGTCGCTCCGGCGCTCGATGTCCGGGACGAACCGCTCGACGAGCTCGATGGTCGGGGTGTCCATGACCGTGTCGGTGTTCGCGATGACGAACGCCTCGAACCCGGTCAGGTCGGCCTCGAGCGCACGACGGACCGCCTGGGCGCCGTCCCGCGAGTCGATGTACGACCACAGGTTGAAGGTCTTCGCCTCCGGGGTGGCGTCCCATGGGAACGACGGGTAGTCGGTCTCGTCCATCACGTTCGAGAACCGCAGCCCGATCATCTTCAGCTCCGGGTCCCACCGGGTGAAGTGGCGGGCCATCTCCTCCTCGACGGCCTTGCCGAGCGAGTACGAGGACTGCGGACGGACCGCGAACTCCTCGTCCACGGGCAGGTAGGGCGGGTGGTGCTCGCCCATCGGGATCCCGAGGAGGGTCTCGCTCGACGCCCACACCACGTTCTTGATGCCCGCCTGGCGAGCGGCGTGGAAGACGTTGATCGACGACGTGACGTTGTTCGTGATGAGCGCCACGTCCGGCACCTGGCCCGGGGCGGGGACGGCCGCGAGGTGCACCACGGCGTCGACGTGGTCGTAGCGGTCGTCCACGCCGAGCAGCACGTTCAGGACCTGTCCGTGGTCGGTGAGGTCGGTGCGGATGAACGGCACCCGCTCGGGCTTGTCCGGAGAGGGCACCCGGTCCACGAGCACCACGTCGTACCCGTGCTCGTCCAGGTGCCGGACCACGGCCCGTCCGAGCTTCCCGCTGCCTCCGGTGACCACCACGCGCGTCATCGCGTCTCCTCTTCGTCGAGTCTTGCGTACCCGCCCATCCTGCCCGGCGCGGGGTGGACGCAACCAGGCACGGGTGGTACCTGTCCGGCGGACGCTGCACGGGCCTCCCGGCCGGTGCGCGTGCGCGCAGCGGCATCGGGCATGATCGTCTCGTGTCCTCCCCTGACGTGACCGCAGCCTTCCGTGCCGCCCGCGACCAGCTGCTCGCGGCCGGGTCCGCCGAACAGGCCCGTGCCGACTTCACCTGGCCAGACGTCGGCGAGGCCTTCAACTGGGCCGACGACTGGTTCGACGTCGTCGCGCGCGGCAACGACCGCACGGCACTGCACCTCGTCGACGCCGACCACGACCGTCGCTTCAGCTACGCCGAGATGGCGGCCCGGTCGGACCGGCTCGCGGCGTTCCTCCACGCGCACGGCGTCCGGAAGGGCGACCACGTGCTCCTCATGCTCGGCAACCAGCTCGAGATCTGGGAGACCATGCTCGCCGTGATGAAGGTGGGCGCGGTCATCCTGCCGACGACGACGATGCTCGACACCGCCGACCTGCAGGACCGGGTCGACCGCGGCTCGGTGGCGCACGTCGTCACGAACGCCTCGGAGACCCCGAAGTTCGCGGACGTGCACGGCGACTTCTCGCGCATCGCCGTCGGGGCGGGAGTCGACGGGTGGACGCCCTACCCGAACGACCTCGGGGAGCCCGCACCCGCGGACGAGCAGCGTCCCGTCGTGCGGACCCTCGCGACCGATCCGTGCCTGGTGTACTTCACATCCGGCACCACCTCGAAGCCGAAGATGGTCGTGCACTCGCAGACCTCGTACCCGGTCGGACACCTCAGCACCATGCACTGGATCGGCGTCCGCCCCGGCGACGTGCACCTCGCGATCAGCTCGCCGGGCTGGGGCAAGCACGCCTGGAGCTGCTTCTTCGCGCCGTGGATCGCCGAGGCCACGATCTTCGTGCACGACACCCCGCGCTTCGACCCGGTCGCGTTGCTCGCCGCGCTCGACCGGCACGGGGTGACGTCCTTCTGCGCCCCGCCGACCGCCTGGCGGATGATGCTGCAGGGCGATCTCGGAGCGCGCCCGCGCGCCCTCCGTGAGGTCGTCTCCGCCGGGGAGCCGCTCAACCCCGAGGTGATCGCGCGGGTCGCCGACGCGTGGGGGCTGACGATCCGCGACGGCTACGGGCAGACCGAGACGACGGCGATCATCGGCAACCCGCCGGGAGCGCCCGTGACCCCGGGGGCGATGGGCACGCCCCTGC
Source organism: uncultured Curtobacterium sp. (assembly GCA_913778205.1). GTDB lineage: Bacteria > Actinomycetota > Actinomycetes > Actinomycetales > Microbacteriaceae > Curtobacterium. The sequence continues at coordinate 19,336 of CAJYUW010000013.1, forward strand.
CCGGCGTCGACGTCGTCCTGCTCGACCCGGTCACGGGGGAGCGGACCGACGAGGGCGAGGTGTGCCTCGACCTCACCGAGCGCCCGGTGAACCTCATGTCCGGCTACCTCGGGGACCCGGAGCGCACCGACGTCGCGATGCGCGACGGGTTCTTCCACACCGGGGACATCGCCTCGCGCGACGCCGACGGCCAGCTCACGTTCATCGGCCGTACCGACGACGTGTTCAAGTCCTCGGACTACAAGGTGTCCCCGTTCGAGGTCGAGAGCGCCCTGTTGCAGCACCCCGCGGTCGCCGAGAGCGCCGTCGTGCCGGCGCCCGACGAGGCCCGGCTGAACATCGTGAAGGCGTACGTGACGCTCGCCGCCGGGTGGGCCGCCGACGCCGAGACCGCCCTGGCGGTCCTGCGCCACGCACGCACCGCCCTGCCCGCGTACGCACGGGTCCGCCGGGTCGAGTTCGCGGAGCTGCCGAAGACGATCTCGGGCAAGATCCGCCGGGTGGAGCTGCGCGAGCGCGAGGAGCGGGCCGTCGCCGAGGGCACGCCGATCGCGACCGAGTGGCGCGAGGACGGGTTCCCCGAGCTGCGCGGTGTCAGCCGCTGACCGTCGTCGCGGCCTGCGTGATCGCCAGCGCCGCGACGAGCTCGACGTGCGCGGCCATGTCCCGGGCCGGGTCGTACAGCCACTGGATCTGCATACCGTCGGACACCGCGAGCATGACGCTCGTGAGCGCCTCGGCGTCGACGTCCGGACGGAGCCGGCCGTCCTCCTGCATCGCACGGAACTGTCCGGCCATGACCGCGCGGGTCTTCTCGTAGCGCTGCTGGAAGTACGCGTGCGCCGCGTGCTGCGGATCCGTGGCCGCCGCGGCGGACAGGTTCACGAACATCTGGACGAGCCCCGGCACCTCGGCGTTGTGCCGCACCACGGCGGCGAGGAGCTCGGCGGGGTTCGACGCGTGCCAGTCGTGGGCGTCGTCGATCTCGTCGCGGCGCTTGAGGACCTCCACCCAGAGCTCGTCCTTCGAGTCGAAGTAGTGCAGCAGCCCGGCCTGGGTGAGGCCCACGGCGTCGGCGAGGTCCTTGATGCTGGTGCGTCGGAACCCGTTGACGGCGACCAGGTCGAGCGCGATCGAGAGGATCTCCTCGCGCTTCGCGATGCCCTTTGCGTACGAACCCCGTCGTGCCATGCGGTGACCATACCGCTCGCGGCGGACCCGATAAACCAAACAACACAAGGTTTTCGGTGCTACCGTGGGCGCAGCCGCCGACGACGGCGTGCGAGTCACCGACGACGGTGGCGGACCCGGACGAGGGACCCGGCGGGCGACGACGCCCGGACCGGGGTCGACGTCCGCCCCACGAAAGGACCGACCACCGTGACCATCGTGAACGAGACGACCCGTGCCTCCCGTCCGCTAGCCGAGCGCATCGAGGCGCTCCTCGCCCAGCTGACCACGGAGGAGAAGGTGCAGCTGCTCACCGGGCGTGACTTCTGGACGACCTGGCCGATCGAGAAGATCGGGCTCCGGCGCATCCTCATGTCGGACGGCCCGTCCGGCGTGCGCGGCGAGGTGTGGGACGAGCGCGACCCGTCCCTGAACCTGCCCTCCGCCACCGCGCTGTCGGCGAGCTGGGACCGCGCGATCGCGAAGCGCTACGGGGCCGCGGCCGCCGTCGAGGCCCGGCGCAAGGGCGTCGACGTCGTCCTCGGCCCGACGATCAACCTGCACCGATCGCCCCTGGGCGGACGGCACTTCGAGGCCTTCAGCGAGGACCCGGTGCTCACCGCCGACCTCGCGGCCGCGTACGTCGAGGGCGTCCAGGAGAACGGCGTCGCCGCGACCCCGAAGCACTACATCGCCAACGACTACGAGACCGACCGCTTCACGGCGTCGACCGAGGTGTCCGACCGAGCACTGCGCGAGCTCTACCTGCTCGCGTTCGAGAAGGCCGTCACCGAGGCGCACGCCTGGGCGATCATGTCGTCCTACAACGCGGTCAACGGCGTCACCGCGTCGGAGAACGACCTGCTCGAGACACCGCTCAACGCGGAGTGGGGCTTCGACGGCATCGTCGTGTCCGACTGGACCGGCGTCCGCTCCGTCGACTCGGCGAAGGCGTCGCAGGACGTCGCGATGCCCGGGCCGAACCCGTGGTGGAGCGAGGGACCGCTGCTCGACGCGGTGCGCTCCGGCGACGTCCCCGAAGCGGCCGTCGACCGCAAGGTCCGGCGCATCCTGACGCTCGCCGCTCGTGTCGGGGCGCTCGAGGGCTTCGAGCCCGTCGCCGCGGAGCCCGTGCACGTCGAGGACGGCCCCGCGTTCGTCCGCGAGGCCGAGGCCGAGGGCACCGTCCTGGTGCGCAACACCGGCGTGCTGCCGATCGACCCGGCGGCCGTGTCCCGCGTCGCGCTGCTCGGACACAACGCCGACCAGGCCCGCAGTCAGGGCGGCGGCTCCGCGACCGTCGTGCCGTCGCACGTCGTCACGCCCGTCGAGGGCATCCGCGCCGCGTTCCCGGGCGCGACGGTCGACCACGCCATCGGCGCGGTCGTGCAGGAGGGCATCGCCGAGTTCCCGCTGTCCACCATCACGAACCCGGCGACCGGCGAGCCCGGCGCCCGCGTCGCGTTCGTCCGGGACGGCGAGGAGCTGTACGTCGAGGACCGGCGTGCCACCGCGCTGTTCTGGTTCGGCGGTGATGCCCCGATCCGCGAGGCCGACCGGCTCGACGTCACCACGACCTACACGGCGCCCACGACCGGCACCGTCCGGATCGGCATCGGCGCCGCCGGGCACTCCCGCATGTGGATCGACGGGTCGCTCGTCCTCGACGAGGTCGTCGGGTTCGAGGGCGACCAGCTCGGCGCGGCGTTCCTCAACCCGCCGGCGCGGTCGGTGCCGGTGTCGGTGACGGCCGGCCAGGGCGTCGCGATCCGGATCGAGTACGACATCGTGCAGGACGAGACCCTCGGCGGCGTGCTCGCGTACCAGTTCGGCACCGAGCCGAGCGACGCCGACCCGGCCGTCCTCATCGAGGAGGCCGTCCGGACCGCCACCGGCGCGGACGTCGCGATCGTCGTCGTCGGGACGAACAGCAGGGTCGAGTCCGAGGGCTACGACCGTGACTCGCTCGCGCTGCCCGGACACCAGGACGACCTCGTCCGCGCGGTGGCCGCCGTGAACCCGAACACCGTCGTGGTCGTCAACTCCGGCTCGCCGGTCGAGATGCCGTGGCGGGACGACGTCGCCGCCGTGCTCCTGACCTGGTTCGGTGGACAGGAGTACGGCAACGCGCTCGCCGACGTCCTGACCGGCGCGGCGGAGCCCGGCGGTCGCCTGCCCACGACCTGGCCGGCGGCGCTCGCCGACGTCCCGGTGTCGAACGTCACCCCGGTCGACGGGAAGGTGGCCTACGACGAGGGCGTGCACATCGGCTACCGGGCATGGCTCCGCGCCGGCACCGAACCGGCCTACCCGTTCGGCCACGGCCTCGGCTACACCACCTGGAGGATCGAGGGCGTCGCAGCGACCCCGACGGTCCGCGAGGGCGACGCCGTGATCGTCACCGCGACGGTCACGAACACCGGGGCGCGAGCAGGCAAGCACGTCGTGCAGGTCTACGCCTCGCGCGCCGACTCCGCGGTCGACCGCCCGATCCGCTGGCTCGTCGGCTTCGCGCCGGTGCGCCTCGGCGCCGGTGGGTCGACGGAGGTGTCGATCGAGGTCCCGGCCCGGGCGTTCGCACACTGGGACGGAGCGTGGGCGTACGAGCCCGGCGCCTTCACCCTCCACGTCGGGGCGTCGGTCGTGGACGAGTCGGGCACCGCGACCCTCGAACTGGAGCACTGACTCCATCCGATACACGCGCATGATCGTGGTGCATTCAGTACCATGGTCCCGCGCGTGCCGGCTGGTTACCGGTCGCGCACACACCACGAACGGTGTCGTCGTGCGTGCGAGCCGGTCTCCTGATCCGATCGGTCAGCCCGGACGGCACCGGTGTGTCCAGAATGCGTCCCCGCGCTCGCGCGGGGACGCATTCGTCGTTCCGGGTTCGACGACGCGTCGATCGGTGCCGAGATTCGCTGACGAACGTTCACCTTGATGGGCCGGAACCCGCACGGTCGCCGTGACAAACCCTGCGCCGGGTGCAACTATGGGTCCACCATCCCGTACGGATCAGGAGCGGGATGGGCATCCGGCCGGGGGCCCGGGGAACTCACCAGCCTGTCGTGGGCCCCGCCGGATGCATCCGGTCCGGGAGCGGTCAGGCGGCGCGGAGGACCGGCGCGACCTCCTCAGCGACGATCCGGAGGATGCGCTCGTGCGCCGCGACGTCCCCGTTCGCGGGCAGGGTGACCACGAGCTCGTCCGTCGACGACACGGCGGGGTCGGCCAGCAGCGTCTCGGTGATCTGGGCGACGGAACCGGACACCACGCGGCTGAACCGGAACGGCGGCCCGGAGTGCGGTCGACCCTCGTCGTCCATGCCCGACGCGTACCCGGTCAGGAACTCCTCGTGCACCGCGCGGTCGTGGTCGTCGAGGAGGGGCACGACGATCCGACCGACGGCCACCTTCGGCGTCCGGCCCGGGAACCTGCCCTCGGCCTGCAGCTCGGCGAAGCGCTCGCGGTACGCCGTGAGCTGGTCCGCCTGCGCGACCGCGAACGGCGCACCGGTGTCCTCGGTGTTCAGGGTCGAGCAGTGCAGCAGCAGGCCCTTCTCGGCCGTGCGGACCGCGGTGCCCGTGCTGCCACCGCCCCACCACACGCGGTCGCGCAGGCCCGGGCTGAGCGGCTGCAGGGTCAGGTCGGCCCCGGCCGGGATGCTCTCGTAGCCCTCGCCGGCGGAACCGAGCGGCTCACCCTGCAGCACCTCGAGCAGCCGCGCGGCACGTGCTTCGGCCTCGTCGCGGAAGCTCCGCTCGACCGAGCCGAACACCGGGTCGAGGATCGGTCCGTACCCGGCGATGCCGGTGCTGATGCCGAGCTGCACCCGCCCGCCGCTCAACAGGTCGACCGTGCTGGCGTCCTCGGCGAGCCGGATCGGGTCCTCGTACCGCATGCCGAGGACGGCGGTGCCGAACCCGATCGTGCTCGTCCGCTGGGCGGCCGCGGCGAAGAACGTCATCGGGCTGGTGAGGAACGGCTCGAAGTGCCGGCCGCGCACCCAGCCGGTGCCGTAGCCGAACGACTCAGCGGCGGCGAACAGCCGGAGGCCGTCCTCCAGCGCGGCGGCGGCACCTGCGGTACCACCGTGGTTCGGGACGAAGGAGAGGAAGCCGAGTTCGCGCACCCGTCCACTGTATGCGGACGCATCCACAGGCGGCCGGGAGGCGCGGGGCGGGCCCGACCCGCGCCTCCAGTCCGGTGCATCCGCACCTGGGAGGATGGTCGCATGACCGACGTCACCACCCAGCCCCCGCTCGTCGCCGCCCTGCCGGTGGCGGTCGACCGGGTCGTCGACCCGGACGCGGTCTACGAGGCGTTCGCCGCGTGGGCAGCCGAGGGCGGCCGCCCGCTCTACCCGGCGCAGGACGAAGCGGTCATCGAACTTGTGTCCGGCGCGAACGTCGTCCTGTCGACCCCCACCGGGACGGGCAAGTCCCTCGTTGCGGCGGGCGCGCACTTCGCGGCGCTCGCCGAGGGGAAGCGGAGCTACTACACGGCGCCGATCAAGGCACTCGTCTCCGAGAAGTTCTTCCAGCTCGTCGACCTGTTCGGGGCGCAGAACGTCGGCATGGTCACGGGCGACTCGAGCGTCAACGCGGACGCGCCGATCGTGTGCTGCACGGCCGAGATCCTCGCGAACCTCGCGCTCCGGCAGGGGCCCGACGCCGAGGTGGACGTCGTCGTGATGGACGAGTTCCACTTCTACGGCGACCCGGACCGCGGGTGGGCGTGGCAGGTGCCGCTGCTCGTCCTCGAACGCGCGCAGTTCCTGCTCATGTCGGCCACGCTCGGCGACGTCACCACCATCGCCGATGACCTCTCCCGTCGCACCGGACGGCCGACCGCGCGGGTGACCGGCGTCTCCCGGCCCGTGCCGCTGACCTACGAGTACGTGATGACGCCCGTGCAGGAGACCGTCGAGCGCCTGCTCGAGGAGGGCAAGGCGCCGGTGTACATCGTGCACTTCGCCCAGGCCGCCGCGCTCGAGCGGGCGCAGGCGCTCATGTCGGTGAAGGTCGCGTCCCGGGAACGCCGGGACGAGATCGCCGAGGCCATCGCCGGGTTCCGGTTCAGCGCCGGGTTCGGGCAGACGCTCGCTCGCCTCGTGCGGGCCGGCATCGGCGTGCACCACGCCGGCATGCTCCCGAAGTACCGCCGGCTGATCGAGCAGCTCGCGCAGCGGGGCCTCCTGCCCGTCATCTGCGGCACGGACACCCTCGGCGTCGGCATCAACGTCCCCATCCGCGCGGTGCTCCTCACGGGCCTGACGAAGTTCGACGGCTCCCGCATGCGACAGCTCTCCGCACGCGAGTTCCACCAGATCGCCGGACGGGCAGGGCGCGCCGGGTACGACACCGAGGGCGACGTCGTCGCCGAGGCGCCCGAGCACGAGATCGAGAACGCCCGCGCACTGGCCAAGGCCGGAGACGACCCGAAGAAGAAGGGCAAGGTCAAGAAGAAGAAGGCGCCGGACGGGTTCGTCTCGTGGGGGCAGGCGTCGTTCGACAAGCTCATCGCTGCCGAGCCCGAGCCGATGGCGTCCCGGATGCGGATCACGCACGCGATGGTGCTGTCGGTCGTGGCGCGTGGAGGAGCTGTGTTCGAGAACGTCCGGGCGCTCGTCTTCGAGAACCACGAGCCCCGAGCCCGGCAGCTCGCGATGGCTCGACGGGCGCTCACCATCGCCCGGACGCTCATCAACGCGCGGGTGATCGAGCGGTTCTCCGGGCCGCCTGTGTCGTACCGGCTCACGGTCGACGTCGCACCGAACTTCGCGCTCAACCAGCCGCTGTCGCCGTTCGCGCTCGCCGCGTTCGAGCTGCTCGACCCGGAGTCGCCGACGTACGCGCTCGACATGGTCTCGATCGTCGAGTCGACCCTCGACGACCCGCGGGCGATCCTCGCGCAGCAGCAGTTCACGGAACGCGGCGAGGCGGTCGCGCGGATGAAGCAGGAGGGCATCGAGTACGAGGAGCGGATGGAGCTGCTCGAGGAGGTCACCTGGCCCAAGCCGCTGGACGAGCTGCTGACGGCCGCGTACGAGGCCTACGCGACCGAGCAGCCGTGGGTCCTCGACTTCCAGCTCTCGCCCAAGGCCGTCGTGCGGGACATGTACGAGCGTGCGATGACCTTCGGCGACTTCGTGCGGTTCTACCAGCTCACCCGTTCCGAGGGGCTCGTGCTCCGCTACCTCTCCGACGCCTACCGGACCATGCGGCAGACGATCACCGAGGAACAGCGCACCCCCGAGCTCGACGACCTCATCGAGTGGCTCGGCGAGGTCGTCAAGCAGACCGACTCCTCGCTCGTCGACGAGTGGGAGGCGCTCCTGAACGGGGACGTGCTGCTCGCCTCCGAGGAGCACGAGGAGATCGCGCCGCCACAGCCCGCACGCCTGACCGGGAACCCCCGAGCGTTCCGGGTGCTCGTGCGGAACGCCCTGTTCCAGCGGGTGTTGCTCGCCGCCGCCGACGACGTCGACGGGTTGGCCGCGCTCGACGGTGCGGCCGGGTTCGGGCGCGACGAGTGGGACGCCGTGCTCGAGGAGTACTACGACGCACACGACACCGTGGGCACCGATGCCGACGCTCGGTCGATGCAGTACCTGCAGCTCTCCGAGGGCGCCCGGACCTGGCGTGCCCGGCAGACGTTCGCCGACCCGTCGGGGGACCGCGACTTCGGGTTCTCGGCGACGATCGACCTCGACGCCTCCGACGAGGCCGGCGAGGCGGTCGTCCGGGTGACCGAGATCGGCCGGTTCGACGGCTGGGCCGAGGTGGACGTCGACTGATGTCCCAGGTGGCCCGTCCGCTCGGCACTGACGACGTCGACGAACTGCAGGCGTTGCTCGAGACCGTGCCGGAGTACGCGGAACGCATCACCGGGTACCCGCCGGGACCGTCCGACGGACTGAGCGTGCTGCTGTCGGTCCCGGACGGGTTCGACCCGGCGGGCAAGCACGGCCTCGGGCTCTGGGAAGACGGTCGGCTCGTGGCGTTCGCGGACGTGCTCGTCGGGTACCCGACGTCGTCGGTCGCGTACATCGGTCTGCTCGTCGTCCGCGGCGGCCTGCACGGTCGTGGGCTCGGGCGGGCGATGCACGACACCGTGGTGTCGTTCCTCCGGTCCGTCGACGGTGCTCCGGTCGACCGGCTCCGGCTCGGGATCGTCGCGACCAACGCCGACCTCGCGGAGCCCTTCTGGCACGCGCTCGGGTACGAGGCGACCGGGGAGACGAAGCCGTACCGGTACGACCACCTGGAGAGCACGGTCGCGCTCCGGGAACGGCCGCTCGGTGGTGGGCAGGTCCGGGAACGGCCGCGCTGGGAACACCCGGGCTGACGGCAGGGTACGTTCGACGGCAGCCCAGCGCCGACCTCCGGCCGGGACCGTCGAGAGGAACCGCCGTGCGCATCGGATCGAGCATCGCCCTGATCGTGATCGGCGCCATCGTGGCGTTCGCCGTGGACTACCAGATCGCCGGGGTCGACCTCCGCCTGATCGGTTACATCCTGATGGCAGCCGGCGTGGTCCTGCTCATCATCAGCCTGGCGGTGGGGTTCGGCGGCCGTCGGACGACGACCACCACCCGGTCCGGTGTGGACCCGGCGTCGGGGGAGCAGATCGTCCGGCAGGACCGCCGCGACGGGACCTACTGACCCCGTACCCGGCCGCGCTCCTCGCCCAGCCCGACGGCTCGGACGTCAGCGGCCGCAGGTCGTGTGCAGCGCGTCGAGCAGGGCGTCGGCGTCCGCGACGTCGTAGAGCGCGAAGTCGCCGCGTCCGGGCGACAGGTCGAGACCGGTGTTCGCGTACTGCCGGACCGACTCGCTCCCGCCCCAGAACAGCGTGTCGAGGTGGCTGGTGTCGTCCCACGCGACCGTCACGTGTCCCTCCGTGCGATCGACGTACCAGTCGGTCCGTCGTGCGTCGGTCTCGCGCGTGGTGCGGCCGTTGGTCACGAGCACCCGACGATCGGTCACGGCGTAGACGTCCGTCCGCTTCCGGTGACGCTTCACGAGGAAGCGCCCACCGAGGACGTGCAGTCCGAGCAGCAGCAGGGCCGACAGCACCACGAGCACCGCGGGGTGCGCGGACCCGGTCGCTGCGCCGACGAGCCCGGTCGCCACGAACGCGGTCCAGAGCACGCCGAACGGCATCAGGTACCGGTCGGCACGGACGAACATCCGACCGGGATCGCTCCGCCCCACCCACAGGAGCGCTTCGCCGTCGTGGAGGCGGGACTCGACCAGACGCCGGGCCTCCTGCATCAGAACAGGGTCGCGGGCGGGGTCGCCTCGGGCAGGGGCTCCGGCTCGGACACCTCGACCCCGGGCCAGCCCGGACCGTGCGGGACCGCCGTGCCGTTCTGGTACGCGGTGGCAGCGCCCCGGGCGCGGACGTCGGCGGCCTCGTTCATCTCGTGCCCCACGTGACCGCGGACCCACTCGAACGTGACCCGGCGGCCCTGGAGCTCGGCGTCGAGCTCCTTGATGATCTCCACGTTCAGCACGGGCTTGCCGTCGGCCTTCCGCCAGCCCTTCCGCTTCCAGCCGGCGAGCCACTCCGTGCACGCCTTGATCGCGTACTGGCTGTCGCACAGGACGTGCAGCGGCTGCCCGGTGTCCTTCGTGGCGCGGAGGAGCTGCAGCACGGCGGTGAGCTCGCCCTGGTTGTTCGTCGCCTTCGGCCAACCGCCCGCCGCCCAGCGGTCGTCGTCGACGTACCAGGCCCAGCCGGCGGGGCCGGGGTTGCCGAGGGCGGAGCCGTCTGCGGCGGCGACGATCGTCACGATGGGACCTCCAGGTGGTGCGCGTGCTGCACCACCGTAACGCCCGGCGCGGGGCTCAGCGGGCCGCGGGGTCGAGGTTGAGCGTGGTGTCGTCGAGCAACCCGTCCTGCCCGTCGATGACGAGGAAGGGGTTCAACCACGCGAGTTCCTCGACCGTGATGCCGAACCGCTCCGCCACGGTGGCCGGCTCGTCCCCGCTCGACACCGCGTACGCGGTGGGCGTTCCGTCGATCGTGCGCACGGACCCGTACGCGCCGGGGCGGGCGTCGCCCGGCGTCACGCGGAGGTCCGGGAAGGCCTCCGGCAGCCGCCAGTCGAGCGCACCGACGGCCATCACGGAGCCGATCCACGGGCGCTCCGTGGCGAACCCCTCGGGCGGGTCGGTCTCGGCGACCGGGACGAGGACGACGCTCGCGAGGTAGTCCGGACGGGTGCCGGCGTCCAGGGTGTAGGACTTCGGCGGCTCGGCGGCGTCCCACTGCACCCACCCGCGGACCGTGCCGCCGTTCCCGTCGCCCCAGTGCGCCGTCCGGTGACGGAACTCGACGGACATCGGCTGCGGGTCGGAGGTGCGGTAGTCGGAGAGCTCGACGTCGAACTGCGCGTCCGCGCGCTGCACCACCCGCACGTGCACGCTCGTCTCGCCGGACCGCGACACGACATCGGTCTCGGCGGCGACGGTCCCTGGTGCGAGCACGGGCGTCGGGGTCGGGGTCGGGGTCGGTTCCGGGAGCTGCGTCGCCGCGTCGTCCGGGCCCAGGGCAGCCGTCCGGGTCGGAGCGGGCACGGGGTCGTCACCGTGGGACAGTGAACACCCGCCCACGAGCAGCAGCGTCATCGCCGCCGTCGCCCCGAGTGCCGCGATCGTCCTGGTCCTGCGTGCCATGTCGTCCCCCGCTGACGACCCTAGCGGGCCGCCGACCACGGCCGCAGGCGACGGGAACCGGACGAAGCACACCGTGACCGAACCGTTGCCGGAGGGGACCGGCCTACTGTGCAGGCCATGGACGACAGCATCTCCCGGCACCCCGACCCGAGCGAGTCCGACGGCGTGACGCCGCGGCCGACCGACAGCTCCTACAGCCCGTCGAGCGAGCGCGAGACCGTGGTCGCGCAGACGGCGCAGCGCGACGACGACGAGCTCCGGGCCGACGGGATCGATCCGTCGCGCGTCGTCGCGGCCCCGGGTACCGGCGGTGCGGACGACGCTGGGGACGTGGAGCCGAAGCCGGGCGACCTGAACCTGCCGTGGCAGTCGGAGGAGGACCCCCGGGGCTGAACGGCTGCCGCTGCCCCGGGCGTCGCGGAGAGGACCCGCCCGCGCTAGGACACCGAGTCCGGGTGCGACCCCGTCCGCTGCCCGGACTCGAGGCCTGCGATGGCCGCGAGGTCGTCATCGGTGAGCATGAAGCCGTCCACGTCGATGTTCGACCGGATGCGCTCCGGCGTCACCGACTTCGGGAGCACGACGACGCCCTGTTGCACGTTCCACCGCACGAGGACCTGCGCGACGCTCACCCCGTGTGCGTCCGCGATCCGGGTCAGCACCGGTTCGTCGATCAGCCGTCCGCGGCCGAGCGGGGACCACGCCTCGGTCACGATGCCGTGCTCGGCGTGGAACGCCAGCAGCTCGCCCTGCGGCAGCCACGGGTGTCGCTCGACCTGGTTCACCGCCGGCACCTCGCCCGTCTCGGTGATGATCCGTTCCAGGTGCGGGACCTGGAAGTTCGACACCCCGACGCTGCGGGCGCGGCCCGAGTCGCGCAGTTCGACGAGGGTGCGCCAGGTCTCGACGTACCGGTCGTTCGCGGCGGCGGGCCAGTGGATGAGGTAGAGGTCGACGGCCTCGAGTCCGAGCCGGTCGAGGCTGGCGTCGAACGCCCGCAGGGTCGCGTCGCGACCCTGGTGGTCGTTCCACACCTTGGTCGTCACGAAGACGTCGTCACGGTCCAGCCGGGAGGCACGGATCGCCTCCCCGACGCCGCGCTCGTTGCCGTACATCTCGGCTGTGTCGACGTGGCGGTACCCGGCGTCGAGCGCGGTGCCGACGGCGACGGCCGCCTCGGCGTCGTCCACCTTGTAGACGCCGAAGCCGACGGCGGGGATGCTCCGACCGTCGCGGAGGGGGATGGAGGTGACCATGCACCCATCCTGCCGATCGTGGCGGGCGCGTGTCGTGCCTCCGAGCCAGAGACACTGCGACCAAGCTGACGCGATCGCATCCGAGAATATCGTGTATCTGATACTTGACGGACAGCCGGACAAGCGTTTCACTGACCTCATGCTGCTTTCCGGAATCGCCCTGACCTGCAGTGGGCTCGCCGTCGCACTCACCGCCGAGCTTGCTGCTCGGGGAGTCTTGCGACGCAATGGTGGGGCTGGCATCCGCATTGCATCCGTGATGAGGACGGAAGACACGTGGAAGGCCGGGCACCGCGCAGCGCGTTGGTGGATGCACGGAGCTGCCATGGGGCTCGGCGGCGCTGGAATCCTGAGCTTTGCCGCGGCCCAGGGCATCGCTGAGATGGGCCTCCTCGTAGGGATGGCGGGTGGTCTGGCCCTCCTGCTCATCGGTGCCTTCGTCGCTCATCGCACTGCGCGAGGGCTGGACGACGCGGCCGAGGAACGGACAGCAGATCATCGCAAGCACTGAGTCAAACCACCCGACGAACAGGCTCGCTTCATCACGCAAAGAACGAACAGGAACAACATGAAAGCAATCGCCGCGTCAATCGCCCTCTTCGCCACGGTGATCGCAGGAAGCGTCGGCATCGCCCAGGCGAGTACGACGAAGTCTTGGTCCGACGAGGAGATCGTCCGAGGCGTCGTGTTCGGGCAAGGGTCGTTCGCGCGGGAGATCGAGACGGATGTCGCCCTCCCGGCCTCGCTCGACGAGGCAGAGTTGCAGCACTATGCAACGCTGTCTGACCGGGTCGTTGCCGACATGCTCGCAGTACCCGATCGGCGCACTGAGAGCGCTCTTCGAGACCTCAAGTCTGGAGACCCGTACAGAACGCTGGAGGGCTTCTCGACCTTGCGAGACGGGTTTTCGGCATCCCTGAAGGCGCTCTATCCCGAGGCCGTCGTGGCGGCGACCCCGAACACGCCAAAGGTGTGTGGTCCGACCGTCTGTGCTGCAGCAGTGGTCCTCGCCATCGCCGTGGGCACCGCGATCGCCGCGGTGAACTTCAACGTCGCAGGCAACGTGAACATGGTCGTCAATCAGAACGGTCTTTGGACCAACAACGGCGTATGGAATTCACGCTCCAGCGGATCAGCGAGTGGGGGGTTGCCGACGTCGGACGCTGCGGCAATCGCCGTGGAGTACCCGCGCTTGGTCGAGACCGAGGTGGCTGCCCGCGTTGCGGCGGTCTTCGAGTAGTCATGACCGACCGCCGGTCAGGCGTGAGCATCGGTGTTGCCGCCGCTGCAATCATGTGCCTCGGAACCCTCGCGCTTCTCTCGTTCCTCGGGAACAAGGCCCCCCGAACTGTCAGCGACCCTGCCGGGCATCGGCTCGACGGGCAGCCAGCCGCGCAGCTGTTCCGCCAAGGGTGGGGATTCTTCACTCGAGACGCGCGAGAGGACATCGTCCGAACCGCGCGGTTCGAGCGTGGGCGATGGGTGGTGCATGAGGGCAACTTGACGTCGTCGAGCGGAAACCTGTTCGGCTTGTCACGGAGGTCTCGCAACTTCGATCAAGACCTTGCCGTCCTGCTGGAGAGCTTGCCAGCTGATGCTCGTTGGCTACCGTGCGAGTCAGTATCGAAACCGGGGTCCTGCTTGGCTACCGAGGACTTCGTTACCGCGCCGTCGTTGAGGCTGCACAGCTCCACGGACTCCCTCTGCGGGGAGGTAGCGCTCATTCGTCAACCTCCGGTACCAGTGTCGTTCGCTCGATTCCGCGCGACACCGCCTGGCGCCGTCCTCCCGGTGCGAGTTGCATGCTCGACTCGATGAGCGTCGCGGAGAATGTGGCTCGCACCATCGCTCGGCATTGGGAACGATCTCCTCATGGGCTTCAGCTCACTGTGGCTCGCTCGGTCCTCGCGTTGTCCACGGTGATGGTGCTCGCAGTCAACGGCTCGCGAGTGCTCTTGCACGATCCGCTGAACGCGGGCCTGTCTCCGACCTCCTGCGACAACCTCGCCTCACTCGGTGCTTTCTGCCTGGTGCCGGCGGAATCGGCCGAGCAGGTTCGGTGCCTGTTGATCCTCCTGTGTGTGCCTGCGTTGCTCGGTCTCGTACCGGTCGTCGCCGCGCCCATGCATGCCTACGCGGCGTTCACGGTGGCGTCGAACACCGTCGGCATCGAAGGCGGGGACTTCCTTGTCGCCACAACCAGCGCGGTCCTGGTGCTGGTGTGCGCCACGGATCGTCGGCTGCACGGTTGGTCACCCCGTGGTACCGCAAGACCGTCGATGCGGCACATCCCAGCGCAGGTGTTCCTGCTCGGGCTTCGCGTGCAGGTTTCCTACGTGTACCTCGAGGCTGCCACGGTCAAACAGGTGCACCCCATCTGGGCGGACGGAAGTGCGCTGTGGTACTGGATGCAGCAGCCCAACTTCGGAGCGCGTCCTGAGGTGCGCGATCTTCTCGGAGTAGCTCTCGCGCAAGCGCCGCTGCTCCATGCGATGACCTGGGGTGTGATCGTGGCGGAGTACGCGCTCGCTTTCGCTGTTCTTGCCGCTCGGCAACGCAGGACGCGGCTCGTGACGCTTGCACTCGCCGTGTTGATGCATCTCGTCTTCGCGCTCGTGCTCGGACTGATCACGTTCTTCGTGTCGATGCTCGGTGTCCTGCTGGTCGTCCTGTGGCGAGCCGGAGATCCGCTCCCGTGGAAGGTCGTCCGCGCCCTCCGACCGAAGCGCCGCAACGGGAAGCGGGCTCGTCGCCAGCTCGTGTCGCAGGTGCGCTGACTCGCGCCTTCCGCACCATTCGTGCCGGGCGCGCGTCGTGCCTCCCGGCTGGTGCTTGCACCACGTGATCGACGTCACGCGCGTCGATCGACGTGTGCGGTGTCGAAACGCGCGCATTTCGCGGGGGAGGTCCGGACTAGGTGGGGAGGTTGACCGGCTCGGTGTCGGGGATGGGGCTCGCGTCCCGCCCGCGGAGGTCCGGCAGCCACCGCTTCGCCGCGAGGGGCAGGAGCACACCGACGAGTGCCATGCTCGCGCCGACCATGAGCCCGCCGGTCGGGCCCTGCAGGTCGATGAGGAACCCGGCGACGGCGGAACCGCCCGCCGCCCCGATGAGCTGGCCGGTGCCCATCCATCCGTAGGCCTCGGCGGTGTCGGAGAACTTCACCGTGGCCGACACCGAGCCGAACATGACCGCGAGGGCCGGTGCGATGCCCGCCCCCGCCACGAGGAGGGCGAGGCACAGCCACCAGAAGTCCGTCCCACCGACCGCGAGCGCGAGGCCGACGAAGACGATCGCCATGCGGGTCCAGAGGGTGTTCGGCGAGATCGGGCGGTGGCCGAACGCGAGACCGCCGACGAGCGACCCGATCGCGAAGACCGCGAGGACGATGCCGGCGTTCGGGCTGCCCTCGCCGAAGACGCTCGTGACGCTCGCCTCGACCGCTGCGCAGGCCCCGATGAGGAGCAGGCCGGTCAGGGTGGCGACGACGACCGAGGGGCGGCGCAGCACGACGCCGAACGCGCGCTTCGAGCGGGGGATGCGCACCCGGCCGAGTTCGGGGGAGGCGATGAACCACACGCCGCCGATGACGAGGAACGCCATCGCGACGACGATCGCCTGGACGGTGCCGATCTGCGTGGCGACGAAGGTGGTGATGACGGGGCCGGCCACCCAGATGAGCTCCTGCGCGCTCGCGTCGAGGGAGAACAGTGGAGTGAGCTGCGTCGAGGTCACCATCTTCGGGTAGATGGTGCGCACGGCCGGCTGGACCGGCGGGACCGCCAGGCCGCCGATGAACCCGACGAGCACGTAGCCCCAGAGCGGCATGAGGACGAACGCCACGACGCCCATGCTCGCGAGCGCGACGATGCTCGTGAGGACCAGCACCGGTCGCATGCCCCAGCGGCCCATCCACCGGCTCGTGAGCGGACCCGCGATGGCCTGGCCGATGCTCGTCGTCGCGAGGACGAGTCCGGCCGCGCCGTAGGAGTCGAAGACGTGCTCGACGTGGAGGAGGTAGGCGAGCGAGAGCATCCCGAACGGGAAGCGGGCGGTGAGCTGGGCGGCGATGACGCGGCCGACGCCAGGGGTCTTCAGCAGGGGGCCGTACGTGCTCACAAGAGGAGTGTACGGACCGGACGGACGGCCTGTCCCCCGCTCGGGGAGGTGTGCACGAACGGCCCCTGTGCACCGTCCTGCGCCGGACTCCGCGACACGCCGATCGAGTTCTGCCCACAGGCGTGGAGAGATGTGTCCACAAGGTGTGGAGGAGTGTCGGTGGCCGGGTTCACACTGGCGGAATCACGGGCCTCTCCCGACTGTTCACACTGTGGAGGGCGTTGTGGAGAACTACACGGCTGTAACACTTTCTCTTGTGGTCGGTCCCGGCGTCGGCCACTAGATGTAGTATCGAGTCACCGGGTCGCACCCGCTCTCTGCGGGCCCCGGAAGGCTTCAGAAGCACCACAGCAGCACACCAACCAGCACCACTGAACGACCCGCTCGATCGGGCCGAGAACACAGGGGAGATCATGGCCGTCACCGTCTACACCAAGCCGTCCTGCGTCCAGTGCACCGCGACGTACCGGGCGCTCGACAACAAGGGCATCCAGTACGAGGTGCACGACGTGTCCACGGACGAAGCCGCGCTCGAGCACGTCAAGAGCCTCGGCTACCTGCAGGCCCCGGTCGTCGTCACGGACGACGACCACTGGTCGGGCTTCCGCCCCGACAAGATCGCGACGCTCAGCGCCGAGCTCGCGTGAGCCGGTGCGGGCCCGGAACGGGCCCGCACCCACCCGGCCTGGAGGCGCTGCCCGCCTCCGGCAGGTCCCTCCCGATCCGCTGTCCGCACCTCTGACCAAGGAGCGCACATGAGCAACCTCGTCTACTTCTCGAGCGTCTCCGGCTACACCGCACGCTTCATCGAGAAGCTGGGGCTGCCGGCGGACCGGATCCCGCTCTACCCGAGCGACCCGTTCCTCCACGCGGACGAGCCGTACGTGCTCGTCCTGCCGACCTACGGCGGCGGCAACGGCCACGGTGCCGTCCCCAAGCAGGTCATCAAGTTCCTCAACGACGAACGCAACCGGTCGCTCATCCGCGGGGTGATCGTCGGTGGCAACACCAACTTCGGCGACGCCTACGGGCTCGCCGGGGACGTCATCGCACAGAAGTGCGGCGTCCCGCTCTTGTACCGCTTCGAACTCTTCGGAACGCCTGACGACGTGCAGGCCGTCAACACTGGATTGGATGCATTTTGGACGCAGCAGTTGCAGACGTCGATCTGACGTCGCCGCAGACGGGGATGGACTACCACTCCCTCAACGCGATGCTCAACCTCTACGACGCGGACGGGAACATCCAGTTCGACAAGGACCGTGAGGCCGCCAAGCAGTTCTTCCTGCAGCACGTCAACCAGAACACCGTCTTCTTCCACAACCTGAAGGAGCGGCTCGACTACCTGGTCGAGAACGAGTACTACGAAGCCGCGACGATCGAGCAGTACTCGCTCGAGTTCATCCAGAAGCTCAACGACCTGGCGTACTCGAAGAAGTTCCGGTTCCAGACGTTCCTCGGTGCGTTCAAGTACTACACGAGCTACACGCTCAAGACGTTCGACGGCAAGCGCTACCTGGAGCGCTTCGAGGACCGTGTCGTGATGACCGCCCTCGGCCTGGCGCAGGGCAACGAGCAGCTCGCGATCGACCTCGTCGAGGAGATCATCGCCGGCCGCTTCCAGCCCGCGACCCCGACGTTCCTCAACACCGCGAAGGCCCAGCGCGGCGAGCTCGTCTCCTGCTTCCTCCTCCGCATCGAGGACAACATGGAGTCGATCTCGCGTGGCATCAACTCCTCGCTGCAGCTCTCGAAGCGCGGCGGCGGCGTGGCCCTGCTGCTCTCCAACATCCGCGAGGCCGGCGCCCCGATCAAGCAGATCGAGAACCAGTCCTCGGGCATCATCCCCGTGATGAAGCTGCTGGAAGACTCGTTCTCCTACGCGAACCAGCTCGGCGCGCGTCAGGGTGCCGGTGCCGTCTACCTGTCGGCGCACCACCCGGACATCATGAAGTTCCTCGACACCAAGCGCGAGAACGCGGACGAGAAGATCCGCATCAAGACGCTGTCGCTCGGTGTCGTCGTGCCGGACATCACGTTCGAGCTCGCGAAGAACAACGAGGACATGTACCTCTTCTCGCCGTACGACGTCGAGAAGGTCTACGGCATGCCGTTCGGTGACGTCCCGATCTCCGAGAACTACCGCGCGATGGTCGACGACTCGCGCATCAAGAAGACGAAGATCAAGGCGCGTGACTTCTTCACGACCATCGCCGAGATCCAGTTCGAGTCGGGCTACCCGTACATCGTGTTCGAGGACACGGTGAACAAGGCCAACCCGATCAAGGGTCGGATCAACATGTCCAACCTGTGCTCGGAGATCCTGCAGGTCAACACCCCGACCACCTTCAACGAGGACCTCTCGTACAAGGAGATCGGCAAGGACATCTCCTGCAACCTCGGCTCGCTGAACATCGCGCTGACGATGGACTCGCCGGACTTCGGCAAGACCATCGAGACCGCCATCCGCGGCCTGACCTCGGTGTCGCAGATGTCGCACATCTCGTCGGTGCGTTCCGTCGAGGACGGCAACGACAAGTCGCACGCCATCGGCCTCGGGCAGATGAACCTGCACGGCTACCTCGCTCGTGAGCGCGTGTACTACGGCTCCGAAGAGGGCATCGACTTCACGAACATGTACTTCTACACGGTGCTGTTCCACGCCCTGCGAGCTTCGAACAACATCGCGATCGAGACCGGGGAGACCTTCGACGGCTTCCGCGACTCGAAGTACGCGTCGGGTGAGTTCTTCGACAAGTACACCGACCAGGAGTGGACGCCGGCGACCGCCCGGGTCGCGGAGCTCTTCGCGAACGCGGACATCGCCATCCCGACGCAGGACGACTGGAAGGCGCTGAAGGCGTCCGTCCAGGAGCACGGCATCTACAACCAGAACCTCCAGGCCGTCCCGCCGACCGGGTCGATCTCGTACATCAACCACTCGACGTCGTCGATCCACCCGATCGCGTCGAAGATCGAGATCCGCAAGGAAGGCAAGCTCGGCCGCGTCTACTACCCGGCGCCGTTCATGACGAACGACAACCTGGACTACTACCAGGACGCGTACGAGATCGGTGCCGAGAAGATCATCGACACCTACGCCGCTGCCACGCAGCACGTCGACCAGGGCCTGTCGCTCACGCTGTTCTTCAAGGACACCGCGACCACGCGCGACATCAACAAGGCCCAGATCTACGCATGGCGCAAGGGCATCAAGACGATCTACTACATCCGTCTGCGCCAGCTCGCGCTCGAGGGCACCGAGGTCGAGGGCTGCGTCAGCTGCATGCTGTAGCCGATGGTCGCTGAGGCGACCATCCCCTTCCTGGAGGCGCGGTGCCAGCCCGCACCGCGCCTCCAGTCCGATAACTAGTCACCATCTCTTGAACAGGAACGTGTGTTGGTCGAGAAGCTGAAGCTCATTGATCGGGTCCAGGCGATCAACTGGAACCGCATCCAGGACGACAAGGACGTGGAGGTCTGGAACCGCCTCGTCAACAACTTCTGGCTGCCGGAGAAGGTGCCGCTGTCGAACGACGTCCAGTCGTGGAACACGCTGACGCCGGCCGAGCAGACGATGACGATGCGGGTCTTCACGGGCCTCACGCTGCTCGACACGATCCAGGGCACCGTCGGCGCTGTGTCGCTCATCCCCGACGCGATCACCCCGCACGAAGAGGCCGTCTACACGAACATCGCGTTCATGGAGTCGGTGCACGCCAAGAGCTACTCGTCGATCTTCTCGACCCTCGCGTCGACGCCCGAGATCGACGAGGCCTTCCGCTGGTCCGAGGAGAACCCGAACCTGCAGAAGAAGGCCCAGATCGTCATGGACTACTACCAGGGCGACAACCCGCTGAAGCGCAAGGTCGCTTCGACGTTGCTCGAGTCGTTCCTGTTCTACTCCGGCTTCTACCTGCCGATGCACTGGTCGTCGCGGGCGAAGCTGACGAACACCGCCGACCTCATCCGCCTCATCATCCGCGACGAGGCCGTGCACGGGTACTACATCGGCTACAAGTACCAGAAGGGTCTCGAGCAGGTCACCGAGGCCGAGCGTCAGGATCTCAAGGACTACACGTTCTCGCTCCTGTTCGAGCTGTACGAGAACGAGACGCAGTACACGCAGGACCTCTACGACGAGGTCGGGCTGAGCGAGGACGTCAAGAAGTTCCTGCACTACAACGCGAACAAGGCGCTGATGAACCTCGGGTACGAGCCGATGTTCCCGAAGGAGCTCACCGAGGTGAACCCGGCGATCCTGTCGGCCCTGTCGCCGAACGCGGACGAGAACCACGACTTCTTCTCGGGGTCGGGTTCGTCGTACGTCATCGGCAAGGCGGTCGTGACGGAGGACGAGGACTGGGACTTCTGATCCCGGTCTGAATCGTGGAGATCGCCCCGCTGGCTTCGGCCGGCGGGGCGTCCTGCGTTCGTCGACGTGGTCGGCCGGCGTCACGGACGCGGATCCTCCGTTCCCGGGGAGGTCGCGGACCGAGCCTGCACGCGGATCAGCTCGCGACGTGCCACGCTGTGGCGACCCGATCGATCGACCCGTCGAGGAGTCCCGTTGGAACACCGTGACCACCGTGCACCGCTGAGCGGTCGTGCTGCTCGCTGGAACCTCGCCCTCGTCTGGCTGGTCACCGTCGTCGGACTGCTCGCGGCGATCGGCTGCGTCGGCTACATCCTCAACGAGAGCCTCTTCTCGTACGCCACGTGCGGTGGTCGTCCGGCCATCTGCGGTGATGCCGGCTGGTACAGCAGCATGGGTCTCACGTTCTTCGGCGGGTTCGCCGTGGTCATCATCGGCGGTGGGCTCGGCATCCGTCGCCACGACCGCGGGAGCGCTGCCTGGTATCCGCTGGCAGGCCTCGGCGCACTCCTCCTGCTCACGGTGATCTCCGTCGTCCTGCTGAAGACCCTGACGCACACGTCGGTCCTCTGGCACCCGTAGGGCAGCGGCGGGAGGCGGCGGCCGCTGCGGGGCGGGCTTCGCCGTCATCGGCAACTCCCTCGGTGGCACGATCGCTCGACACGTCGCGCACGAGCGCCGGCACGACATCCTCGGGGGTCGCGACCCTGGCGGGTGTCGTGCATCCAGCACACGCAGACCGCACCGTCCCCGAGCGAACCGTGCTGCGCACAGACCAGCCCGTCCTCGAAGCCGCCGGTGACGAGCGAGCAGCGTCCGAAGAGGTCAGCGTCATCCAGGACGCTGCCGCATTCACGGCGTTCGAGCGGTACGTGCTGCTCGGTCTCCGTGGCGCCGTCCCCGCTGTGATCGACCGCATCGCCGCCAACTCCGCACTTGACGTCGTGCCGGAGGAGCGCCACCCGGAACCGTTCACCGCTCCGGCGCTGCACGTGTTCGCTCGGCAGGACGACGTCGTCCGGTACGAGGACGGGCTCGCACTCCGAGCCCACTACTCGCGAGGGACCTTCGTCGTCCTCGACGGTGCTGGGCACAAGGTGCACCTCGAGCAACCGGACGTCACGGCCGCGCTGGTCAGTGACTGGCTCGCGCGCATCGACCGGTAGCCGATCCGCCATCGAGACAGAGCCTGAAGGGCTTCGGGCCACCGTCGTCGACGACGTGGATCTGCCTGCGGCAGGGGATGGTGATCAGCTCTCGGGGAGCGCCCGGCGAACGGCTCGGTGCGCCGCAGGGATCGTCAGGAGCGTGCCGCCCAGGAGGAGTCCCGCAGCGACCAGGACCGACGTCCGGCTGCGGAGCGACGGGACGGTGATGGCCACCACACACCAGGCGACGGTCAGCGATCCGGTGATGATCGTCGGGCGGAGCGCCGCGCGATGACCGATGCGCCACGCAGCGTCGCTCGCCATCGTCACCCGCGTGCGGACGCCAGCGACGCCGTTCCGCGCCAGTGATCCGCTCGCTGCTCGCCAGGTGAGCCAGGTCAGGAGGACCGCGGTGCCCGTCTCGAGAACCAGCGCGCAGATCATTGCTCCATCCATGCTCTGCACGTTAGCGCGGTGGAGTGTAAACGGCAATGTTCCACGCGTTGCACCGTGCGCCGGAGGAGCGTCGCCACGCGGAAGCCGCGCGAGTCGTCCGGTCCGGCGAGCGGGTCTTCGCTCGGAGCGTCGTCGGTCCCGGCGGCGGGCGCCGTCTGATCGACGGTCGATGACCTTTGACGCTCAGCAGGACGGGGTCCTGCGTCCGACGTGTTCCGACCTCGCACGGTGCGCGGGCAAGGGCACCGCCACGAGCCTCATCGGCATGAGCTCGCCGCGAGAAGCGGCGACGGTGGAACGCCGTTGTCCACGGGCCGACGCTCCCCGCGATCGTCGCTACGGCGCTCCCCGTGGCCGTCGCAGCCGCGTTGTGCAGCGCCGACGCTGCTTCGATCCGTACGACCGGGAGCGAGCAGCGGCCGATCCGGGTGGGCTCACAGGCGGAGTGCGTCCTGCGGCGTGATGCGCATGGCGCGGCACGCGGCGAGAGCGCCGCCGATCACGCCGACGACGACTCCACCCAGGGCGGCGTACGGCGCGACGAGCGGATCCAGGACCGGTGTCCGCCAGCGGATGAAGCTGGTCGCCGGGAGACCGCTCCAGTCGAACACGAACCCGACGACCCCGCCGAGTGTTCCGACCATGCCGGCTTCCGAGACGATCAGGGCTGCGATGTGACTGGCCCTGGCGCCGACGGCGCTTCGGAGTCCGATCTCCGCGCGCCGTTCGAGGACGGCGAGCACGGACCTGGCAGCGGCGGGCTGCGCGGTGACGACGGCCAGATCGTTGTGTCGGGACCCCGACGCCCTCCCTCGATCGCCGTTCGGTTCTGAGCAGCGGGGGTCGCGGTCCGTACGAGGTCTCCTCGCTCGACCCGAGCCGTGACGATGTCCGGCTCCGGTAGTGCGGCTGCGGCTGCGGCTGCGGCTGCGGCTGCGGCTGCGGCTTCGCGCTGAGCGGGGGACTGGAACGCTGTCGCCGCGAACCAGCCACCGGCGACGAGCGCGACGCTCGCGGCGACCGCGCCGGAGACGATCCAACGGGGTCGCAGTCACCGACGACGGCTCACTGCTCCGGCGAATGCTCGGCGATGATCTGCATCGCGTGATCATGCTGAGCCTTCGTGCGTATCAGGAAGCGCTCGAGTTCATCTGCATGAGCTCGTACCTGCTCCGCCTGCACGTTCCATTCGCTCGAGTACGCAGCTCTGACCCATCCGGAGGACTCCTGGCACGTCGCGTCCAGGAGGGCGACCTCGCGTTCTCGCGCTGGCACCGGAGCGCCATCGGCCGTGTCGACACGCGCTGACTGCTCGGAGGGAGGGAGGAACACGGTCGGGTCCATGTCTTCCGGGCTCGCGGGGAGGCCCGCGATCCCGGCCGGCTCCATACATCGCTGCCACCTCCGCTCGGCCGCGGTGAGGGTCTCGGTGTCTGCCGCCGACGGTTGACCGACGTCCTGCAGTGACTGAGCGAACTCAGTGGGGTCCGTCTGCGCTCCGACTCGTTTCGCCGCCTTCGCCCAGCACCGGTCGAAGGCGGCCGCTCCGGCGTCGTCGAGCCCGTTCGCTGCAGCGCTGAACGCGTCGAATGCTGCCCGTTCACTTTCCGGCACGATGTGCTCGGGCGAGTTGCCGTACCCGTACTTCCGCGCGAGTTCCGGTGTGAAGAGCTTCCGCCCCACGGCGTTCCACGACTCCCCACGCGGTGGGTCCACGGTCAGAGCGGGCAGCGGCCAGTCGTACTGGGTCCCGTCCATGCACTCCTTCGTCAGGAGCTGCGTCGCGTACGTGGTCGGATCCCAGCTCGGCGGTAGGTACTGGTCGAGCGGCATCCGCCATTGGCCGATGTTCTGCGTCGGCAGCTCGATGGCCGGACCTGCTGGGTCCTGCACGGAGCACGCGCTCAGCGTGGCGGCGGCCAGGACCGCGGCTGCTCCTGCGACTGCGAGACGGATCAACCGCAGTACCCCTCGAAGCACGTCGACGAGATGACGTCGTTGAAGCCGATCGTGCCGAGGTTGGCGACGCCGATGTTCTTCGTCTGCGACTTCACCGTCCCGCGGTGGTTCGCGTCCTTGAAGAACTTCGTCTCGGCCCCGGTGCGTCCGTTGTTGTACACCGAGGAGATCTTGTCGTTGAGGTGGTAACCTGGGAGGTTCGACCAGCTGCAGCCTGCACCAGATCCGCAGCCGGCGGGAGCTGCCGCCGCCGGTGCGGCCAGCCCCAGGGTGATCCCGATCACCACCGTGGCTGTTGCGAGCTGCGCGGTCATGCGCGTCTTCTTCATCGCGGTCTCCGCCCCGTATGTGAGATGTTGGCTAGACTCGGCAAAGTATCGGATGCAGGAAACTGTCGCAACCGCCCGCGAGACCGTGCGATGTCGGTGAACCACGCGGGCATCACCGCTCCATCCCCGGATCCGAACGGTGACGTCCCAGGAGTGAGCTGTCGATTTCCCGAGGAGGAGTCCGGTGCGGAGAGTGTTCGATGTCCGCGACCACTGGCGCGCGGGTCTCCGGATCGCCGACGGCTGGCGTCCGGTCTGCCGGCACACGACGGTCGCGGTCCTCGTGCTCGACACGTCGGGACTGGCAGCGTGACGCGACGCCGGCTGGACGCCGTCGTCCGCTCGCGCCGCACGCTCCTCGCGATCGTCGCAGCGGGGCTCCCGATGGCCGTCGCCGCCGCGGTCACGGGCGCCTGGTGGGGACGGCTACCCGCCCGGATCGCCACGACCTTCGACCCGGACGGCGAGCCGAGCGGGTACGCGAGCCCGCTCGCAGCCGCGGTCCTCTTCGGGGCGCTGTCGGCGCTGTTCCTCGGGGCCTCGGTCTGGTCTGCCCGCGCTGAGGACCGTAACGAGGCGCGTGTCGGGTGCGCGGTCACAGCCGGTTTCGTCGCCGTACTCGCCAGCAGCTGGGTGGTGTTGGTCGGCCTGGCGTCGTCGACGCTGAGCCCGCAAGCGTGGTGGCTGATGATGGCGGCTCCGGCGTGGTCCTGCGTTCCGTACCGGGTGTTCGGAGTGGCGAGCCGGGGATGACGGCGCGACGCAGGACCGACGCGACATGCCCGCCGGACCTCGGACATGCCTCGCACGCTGGGGCCCGAACGGGGCAGGCCGCCGACCGAGCAGCAAACGGAGCGCGCCGCCGACCGAGCAGCAACGGATGCGTCCCGGGGAGCCGCCTGACCCCGAGACGAGCACCGTCGGACCGGGACGGACGCCGACACGGGTCACGCCGGCGGCGTCGTCCCGGCACCCTCGGTGTCGTCCGTGCCCGGCAGACCGGTCCCGGCCGGGTCGAGGTTCTCGTGCGGGTCGCCCATGTCACCGATCGCCTTGCCGACCGGCGACAGTCCGAAGTGCTTGCGCACGGCGTTCGCCCCGGTGCGGGACAGGGTGTGTTCGGGGCCGAGAACCGGCGCACCCTTGATCGCGTCCTTCGTGTACCCGACGTGCAGGGCGGTGCCGTCGAACGTGGCGTCCTCGACCGGGACGATCGCCTCGCGTCGCCCGAGCGCGCCCGTCGCGACGCTCACGTAGGCAGCGCTGCCGTCCTCGTCGGAGGGGAACACCTGCGTCACCTTGCCGACCGACGCACCGTTGCGGTCGCGGACCGTCGCGCCCTCGACCTGGTGGATGTCGCTCTTCGAGATCATGGCCGTAGTCAACGCCGTGCGCCTGATGCTTCGCGGCGGTGCGGGCGCCGCTGTCGGAAAGCCCGGCACGAGAGCGCGAGAGCGCGCCCGCGCGGCACGGGGACGCCACCGCCCGGAACGAGACCGCGAAAACGCGCCCGCGCGGCACAGGGACACCACCGCGCGGAGCTGAGCGACCTGTCAGGCCCGCCCTGCCGTCATCTGCACCGTGCGTGCCCTACGGTCGGAGCCGGGGGCACGACCTGCTGCTCCCGCCGACCCCGAGGAGCGCCGATGTCCACGACACCCCCTGGCTGGTACCCGGACCCGTCCGGGCAACACGGCACCCGCTGGTGGGACGGCGGGCAGTGGACGCAGCACGTCGACGGGCCGGTGCAGCCGACGGGGCGTCCGCGCCTGGCCGACCACGTGCCCACCGACACCGTGTTCGTGTGGATCCTCGCGCTGCTGCCGCTCGTCGCCCTGCCGATCTCGCTGCTCTACCACCCGGAGTTCCGGTACCAGACGATCCAGCCAGGCGGGGTCCGGTCGGTGGACCCGTTGTCGATCTACACGCCCGGGTACTTCCTGCTGCAGGCGTTCAGCATCCTGCTCTACGCCGCCGAGGTCGTGCTCGCGTTCTTCGACCACCGTGCGCTGCAGCGTCGCGGGGTGGTGCGCCCGTTCTCGTGGGGCTGGGCGTTCCTCCTCGCTCCGATCCTCTACCTCATCGGTCGGTACGTCGTCGTCCGGAAGGTGGCACCTGGCCGGCCGATGTGGCCGCTGTGGGTGGGCATCGCGGTCGCCGTGATCAGTGTCGCGACGGGGATCGTGCGGGCAGTGGTGTCCGTTCAGCAGGTGCTCGCGTAGGCGGCTGTCGACGTCACGAGCAGCACGCGGTGCTCGCGAACGGCGTCCGCGCACCGCGCTCGCCACACCGCGCGCCGCTGCTCGCCGTACCGCGCGCCGCTGCTCCGCGCTGCTGCACCGCGCACCGCTGACGGACTGGAGGCGCGGTGCCGGCTGGCACCGCGCCTCCAGTCCGTGCGTGGACCGGCGACCGACGTCGGCTGCGGCGTGCCTGGTGACGTCCGGGAGACGGCGCGGAGCGATCCGGACGGCGCGGAGCGATCCGGACGGTGCCGGATCGGACGCCACGCTGCCGGATCGGACGCCACGGTGCCGGGCGGCTCGCCCGAGGGGTCACCCCGCCGCCCGCACCAGCCCCGGGATCCGCTCCTTGAACGGGAAGAACCCGCGCGAGGCGAGTGGCCAGGCGCGGCCGTCCCACGCCCGCCGGAGCGTCACGAGCGCGATGCCCGTCGCGGCGAGCTCCGACCGCAGCGCGTCGAGTCGCTCCTGGGCCGGACCGACCGGCGCGTACGGCGCGAGGACCGTGTCGAGCGCCTCGGACCGGGCCCAGTCCGCGACGGCGGCCGAGCCGGAGCCGATCACGGACGCCGGCCGACCGGCGGCGTCGGCGGGGGTCCGCGCGGCTGCGTCCCGTCCGGCGGCGTCGGTGAACGCCCCGACGAGCGGTGCGACCGGCGACGGCGAACGGCCCGCGGCGTCGGTGGACACCGCGGTCGCGCGCAGCACCGGTGCGTCGGACCCCAGCACGTCGAGCAGCGAGGTCGGCTCGAGGTCGTCCTCGTGCAGCACCAGACCGACCTGCGAGCCGACGGCGCCGTCGACGGCCTCGGGGGCGATCGGCGTCGCTGCGGGGAACGGCTCCTCGTCGAGGGCGCGGGCGGTCGTCGCGAGTCCGGTGGGCGCGAACCGCCCGTCCGTGTACCGCGAGATGTTCTCGGTCGTCGCGAGGTACGTCTTGCCCCGTGTCTGCAGGCCGGCCACCCACCGCCACGAGAGGGTGTTGGACGCCGGATCGCCGTCGAGCAGGTGTCGGAGGAAGAAGTCGGCGCCGAGCTGCCACGGGAGCTCGAGCGTGAACACCCAGATGCTCGCGAACCACATCCGCACGTGGTTGTGCAGGTAGCCGGTCTCGACGAGCTCGTGTGCCCAGGCGTCCATCGCGTCGATGCCCGTCCGTCCGGCGACCGCGTCCTCGTACCCGGCGGGCAGCTCGGCCGCGAGCAGGGCGCGCGTGTCGCGTCGGTAGCGCCGCCACACCTCGGGCCGCTGCTCCAGCCACCCCTTCCAGTAGGTCCGCCAGAACACCTCCTGCACGAACTTCTCGGCCGCGTGCAGGCTGTGGCGGTCGAGGACGGCGTCCACGACCTCCTGCTCGGTCACCAGCCGGTGCCGGATGTACGGCGACAGGCCGGAGACGTTCGTCCGGGACGGGCCGAGGTCGTGGTTGCGGTCGCGGCGGTAGTCGGCGCCGGCCCGGGGGACGAAGTCGTGGAGGGCTTCGAGGCCGGCAGCGCGGGTGGGGATGAACACCGACCCATCCTGCGCCGGCGGTCGCACGGCGGGCCGAGAGCCGTTGTACCCGGTGGCCGGGGCGGGCGGCGTCGTGCCGACACGGTCGGGGTCGCCGACACGCTCGCGGGTCGCGGACGCGACCCGTCGCGGGCAGGGCCCGTCGCGGGCAGGGCCCGTCGCGGACGGGGCCCGTCGCGGACGAGAGGCGCGGGTCGGGCCGGCACCGGGCCTCCCGTCCGACGCGGCGGAGCCGGTCCACGGCCTCAGCCGAGCAGCACCACGGCGGCGACGACGGCCAGCACGAACGCGACGCCCGCGGCCGTCGAGCGGAGCACGTCGATGCGCTGCCAGCGCCGGACCACGTCCGACCAGTCGGCGGGCGGTGCCGACGGGTCCCAGTCGTTCACGCCCATGTTGATCGGGACGGTCCCGAGGGACGACGCGAGCAGGAAGACCAGCAGGGCAGCGTCCGACGCGGTCCGCCAGGCGAGGCCCGGACCGCTCCCGGCGACGACGAGCACGGCGACCGTCGCGAGCACCGCGGGGACCATGAGGATCGGTACGACGACCTTGAGCCGCTGCACGAGGGCGATCCGGGCACGGACGTGCGCGTCGTCGGGCAGTCGTGCGAGCGCGGGCTGGACGCCCCAGCGGACGATGAACTCCTCGCCGGCGAGCAGCCCCACGAGGACGAGGTGCACGACCAGGAGGGCGTTCACGGCCGGGGTGCCGTCCGCCGACCGGTCGACGGTCCGGTGCGGTCGGTCATCTCGTCCTCCGGTCTCCCGATCCCCGTCCCGGTGGACTACGCCGACTCGTCGGGCCGTCCGTTCGGCACCGGCCCGCGCTGTCGACCCGCTGCGGCGAGCAGGGACCCCACCGCGACCGCGGCACCGATGGCCTCCGCGACGCCCACCACGGCGTAGCCCGCCGCGAGGGACGCCCACTCGCCCAGCCGGTCGCGGACGGGGACACGGGTCGTCGTGGACATGCTCGTGGCTCCCTCGGTCCGACGCGACGCACGTGCGACGGTCAACCTCACCATGGGGGTCCCGGGGTGTGCGGAGCAAGGGGAGTGCGCGAACCGCGCCTGAGAGTGCGTACACGCGGGCGACGGTGGGGCCCGTCACCGCCAGTCGACGAGCTCCCGGTCGAGCGTGCGACGGGCACGCGCGAGCATCCCGCGGACGGTGGACTCCGGCAGACCGAGCACCGCGGCGACCTCGGTGTACGACAGCCCCTCCAGGTGCCGGAGCATCCAGCTCCGGCGCTGCGTGGGCGGCATCGCGGCGAGCACGGCGCGTGCGGCGTGGACGAAGGCGGTCCGTTCGGCGACGTCGGACGGCGCGAGGTCGTCCGGTGCGGGTACGGAGTCGTCCAGCTCGGTGGCGGGTCGGGCAGCACCCCGTCGCAGACGATCGTAGGCCCGGCGCCGTGCGGTGGTCAGGAGCCAGCCGCCGATGGCCGACGGGTCGTCGATCGTGCCCAGGTGGGTCCACGCCGCGAGGAAGGTCTCCTGCACGACGTCGTCGGCGTCCGCGGAGGAGTGCAGGACGCCCATGGCGGTTGCGTGCACGAGCCGGCGGTGGCGGCGCACGATCGGGGCGAACGAGGCCGGGGTGGCGACGGGAGCGGGCATGAGCATGATCGGTCCGATCCTCCGGTGGCTGGGTGAGGATCATTCGGAACAGCACCCGGACGTGGCCGGTCGGACGGATACCCCAGAGCGTGGGACAGCGCGCACGCCGCGGTGGCGGGCCAGCGATCAGGCGGGCGGCGTGGACGCGTACCGCCGTGCCGGCCGGGAGGCGCGGGGCGGCGCCGCCACGCGCCTCCCGGCCGTCAGTCGGTCGCGCTCGGGAGGACCGCGTCCTCGACGAGCCGGATGGTCACCGACACGAGGTCGGCGCCGCCGTCGATCCGCTCGTCGACGAGTGTGCGGACGCGCTCGCCGACCGCGCGCACCGTGTCCGGCGCCGGGCGGTCACCGGACACCGCGATGCCGGCCGCGACGCGGACGGTGCCGCCGTGGCGGTCGACGTCCACGAGCACGTCCGGCTCGCGGAGCGCGAGGGCGGAGGCGACCGCCTCGGCCGCCGCGTGGACGATCGGTCGGGGCGGGTAGACCGCCACGACGCCGGGGACCGCGCGGATCGCGGCGGTGAGGTCGCTCGACAGGGCTGCATCGTCCACGGGGGCTCCTCAGGGCAGGACGACGTCGTCGAAGCGGACGTCGATCGACGCGATGGCCAGTTCGGTGTGCTCGGCGAGGGCGGTCGCGACCGCGGTCCGGAGCCGGTCGGCCGCTCGGTCGGCCGACGCGCCGTAGAGCAGGCCGGCGGTGAGGGACACCCGGACCGGTGCCCCGGGGACGTCCACGTCGCCGTCGAGCTCGCAGCGGCCCATCACGACATCGCCGAGCGCGTCACCGGCACGCCGGACGACACCGCGGACGGCGGCCTCCGTCATCGCGAGGCGCAGCCGCGGGTCCGGGTGCGCGATCGGGACGTCCCGTCCGGACCGCACCTCGGCGCGGATGGTGTCGAGCAGCCGGTCGATCCAGGCGGTCTCACGGTCGGCCTCGTCCGCCGCCCGTCGCTGGAGCGCCCCGACCGACAGCTCGCGGAGGCGCTGCATGTTCGCCAGCGCAAGGCGACAACCGGGCGATGACTCGATGGCGGGGTCGCGGGGCGCACGGCCGCGGTCGAGGTAGTCGGCCAGTTCCTCGATGGTGTGGCCGTCGAGGTCGTCGGGCTGCGGGACGTCGTGGTCGGTCATCGCCATCCCTCCATCTCGGCGGCGAGGAACCGTCGTGCTCGTGCGAGGAGCCCGCGGACGGTCGACGTGGGCAGCTCGAGTTCGTCGGCGATCTGCTGGTAGCTGTACCCGGCGGTCTCCCGGAGCAGCCAGCACCTGCGCTGATCGAGCGGGAGTCGGTCGAGTGCCGTCAGCAGGGCGTCGAACTGCAGCCTGTGCTCGACGATACGCTCCGGGCTGCCCGTGGCGTCCGCGGGCGCCTCGACGTCACCGAGGTCATCGTGGTGACGTCGGCGGCGGAGGCGGTCGAGCGCCTTCCTCGTCGTGATCTGCAGCATCCAGGCGCGGAAGCGGGCCGGGTCCTCGAGGTCGGGCAGCTTGCGCCAGCCGGTGAGGAAGGCCTCCTGCACGACGTCGTCCGACTCGATCGTCGACCCGAGGACCTGTTCGGCGTACACGCGCATCAGCGGGCCGTGCCGCCGGGTCAGCGCCTCGAACGCCAGGACGTCGCCGTCCGACGCCCGTGCCACGAGGGTGGCGTCCGAACCACGCTGCAGGGGATCGACGTCGCCCATCCCCAGCCCTTCGGTCCGTCCCGTCCCGACCGGTCGATCGGGACTCCGAGCATGCACCACGGCGCCGTGACGTGCCCGGGATGCGTCGATGGCGGCTGTTTCGTGACGTTCGGCGCCCCGCGGACGTCTCCTGTCCGAGATGCACCACGACGCCGTCCCCGAGGCCACCGAGCCGATCGACACCCACGAGTCCACCCCCACCCCGACGTCCCAGGACCCGCAGGGCCCCGTCCGCGACCTCTGCATGAGCGTGTTCGACCGGTGGCGCTGTACCCGGGAGGACGGGCACGACGGCCTGCACGCGTCCGGCGACGACGGCATGAGCGCGACGTGGAACGACGGTGCGGCCGGTCGCCGTCTCCGCTGGCGCTGAGGCACCGTCGTCGTCCACTACCAGGCACCGGACTCCGACGTTCTGCCCCCGTCGGGGTACGTGCCTCCCGCGCGCAATCCGGTCACACCCCGTCGTGGCGCGGCCGCTTTCCGAAGCGCGGTGCCCGCCCCGTGAGGAACGGGGGACAAGATCGACCCCGGAACGGGCCTTGCCTGGGAAATCGGTGGAGGATCCCGGTCCGGCGTGACCACCGTCGGTGGAGCCCCGTCTCATCCGTGAACAGCAACCGCTGGGATCGCCCGGCGGGACGAACGGAAGGAAACGACATGGCTGACACCACCACCCCCAACACCCTCTCCGGCGCCCGTGCCGCGGGGACGCACGCCGCAGGCTCGAACCCGTCGGGCAAGACCGTCATCGACGACACGGTCGTCGAGAAGGTCGCCGGCATCGCCGCCCGCGAGGTCAACGGCGTGCACTCGCTCGGCACCGGCGCTGCTCGTGCCATCGGTGCGATCCGCGACGCGATCGGCCAGCGCGACTTCGGCCAGGGCGTCAAGGTC
>CAJYUW010000014.1 GCA_913778205.1 uncultured Curtobacterium sp.
CGCTTGCCTGACGCCGGCACGCTTGCCTGACGCCGGCACGCTTGCCTGACGCCGGCACGCTTGCCTGACGCCGGCACGCTTGCCTGACGCCGGCACGCTTGCCTGACGCCGGCACGCTTGCCCGACGCCGGCACGCTTGCCCGACGCCGGCACGCTTGCCCGACGCCGGCACGCTTGCCCGACGCCGGCACGCTTGCCCGACGGCGGCCGACGTGGCTGCTGCCGGCCGGTGGGGATGGGCCACGCACGAGCGCCCCGCGTGCCGATCCGCTCAGGACCGACCCACGGGACCCCCGTCGCAGGGTGCGACCCTCACCGCAGGACGACCACGCCCCGCCCGGTGAAGCGGACGCAGCCGCGCTCGACGTCGGCTTCGCCGAAGCGGTAGAGCTCCTCGCCGGATGCAGTCGGCACCGGCACCTCCGCGACGTCGTCGAGGAAGTTCACGACGACGTGCACGGGCGTCGCGTCCGGGCCGAGCAGACCCCGCGACAGGACGAGCCAGCGCCGGTCCTCGCTGTACCGGACCGCGTTCGCCTCGTACCGGTGGTCCACGAACGCCTGCTCCGTCCGCCGGAGCGCGACGAGCACCCGGTAGGCGGTGAGGATCCGCGACTCGCGCTCCCCGGACAGCGACGACCAGTCGAGCTTCGATCGCTGGAACGTCTCGGGGTCCTGCGGGTCCGGCACGACGGACTCGTCCCAGCCGTGCTCGGCGAACTCCTTGACCCGGCCCTCGGCGGTGAGCCGGCCGAGTTCGGGCTCGGGGTGCGCGGTGAAGAACTGCCACGGCGTCGAGGCCGCGAACTCCTCGCCCATGAACAGCATCGGCGTGAACGGCCCGAGGAGCGTCAGCGCCGCGGCGATGACGAGCTGCTCGTCGTCGAGGGTCGCCGCGAGCCGGTCCCCGGCCGCGCGGTTGCCGATCTGGTCGTGGTTCTGGTTCGCGACCACGAGGGCTGTGGTCGGCGACGTGCCGCGGTCGATCGGGCGCCCGTGACGCTTCCGCCGGAACGACGACCACGTGCCGTCGTGGAAGAACCCGTGCTCGAGGACCTTCGCGAGGGCGCCGAGCGGGGCGAAGTCGCCGTAGTACCCGTTCGTCTCACCGGTGAGGGCGACGTGCACGGCGTGGTGGAAGTCGTCCGACCACTGGCCCGCGAGTCCGTACCCGGCTGCCTCCCGTGGCCGGAACATGACCGGGTCGTTCAGGTCGGACTCCGCGATGAGGGAGAGCGGGCGCCCGGTGAACGACGAGTAGGCGTCCGTCTCCGAGGCCATCTCGGCGAGGACGTGCGGGCGGGTGGTGTCGCGGATCGCGTGCACCGCGTCGAGGCGCAGACCGTCGACGTGGTGGTCACGGAACCACATCCGCACGTTGTCGAGCACGTAGCGTCGGACCTCGGGGTGCTCGACGTTCACCGAGTCGCCCCAGGTGTTGGCGAGGCCCTGCACCAGGTACGGCCCGTACAGCGGCAGGTAGTTGCCGCTCGGCCCGAGGTGGTTGTAGACGACGTCCTGGATCACGCCGAGACCGAGCGCGTGCGCCCGGTCGACGAACCGGTCGTAGGCGTCCGGACCGCCGTACGTGTGCTGCACGGCGTACCAAGCCACCCCGTCGTAGCCCCAGTTCCACTCGCCGTTGAACCCGTTGACGGGGAGCACCTCGACGAACGACACCCCGAGCTCGACGAGGTGCTCGAGCCGCTCGGCGGCGGCGTCCAGCGTCCCCTCGGGCGTGAAGGTGCCGATGTGCATCTCGTACACGACGCCACCGCGGGCCGGGCGTCCGGTCCAGGCGTCGTCCGTCCAGGAGAAGCGCTCCGGGTCGACGACCTCGGACGGGCCGTGGACACCATCAGGCTGGTGACGGCTCCGCGGGTCGGGGCGGACCGCGTCGTCGTCGTCGATGCGGAAGCCGTACCGGGCGCCGACGTGGGGGAGCACGGCGTCGGTGCTCCACCAGTCGTCGGCGCCTTTGGTCAGGGGGTGTTCGACGCCGTCCACGACGAGGCGGACCCGTTCGGGCTCGGGTGCCCAGACGGCGTAACGGGCGGGGACGGTCATGCGTGGCCTTCCAGGATCTCGACCTCGGCCTGCGCCTCGGACACGGGTTCGTCGGCGACCGTGCCGCTCGACGGGTTGGTGGTGGTGTCGCCGGCCGACGCCTCGGCGCCGCCGGAGGCCCGCTCCGTGGCGTCCGCGACCACGGCCGGGACGAGGAGGGCGACGGGGTAGTCGGCGAGCACCTCGGCGAGGGGGATGCCGCGGCCGGCCGGGACGCGCCTCCCGGTGAGGAGGTCGACGCGCTCGACGGGCGTCGCGTGCACGAGGGTGTCCCCCCATCCGCCGACGCGCCCGAGGCCGATCGGCAGACGGGTCGCGATCGTCACGGCGCCACCACGGTCGAACGCGAGCACGTGGTCCGCCGCCACACCGCTCGTCTCGAGACCGAGGTAGCGGGTGAAGAGCTCCGGGTGGTCCCGTCGCAGCCGCAGCGCGCGGCTCGTGACGAGCACCTTCGCCGCACCGTCGAGCCCGATGCCCGGGAGCCGTTCGGGACCGGACTCCTCCGGCCCGTCCAGGGTCGCCAGGACGTGACGGCGCTCGGCGTAGTCCACCGGGCGGCGGTTGTCCGGGTCCACGAGCGAGCGGTCCCACGACTCGGTGCCCTGGAAGACGTCCGGCACGCCCGGAGCGGTGAGCTGCACGAGCTTGACGGCGAGGCCGTTCGACCACCCGGCCGCGTCGATGCGCTCGTCGAGGGCGTCGAGGACGGCGACGACCGCCGGGTCGTCGAACGCGGCGTCGACGAGGGCGTGCATGCGCCGCTCGAAGTCCTCGTCGGGCTCGGTCCAGGTGGTGCTGTCCCCGGCCTCGCGCGATGCCTTCTCGGCGTACGCGTGCAGCCGTTCACGACTGGCCGGACGTGAACCGACGACGGCCTGCCAGAGCAGGTCGGCGAGGACCGCGTCCTCGAGCGGTGCGAGCGACTGCAGGCGGTCGAGGGTGGAGGACCACTCGTCGGCGATCTCGGCCAGGACGGCGATGCGGGCGCGGGTGTCCTCGCTCCGCTTGGTGTCGTGGGTCGTCAGGGTCGTCATCGTGTGCGGCCAGCTGCCGAGGCGGTCCCGTTGCGCCCGGTGGAAGTCCGCGACGGAGACCGAGAACACGCTCGGGTCGCCGCCGACCTCGCTGAGGCTCGTGAGGCGGGAGGTCCGGTAGAAGGCGGTGTCCTCGACGCCCTTGGCCATCACCATGCCCGACGTCTGCTGCAGACGGATCGCAGCGGCCGAGCCGGGGTCGACGAGCGTCGGAGCGATGCGGTCGACGACGTCCCGGAGGTCCGGGCGGAGGTCGACGGCGCGTTCCAGGGCGTCGATGAGGTGGTGCGCGCCCTCGGGCAGGTACGTCCGGTAGACGTCGAACGACGCGATCACCTCGGCGAGGGCGTCGACCACCCGGTCCTCGGGGATGCCGTCCGTGACGGCGACGAGCAGGCGTGCGAGTCGGCGGACCTCGCTGCCGAGGATCCCGTCGGCGATGCCGCGCCGCGTGTCGTGCGTCAGACGCCGCCAGTCGGTCGGCTCGGCACCGGACGCCGCGGTCAGGGCCTCGGCACCGGCCGGGTCCACGAACACCCGGTCGAGGACCCCGAGGGCGTCGTACCCGGTCGTGCCGTCCACCGGCCAGGACGCCGGGAGCTCCTCGCCCGGCTCGAGGATCTTCTCGACGAGCGTGTACGCCCCACCCGTGAGGGCAGCGAGGTCGTCGAGGTACCCGGCGGGGTCGTACAGGCCGTCCGGGTGGTCGATCCGGAGTCCGTCGACGAGGCCGTCCCGGAACCAGCCGCCGATCACCCCGTGGGACGCGGCGAAGACCTCCGGCTCCTCGACACGGATCGCCGCGAGCGTGTTCACCGCGAAGAAGCGCCGGTAGTTCAGCTCGTGGTCGGCGCGCTTCCAGTGCACGAACTCGTAGTGCTGGCGGGCGTGCACGTCCGCGACGGTGTCCCCGGGGCGCACGGTGTCGGGCGCGGTCGGGTACGCCGTCTCCCCGACGTACAGGCGGTCGTCGCGGAGCTCGACCGCGTCGAGCAGTCGGTCGTCGAGCACCGGGATGCGGATCCGGCCGTCGGCGGCGTCCCAGTCGACGTCGAACGCCCACGCGACGGGGGAGCCCTGGCCGTGCTCGAGCAGCGACCACCACCACGGGTTGGCGCTCGGTGTCGCCACGCCGACGTGGTTGGGGACCACGTCCACGAGCACGCCGAGCCCCTTCGCGTGCGCCGCGTCGGCGAGCGCACGGAGTCCGGCGTCACCGCCGCGCTCGGTGTCGACCCGGGTGTGGTCGACGACGTCGTACCCGTGCTGCGAACCCGGTTCCGCCTGCAGCACGGGGGACAGGTAGAGCCAGTCGGCGCCGAGGTCGTGCACGTAGTCGACGACGTCCGCCGCCTGGGCGAGGTCGAAGTCGGGGGTGACCTGGAGCCGGTAGGTCGAGGTCGGGACGCGGCGGGTGGTCATCGGGTTCCTCCGTCGGACGGCGCGGGGGCACCGGCCGGGTTGGCAGGCGACACGGCGTCCTGCGGGGCTGGCGTGGTCGTCGCGTCCTCCGGCGGTGTCGCCGATCCGGCGCCGGCCGAGCTGACGTCGACCGGGACGGTGCGGACCTCGTGGTCGGGTTCCTCGCGGAGCACGATCATCGACCGTGCGGGGACGTCGAGCACCGAGCCGGCGTCGAGGACCTCCTCGCGCGCGCCGGGATCGGCGGTGTCGATCCGGACCGTCCACCCGGGGGCGTACTCCTCCGGCGGCAGCGTGAACGTGACCACGCCGTCGTGCGCGTTGAAGTAGGTGATGAACGCGACGTCGCTGACCCGTTCGCCCCGGGCGTCCCGGCCGCGGATGCCGTCGCCGTTGAGGTACATGCCGACGCTCTTGCCGAAGCCCGAGTCCCAGTCCTCCGGGTCCATGGCATCGCCCGACGGCGTCAGCCAGACCACGTCGGGGAGCGGTTCGCCCTCGCCACGACGCACCGGACGGCCGTTGAAGTACCGCGTCCGTCGGAACGTCGGGTGGTCGTGCCGGAGCTTCACGACGTCGGCGGTGAACTGGATGAGGTCGTCGTCGGCGTGCTCCCAGTCGATCCAGCTGATCGCCGAGTCCTGCGCGTAGACGTTGTTGTTGCCGGACTGGGTGCGCCCGAGCTCGTCGCCGTGCGCGATCATCGGCACGCCCTGGCTGAGCAGCAGCGTCGCGAGGAAGTTCCGTCGGCGCTGGAGCCGGAGCGCGGCGACGTCCGGGTCGTCGGTCGGGCCCTCGACACCGGAGTTCCACGAGCGGTTGTGGCTCTCGCCGTCGTTGTTGTCCTCGCCGTTGGCCTCGTTGTGCTTCTCGTTGTAGGCGACGAGGTCGTACAGCGTGAAGCCGTCGTGCGCGGTGATGAAGTTGATGCTCGCCTTCGGGGTCCGGCCGTCGTGCTCGTACAGGTCGGCCGAGCCGGAGATGCGTGACGCGAACTCGCCGAGGGTCGAGGGCTCCCCACGCCAGAAGTCGCGGACGGTGTCGCGGTACTTGCCGTTCCACTCCGACCACTGCGGGGGGAAGTTGCCGACCTGGTAGCCGCCCGGACCGACGTCCCACGGCTCGGCGATGAGCTTCACCTGCGACACGATCGGGTCCTGCTGGACCAGTTCGAAGAACGCCGCCAGACGGTCGACCTCGTAGAACTCCCGGGCCAGGGCGGCGGCGAGGTCGAACCGGAAGCCGTCGACGTGCATCTCGGTCACCCAGTAGCGCAGGGAGTCCATGATGAGCTGCAGCGCGTGCGGGTGCCCGACGTTGAGGGAGTTCCCGGTCCCCGTGGTGTCCATGTAGTAACGCTTGTCGTCCTCCACGAGGCGGTAGTACGCGGGGTTGTCGATGCCGCGGAAGGACAGCGTCGGCCCGAGGTGGTTCCCCTCGGCCGTGTGGTTGTACACCACGTCGAGGATCACCTCGATGCCCGCCCTGTGCAGCTCGCGCACCATCGCCTTGAACTCCTGCACCTGCTGTCCGCGGTCACCCGAGGACGAGTAGTGCGAGTGCGGGGCGAAGAACCCGATCGTGTTGTAGCCCCAGTAGTTCGACAGGCCCTTCTCTTGGAGGGTCGAGTCGTTCACGAACTGGTGCACGGGCATGAGTTCGAGCGTCGTGACGCCGAGGCGCTGCAGGTGCGCGATGACGGCGGGGTGCGCGACCCCGGCGTACGTGCCCCGCTGCTCCTCGGGCACGTCCGGGTGCGTCTCGGTGAGGCCCTTGACGTGGGCTTCGTAGATGACCGTCTCGCCGTAGGGGATCCGCGGAGGCCGGTCGCCCTGCCAGTCGAAGAACGGGTTGATCACGACGCCCTTCATCATGTGCGACGCGGAGTCCTGGTCGTCCGTGGAGTCCGGGTCGCCGAACGTGTACGAGAACAGCGCCTGGTCCCAGTCGATGTCCCCGCTGGTCGCCTTCGCGTACGGGTCGAGGAGCAGCTTGTTCGGGTTGCCGCGCAGTCCGTTGGCCGGGTCGTACGGGGCGTGCACGCGGAAGCCGTACTCCTGCCCGGGACCGACGTTCGGCAGGTAGGCGTGCCACACGTAGGCGTCCACCTCGACGAGGTCGACGCACGACTCGTTGCCGTCCTCGTCGAACAGGCAGAGCTCCACGCGGTCCGCGGTCTCGCTGAACAGGGCGAAGTTCGTCCCGCTGCCGTCGTAGGTCGCGCCGAGCGGGTACGGATTGCCGGGCCAGGTGTGCAAACGGTCCTCCAGGTGTGGGTTTCGTCAACCTATCGGCGCCGCCCGCTCCCGTCCGCAGACAAGCCCCAGCAGTGGACGAACTCCCCGTGCGCCTCCGCCTGTGGAGGGATCGCCGAGTAGCCTCGCGCGCATGGCCAACATCGTGAGTCAGATCGCAGACAAGGTGCGTCCCGTCGGGGTCAGCACGAACTACGGGGAGCCCGTCGAGGTCGGCGACCAGACGCTCATCCCGGTCTCCATCGCCTGGTTCGGCTTCGGCGGGGGCGGCGACGACGAGCACGGCGGCGGCGGTGGCGGGGGGACGTCCGTCCCGGTGGGCGCGTACGTGCGCCGACCGGGCAAGGACCTCGAGTTCGAGCCGAACCTCATCTCGCTGCTCGCGGTGAGCATCCCGGTCATCTGGGTGACCGGGACGGTCCTCCGCAAGCTGGTGCGGGTCCTCAAGAAGTAGCGCAGGACGGCCGGGAGGCCCGTGGCGGCGCCGCCACGGGCCTCCCGGGTCCGTCGGCGCGGCTCGCGAGCCGCCGGCGCGCCACCGCTGGACGGGTCGCGGCCACACGGCTCCGCGCACCGCGCGCACGGAGCGTGCTCCGCGCAGTACACTGCTGGCACACACACGGGAGTCCGACCACCGGGCTGAGAGGGAGCGAACGGCGCTCCGACCGTCGAACCTGATCCGGATCATGCCGGCGCAGGGAGGAGCCACCACCATGCCTTCGCGCATCCAGTCACCCGTCCCCACCACCGACGCGGCGGTCCCGGCCCCGAAGCGCTCGCTGCGCTGGGGGGTCGTCGACATCGTCGTCGCGAGCGTCCTCGCCGTCGCCCTCGGCGTCGTGTTCAAGGTCTGGGAGTTCCCCTACGAGCCGCTGAGCGCCGCGATGACGCTCGTGCTCCCCGGCACGCAGGCGCTCTTCGGGGGCGTCTGGCTGCTCGCCGGTCCGCTCGTCGCGATCGTCGTCCGGAAGCCAGGGGCCGCGCTCTACGGCGAGGTCGTCGCCGCGTCCGTGGAGGCGCTCCTCGGCACCCAGTGGGGTTGGGGCACCCTCGAGGCCGGTCTCGTGCAGGGCCTCGGCGCGGAGATCGTCCTCGCGCTGTTCCTCTACCGTGCGTACCGCCTCCCCGTGGTGGCGCTCGCCGGAGCCGCGGCCGGACTCGCGCTCGGCATCAACGACTCGATCCTCTGGTACCCGGGCTACGCCGTGGCGTTCAAGGTCGTCTACGTCATCTGCGCGGTCGTGTCCGGCGCGCTCATCGCGGGCGTCGGCTCCTGGTTCCTCGTCCGCGCCCTCGCCCGCACCGGCGTGCTCTCGTCCTTCGCAGCCGGTCGCGAGCACAGCCGCCGCGGCCGCAGCCCACGATCCCGAGCGTGAGCGCCGCCGCCCGGATCACCTTCGCCGGCTGGGGCTGGCGGTACCCGGAGCGGCCCGAGTGGGCCGTCCGCGGCGTCGACCTGACCGTGGAGCCGGGCGAGCGCGTGGCGATCGTCGGACCGTCGGGTGCCGGCAAGTCCACGCTGCTCCGTGCCGTCGCGGCGGTGCTCCCCGACGAACCCGACGCCACCGACGACACCGCCGCCGAGGTCGAGGGCACGCTGCTCGTCGACGGCGCCGACCCGCGCGACGCCCGCGGCCGCG
Source organism: uncultured Curtobacterium sp. (assembly GCA_913778205.1). Taxonomy (GTDB): domain Bacteria; phylum Actinomycetota; class Actinomycetes; order Actinomycetales; family Microbacteriaceae; genus Curtobacterium. The sequence goes on from CAJYUW010000014.1 coordinate 8,422, forward strand.
TCGGGCTCGTCATGCAGGACCCCGAGGCGCACACCGTCATGTCGCGCATCGGGGACGACGTCGCCTTCGGGTGCGAGAACACGGGCGTGCCGCGGGCCGAGACCTGGGAGCGCGTCCGGTCGGCCCTCGGGGTCGTCGGTCTCGACCTGCCGCTCGACCGGTCCACCGCGATGCTCTCCGGGGGCCAGCGGCAACGGTTGGCGCTCGCCGGGGTCCTCGCGATGCAGCCGGGGGCGCTCGTCCTCGACGAACCCTGCGCGAACCTCGACCCGTCGGGCGTCGTGCAGGTCCACGACGCCGTGCGCGCGCTCCTCGACGCGACCCGCGCCACGCTCCTCGTCGTGGAGCACCGCATCGGCACCTGGCTCGACCTCGTCGACCGGCTCGTGCTGCTCGAACCAGGCGGCGGGGTCGTCGCGGACGGCGCACCCGACCGCGTGCTCGCGAGCCACGGGGAGGCCCTGACCGCCGCCGGGGTGTGGGTGCCCGGCGCCGAGCCGGCCCGGGGGAGCGCCCGGCGCCGGACCGCCCGGAACGAGGCCGCGACCGACCCGGCGCCGGGCACCGGGACCGGACTGCTGACCGCACAGCGCCTCGGCACCGCGCGGGGGAGGCGGCAGCGCGTCGGCACGGGCATCGACCTCACCCTCCGTCCCGGCACGGTCACGGCCGTCACCGGGCCGAACGGTGTCGGCAAGTCGACGCTCGGGCTGACGCTCGCCGGGCTGCTGCGCCCCGCCGACGGCAGCCTGACCGCAGCTCCGGACCTCGCCCGCGGCGCCGGGACCGCCCCGCACGCCTGGTCGAGCCGGGACCTCGCTGCCCGCATCGGCACCGTGTTCCAGGACCCCGAGCACCAGTTCGTCGCCCGGACGGTCCGCGACGAGGTCGCCGCCGGCCCCCGTGCCCTCCGTCAGGACGACGCCGACGAGCGGGTGGGGGAACTCCTCGACACCTTCGGGCTCACCGACCTCGCCGACGCGAACCCGTTCACGCTGTCCGGTGGGGAGCAGCGTCGGCTGGCGATCGCCGCCGTCGTCGCGAGCCGGCCGCCGGTGGTGGTCCTCGACGAGCCGACCTCGGGGCAGGACCGCGCGACGTGGGAGGCCGTGGTGCACTGCCTCGGCGCGCTCGCGGACGGCGGCACCGCGCTCGTCGCGATCACGCACGACCGTGACCTCGTCCGTGCGCTCGACGCCGAGGAGCTGGTGCTCGCGGCCGACGGCGTGACGCACCGCGCCGTCGCCGAGCCCGCCGCGCCCGCCGCGCCCGCCGCGCCCGCCGCGCCGGCCGCGCCCGCCGCGCCGGCCGAGCCCGCCGAGCCCGCCGAGCCCGCCGAGCCCGCCGCGTCCTCCGCAGCCGCCGGGCACCGGGCCCCCGGCACAGCAGCCGCGATCACCACGACCAGCGCACCCGGCACGACCAGCGCACCCGGCGCGGCCAGCGCACCCGGCACGGCCAGCACGGCCGGCGCGTCCCGCACACCCGGCACGACCAGCACGGCCGGCGCGTCCCGGACACCCGGCGCGACCAGCGCCGCCGAGGTGCGTCCGGAGGTCCCGAGGTGACCGCCCCGTCCACCGCAGCCGGTCGCCGGACCGCTGCCGAGCCTCCCGGCCGGACCGGGCCGCCACCTGCCCGACGCGGCGTCGCCGGTGTCCAACCCGTGGCCTCGCTCCTCGGCGTCCTCGTGCTCGGCGTGTTCCTCGTGCTCAGCCTCGACGTCGTGTCCGCTGCCGTCGCACTCGCACTCGAGGCCGCACTCCTGCCGCTGCTCCGCGTCCCCCCGCGGACCCTGCTCCTCCGGACGTCGCCCGTGCTCGTCGCCGTGCCGCTCACCGCCCTGAGCATCGCGCTCTACGGGCGGCCGTCGGGGCGGGAGTGGTTCGACCTCGGGTTCGCGCACGTCACCGACGGGTCGTTGGAGCTGGCGCTCGCGACCGCACTCCGCGTCCTCGCGATCGGCGTCCCGGGCGTCGTGCTGTTCGTGCGGGCCGACCCCACCGACCTCGCGGACGGGCTCGCCCAGGTGCTCCGGTTGCCCGCGCGCTTCGTCCTCGGCGCCCTCGCCGCCGTGCGGATGACGACCCTGCTCGGCGACGACTGGCGGCAGCTCGCGATGGCGCGCCGCGCCCGCGGGCTCGCCGACACCGGCCGCGTCCGGCGCGCGGCGTCGATGGCCTTCGCCCTCCTGGTGCTCGCGTTGCGGCGGGGGACGACCCTGGCGGTCGCGATGGAATCCCGCGGGTTCGGCGCACCGACACGTCGGACCTGGGCGCGCCCGGCGCGCTTCGCCGGCCCGGAGTGGGCGATGATCGCGGTGCTCACCGGCATCGGCGTGGTCGCCACCGCGCTCGCCGTCGCGGCCGGGACGTGGCGTGCCTGACGGCGCTGGCCGGGAGGCACGGATCGCCGACACGACGGCGGCGCGCCTCGGCGACGGGGCCGGCCCGGCGACTCCGGGCCCATCGGTGGCTCCTGGCGCATCGGTGGCTCCGGGCGCACCGGTGGTTCCTGGCGCATCGGTGGTTCCTGGCGCATCGGTGGCTCCTGGCGCATCGGTCGTCGATGATGCGCTGGTCGCGTCGCTCGCGGAGCGCGCACGCGCCGGGACGCCGACGGGCGCGCGGCTCGTGGTGCTCCTGGACGGACGGTCCGGCACCGGCAAGACCACGCTCGCGGGGCTGCTCGCCGCCCGGCTCGGCGCGCAGCTCGTCCACCTCGACGACGTCTACCCCGGCTGGGACGGACTCCGAGCGGCTGCCGACACGGTGGTGACCGACGTGCTCGGACCGCCGTCGGGACACCGGCGCTGGGACTGGGCGGCCTCGGAAACCGACGGGTGGCGGGCGGTCGACCCCGGCCTCCCGGTGGTGGTCGAGGGGTGCGGTGCCCTGTCCCGGGCATCGGCGCCGCTCGGGAGCCTCCGGGTGTGGATGGAGGCCGACGACGACGTGCGGTGGCGGCGGGCGATCGGCCGCGACGGCGACGTGTTCGCAAGGGAGTGGGACCGGTGGGCGGCGCAGGAGCGCGCCTTCATCGCGGCCGAGGACCCGGCGTCGCTCGCGGACGTGGTCGTCCTGACCTGATCCGCCGACACCCGCTGCCGACCGCGACGATCGTCGTCCACTGGACGGCGTCACGCCTCGTGTCAGGCCCAGCCGAGCTCGTGCAGTCGTTCGTCGTCGATGCCGTAGTAGTGCCCGATCTCGTGGACGAGGGTCGTGTGCACCTCGTCGCGGAGCTCCTCCTCGGAGTCGCACTCCGCGAGGTGCGCCGCCCGGAACACCACGATGCGGTCCGGGAGCTCGCCGAACCCGTACTGACCGCGCTCGGTCGCGGCCACCCCGTCGTACACGCCGAAGAGGTCGGAGCCGTCCTCCGGGGCGTCCTCGACGACGAAGGCGACGTTGTCCAGGCCGTCCAGCATGTCGTCCGGCAGGCGGTCGAGCTCGTCGGACACGAGCTGCTCGAAGTCGTCGGCGGACATCTCGATCACGGGACGATGGTGCCACACCGGATCGGACGGTCCCTGGCCCGGACGCCCGCGACATGCGAAGAGCCCCGGTCACCAGACCGGGGCTCATCGACGTGGGGTGAGTAACGGGTCTCGAACCCGCGACCTCCTAGACCACAACCAGGCGCTCTACCAACTGAGCTATACCCACCACGTCCACACCGGCTGACCGGCGCGACCACTCAATAGTAGTACATGCGCGGCCGCCCGCCGACCACGCGTGTCGTCACTCGGCGGGCTGGGTGAGCCGCGGCTCCCACTTCGCGACGACCTCGGCCTGGACGGCCCGGACCTCGTCGGTCGTCGGGCCCGGTTCGGCGACGAAGCCCGCGCGGCGGTAGTACTCGAGCTCGCGGATCGACTCGAGGATGTCGGCGAGGGCGCGGTGCCCGCCGTGCTTCTCCGGGGCGTTGAAGTACACGCGCGGGAACCAGCGTCGGCACAGCTCCTTGATGCTCGACACGTCGACGCTGCGGTAGTGCAGGTGGCCGTCGATCCGGGGCATGTACTTGGCGAGGAACGCCCGGTCGGTGCCGATGGTGTTGCCCGCCAGGGGAGCTGAGCCCTCGTTCGGCACGTGGGCGAGGATGTACTCGAGCACCTGGTACTCGGCGTCGGCGAGGGAGACGCCGTCCGGGATCTCGTCGATGAGCCCGGACGTGGTGTGCATGTTCGTCACGAACTCGTTCATGTTGTCGAGCGCGGACTGGTCGGGCTTGATGACGATGTCGAAGCCGGGGTGCACCGGTACCAGGTCGAAGTCGGTGACGACGACGGCCACCTCGACGAGTTCGTCGACTGCGAGGTCGAGCCCCGTCATCTCGCAGTCGATCCAGACGAGGCGGTCGTTCGCAGTTGCCATGTCGTCGATCCTATTCCCGTGCGCCGACGGCCCCGCCACGGGTGGTGGCGGGGCCGTCGGTCGTGCGTCGGCGGAGCGTCAGACCATCTCGCCCGCGGCGACCGCCTCGGCCTCGACCTGCTCCGACTCGGGCCCGTCGTCGACCCGGCGGAGGACGCGTGTCGTGGCGGCGACCACGACGAACGCGATCGCAACCGACGCCCCGGCGAACACGTACGCGGCGCTCGGTGCGATGGCGTCCGCCAGCAGGGTCGCCACGGGCGGGGCGATCGCGCCGCCGATGAAGCGCACGGCCGAGTACGCGCTGGACGCGACGGCGCGGGGGAGGTCCGTCGCCTCCATGACGCACTCGGTGAGGACGGTGTTGAGGACACCGAGCACGAGCCCGCCGATGACCACGCAGATGATCAAGCCGACCTGCGACGACACGACCACGGCCGCCGCGAAGAGGTCGAGCGCGAGCAACGGCAGGGCGATCTTGAGCACGCTCGTGCGGCGGAGCCGAGCGGTGAGCATCGGAGCCACCCAGACCGACGTGATCGCGAGACCGACACCCCAGCCGAAGAACGTGAACCCGATGCCGAGCGCGCCGAAGCCGAGCGGGAAGGGGGTGTACGCCAGCAGGACGAAGAACCCGATGTTGTAGAACAGCGCGGTGACGGCGAGTGCGGCGAGGGCCGGGCGTCCGAGTGCGCGGAACGGTGCGGAGAGGCGCGTCGGGGTCGGCTTCTCGAGACCCGAGGTCTTCAGCAGCGTGACGATGGCGATGAACGCGATGGCCATGAGCGTCGTGACGCCGAAGAACGGGCCGCGCCAGCTCACGTTGCCGAGCAGGCCGCCGACGAGGGGCCCGACGGCGATGCCGAGGCCGAGTGCTGCCTCGTACAGGATGATCGCGGACGCGGTGCCGCCGGACGCAGCCCCGACGATCGTCGCGAGGGCGGTCGAGATGAAGAGGGCGTTGCCGAGCCCCCAGCCGGCGCGGAAGTCGATGATGCTCCACACGCTGTTCGACGTGGCGGCGAGGACCGAGAACACCACGATGAGCGCGAGGCCGATGAGCAGCGTGTTCTTCGGTCCGATGCGGCTCGACACCCAGCTCGTGAAGAACATCGCCACGCCGGTGACCGCGAGGTAGCTCGTGAAGAGCAGCTCGGTCTGCGCGGCCGTCGCCTCGAGGGACGAGGCGATCGCGGGGAGGATCGGGTCGACGAGGCCGATGCCCATGAAGGCGACGACGCAGGCGAAGGCGATGGCCCAGACCGCGGAGGACTGCTTGAGGATGCTGCCGGAGGCAGCGGGTGCGTGGGCGTTCACGCGGTGATCTCCGTTCGTGTGGTGGTGTCGGTGCGGGCGGCGATGATCGCGGCGGCTTCGTGCAGGGCGTCCCACTCGTCGTCGGTGAGGTCGGCGAAGAGCGGGCCGACCGTGCGCGTGAGGGTGGCGCGCCACGCGACGAGGCGCTCGCGCCCGGCGTCCGTGATCGAGACGAGCTGGCCCCGCGAGTCGTCGGGGTCCACGGTCCGCGAGACGAGGCCGTCGTCGAGCATGCCGGCGACGAGGCGCGTCATCGTGGGCTGGGCCACCCGGGAGGCCTCGGCGAGTTCGCCGAGGCGGAGCGGTTGGTCGGTCTCGAGGATGCCGAGCGTGCGCCAGACCGCGGGGGAAGTGGTGTTGCCGGTGGACCGGACCGCGGTGCGGATGAGACGGTTCACGGAGACCAAGAGGGTCTCGACCGTCTGCTCGCGGGATGATTCCATAGCTGAACTATATAGCACTGCTATGGATCAGTCAACAGGTGTGCCCTGGTACAAGGGATGCATGAGTGACATCACGATCTCCGAGGGCGACGAGTACACCGCGATCTTCCACGGCGGCCCCTTCGACGGCACGACCGACACCCGCACCGCCACGGGTGACGCGCTCGACGAGGAGATCACCGTCTACGCCGACGTCGAGGGGATCCAGGCGGCATTCGCCTACCGCCTCACCAAGTCGCGCCAGGTGCTCGACCAGACGTCCGGCGAGTACACCCTCGACCCGTCCGGCTCCGACCCGGTCGACGACCTGCAGGACCGCGGCGACCGCTCCGGTGAGTTCGACCGGGAGTAGCCCGAGCGGGAGTGCACGGGCGTCCGGCGGCGTTGGACCCGACGTGCGGATCGACCTCTGGACCTCAGCCTTCTGCGCGCCGTGCGCCGCAGCGCGTCGCGTCGCCGCCGACGCTGCGGCGCTCGTCCCCGGCCTGACCGTGGCCGAGCGCGACGTCGCCGCGCACCCGGACGAGGCCGAGCGCCTCGGTGTCCGGTCGACGCCCACGATCATCGTGCGGCGTGCGGACGGCACCGAGGCGTTCCGCTCACCCGGCGTGCCGACGCGCGACCAGCTGCTGGTCGCCGTCGCGACGGCCCTCCCCGCCGTGTAGCGGCACCGTCCTGGAGGCGCGGATCGCCTTCCTGACGAGCTGCTTCGTCCGCCGCACGGGCGTCCCGATCACGAGGGCCACGATGCCCAGGGCCGAGCGGTCGTCGCGGCCCAGCGCGTTCTTCCGCTCCCACGCCCGACGGAGCGCCCCGCCCCGGCTGCGCCGCGCCGGGGGGCGGTCGTCGAGCGAGCCGTCGTCCCGCCGCCGCATGAGCGCCTCGGCGCGCGTGGCCCAGTCGTCGTCCGACGGCGGGTGGAAGTGGTTGTCGCGCATCCAGCCCGGGTGCACCGTCCGGAAGCGGCCCGCGACGAGGTCCGCCGCGTCGCCGGTCAGGCCGCTGCCCACGAACACGTCGTTGATGAGGTGCGGACCGACGCCGAAGTCCGTCAGGGTGAGCGCGGGCACCCCGGCGCTGACCGCCTCGAGGACGGCCGTGGAGCTGACCGTGACGAGGGCCACAGCACGTGCGAGGTGCTCGGCCATCGGCCCGGCCTCGACCACCAGGTTGGACGGGGCGTCCGACGGGACGAGGTCGGCGTACGGGTACTGCTCCCGGTGGGTCTGCTGCTCGCCGGCCACCGCGCGGACCTTCACGACGACCCGCCACCCGGGGTGCGCGACGGCGGTCGCGACGAGCCAGCGCACGATGCGCTCCCGGTCGGCCGGGTCGGCCGGCACGCTCGGCTGGGCCGCGAACACGACCGAGTCCCGGACGTGCCCCGGCTCGACGTGGCGCTCCGGGCTCGCGGCCACCGGGCGAGCGAACGGGAGCGTCGCGAGGGCGAATGCGGGCTCGAGGCCGTTCGTGCGGGCGAGGTCCTCGTAGGCACGGACCTCACGGTGGCTGTGCAGGACGAAGAGGTCGGCCCTCGCGCGGAGGAACAGCCCCTTCCACTTCGCCGGGAACGAGATGCCGGGGAGCCCGGTGAGGAGCACCGGACGGTTCGGGACCCGACGGTGGACCTGGTCCACCACGAGCTCCGCGACCGGCCCGATCAGCGCGACCAGCACCGCGTCCGGCGGGTCCCGTCGCAGCCGGTCGATGATCGTGTCCACGTCCGTCGGGGCCGGTGGACGACCGACGAGCGGGGCCAGGTGACGATCGAGGCCCCGGAACGCCGCGCCGAGCTGTGCCCGGCTCGCCGTCCTCGGGGTCCGCACGACGACGAGTTCGACGTCCCAGTGCTCGGGCGCGGCGTCGAGGAGGTGCGCGCCCCACTTCGCGAAGGAGTCCGTGTCGACCAGGCCGACCACGCGCCGGAGGCGGGTCGACGTCGCGGGGGCGGGTCGTGCCTCCCGGCCGACCGTCGCGGAGTCCGGGGTCCGCGTCACGCGACCACGCGGCGGAGCTTGGCCATGGGGGCCTGCTCGCCGGGGAACACCCGCTTGACGCCGTCGCCCAGGGCGGTCTCGATGATCCGTACGTCGCGGGCGAGCGTCGCGAGCCCGTGCGGCTCGAGCGACGCCGCGTGGTCGGACCCCCACATGGTGCGGTCGAGGGTGATGTGGCGTTCGAGGGCGGTCGCGCCGAGGGCGACCGCCGCGATCGAGATCTGGAGCCCCGGCTCGTGCCCGGAGTAGCCGACCGGGACGCCCGCGTACCGGAGTGCGAGCGTGTCGATCATGCGCAGGTTCGCCTCCTCGGGCGGGAGCGGGTACGTCGACGTGGCGTGCATGAGGACGAGCCGGTCGGTCCCGAGCGTGGCGACCGCACGGTCGATCTGCTCGAGGGTCGACATGCCGGTCGAGAGGATCACGGGTTTGCCGGTCTCGGCGACGGCCGTCAGGAGCTCGACGTCGGTGACCGAGGCCGAGGCGATCTTGTACGCGACGACGTTGAGGTCCTCGAGGAACGCGACCGAGGGCACGTCCCACGGCGAGGCGAACCAGTCCAGCCCGCGGAGCGTCGCGTGGTCGCCGATCGCGATGTACTGCTCACGGTCGAACTCGACGCGGTACCGGTACTCGAGGTACGTCATCTCGCCCCACGGCGTGCTGCGCGGCGTGTGCTTCATGTGTTCCGGCGTGGAGATCTCCGGGGTCCGCTTCTGGAACTTCACGGCCTGCAGGCCGGCGTCGGCGGCGACGTCGATGAGGCGCTTCGCGATGTCGACGTCGCCGTTGTGGTTCAGGCCGATCTCGCCGATGAGGTAGGCGGGGTGACCCGCGCCGATCGTGGACGTGCCGATGGTGACGGTCATGGTGCTCCGTTCGGTGCGGGGACGAGCGTGGCGGCGAGTGCCCGGGCCACGGTGAGGTCGGTCTCGTCGTCGACGTCCACCGCGGTGGCGGCGTCGATCGCGGTGAGTTCGGTCCTGCCGAAGAACCGGTGTCGGTGTTGCCGGAACCCGTCGACGCGGAGGACGTAGAAGGCGCCGGTCTCCCGGAACTCCGGGGCGCGGTCCTGCCGTCGAGGACGGACGCTCGCGTCGTGGTTCACGGCGCGGGCCTGCCCGTCGCCGTCCGCGCGCCAGAGGAAGGCGTGCGACGGCACAGCGGCGAACACGACGTCCGCGGCGCCGCTCAGCACGCGGTGGACTGCGGCCTCCAGGTCGGCGGGGTCCGTGAACGGGGAGGTCGCCTGCAGGAACACGAGGACCTCGGGTACCTCCTCGTGGATCCGCTCGAGGACGTCCAGCACGTGGAGCAGCGCCGACTCGCTCGAGGCAGTGTCCCCGGCGAGGTCGGCCGGTCGGTGCAGAACCCGGGCGCCCGCGGCACGGGCTTCGTCGGCGATGTCGGGTCCGTCGGTGGAGACCACGACGGTGTCGATCGAGGGCGCCGCCAGCGCGGCGTCGACCGCTCGTGCGACGAGGCTCCGCCCGCCCACCCGACGGAGGTTCTTGCCGGAGATGCCCTTCGAGCCAGCGCGCGCGGGCACGACGGCGAGGACGCGGCCGATGGTGCTCATGCGTCGGACGCTACGGAGGGTCGGTGTCGTGGAGGCGAACACGAGGGGGCCACCAGTGGAAGCACACAGGAAGCGACGGCTGCCGGCTGCCGGGTCCGACAGCCGTTCGACGTCGGGGCTAGGGTCATTCGGTGCTCTCTGCCGACGATGCCCTCGATCCCAGGCCGCGCCGGATCCTCGTCGCCGGGGTGTCGGGTGTCGGGAAGACGACCACCGCCCGCCGCATCGCGGACGTGCTCGGCGTGCCGCACACGGAGATCGATGCGCTCTTCCACGGTCCGGACTGGGAGCCACGAGGGAGCTTCGTCGAGGACGTCGATCGCTTCACGAGTGAGCCGACCTGGGTGACGGAGTGGCAGTACGCCCCGGTGCGGGACCTGCTCGTGGCACGCGCCGACACGCTCGTGTGGGTCGACCTGCCGACCCGGGTGACGCTCTGGAGGTTGCTGCGACGGACCGTCCGGCGGCGCCTGCGCCGTGTCGAGCTCTGGAACGGGAACGTCGAACCGTCGCTGTGGACGTTCTTCACCGACCGCGAGCACATCCTGCGGTGGGGGATCTCGACCCGCGACAAGTTCCGCCGGACCGTGCCACCGCTCGTCCGGTCTGCGCCGCACCTGCGCATCGTGCGCCTCCGCTCGCAGCGGGAGGTCGACGTGTTCGTCCAGCGCCTGGCGTGACCCGAGGTCTAGAATCGTCGCCGTCCGCCTCCGTAGCTCAGTGGATAGAGCAGGTGGTTTCTACCCTCCGTGTCGCGGGTTCGATTCCTGCCGGGGGCACCGACGACGGAGGCCGCCACCCCGATCGGGTGGCGGCCTCCGTGCGGAACGGGAAGCGACGCACGTGTCGCAGTCGTGCAGCGGGCTGCGGGTCGTCGCGCCTGACGCGTCGTCTCGCCTCACGGGTCGTCGCGACTCACGCGTCTGCGCGGCTCAGCCGCTGCAGCGGGTCACTCGTCGCAGCGACTCACTCGTCGTCGTCGGAGGACCGGCGGCGGATCTCGTTGGCGCTGATCGGTTGCGTGTAGGGGGCCTCGTCGGTCTCGTGCGCGTCCGCCGGTTCGGCCGGTGCACCCTCGACGCGGGTCGGCACCGAACGGGTGCTCGGCGACGTCACCGTGGCCGCCGGCCGGTTCACGTGGGCGTCCGCTGCGGTCGGTCGGGCCACCGGCGGGGGGACGTCGCGGTCGCGCTGGCCGGGACGCGGCGCGTCGTCGACCACGTCGGTCTCGTCGTCGTCGGAGCCGCGCGCGGCGGTGGCAGGAGCCGGGGCGGTGCCGGGGAGCGGCCGACCGAGCGTCGGACGGACGGGCGGCTGCTGCGGCGAACCGGACACGTCGCCGTAGGGGCGGGTCACACCGTCGCCGAGCGGGGTCGTCGCCGCCGTGGCGCCCTGGCTGACCGGGGCACCTTGGCTGGCCGGGGTTCCCTGCCCGGCGGCGGCGTCCGGAGCAACGGCTTCGGTGGGGGCCGACGTCCTGGGCGGCTGCGTCGACGGCCGCAGCGAGGTCGTGGTCGGGGTGGGGGCCGGCGCGTCGGTCGAGCGCGCCGACACCTGGTCGGCGTTCCAGTCCTGCTGGCGCTTCACGAGCTCGGCGTCGGGGTCCGGGCTCTCGAACTTCCACCGCTCGAGGTCGTTCTTGAAGAGCTTGCGGGCGCGGTTCGGCCGTGCCTGCCACTCGAGGAGGCGGTCGCGGAACTCGGCGAGGGACTGTTCGGCCTGGAACGAGAAGGTCGACGAGTTCTTCTTGATGTCCGCGATCTCGTGCTGGGCCCAGTTGGCGGCCATCGGAGCACCGCTCACCGGCAGGAGTCGGAGTCGTACGTCGGCGTCCTCGGCCAGGTGGTCTGCGTACCTGCGCTCGTCGTGTCCGAGCGACCCCCAGGTCGCCGCCTTGCGTGCCGCGGAGATGACGGCCGCGACGGCGCTGTTCCGGGCCTCCCGCTCCTGCAGGGCGACCACGCGCTTGGTCGCGCCGCGGCCGATGAGCGCGGCGACGACGCCGGCCACCACGATGGCGACGAAGGGGATGACGGCGCCCGACAGCACTCGCCACCCCGCGTCCGACGCGGTCCAGTCGGTCAGGTCGTTCCACCAGTTCATGCGCGAACCGTACCGACCCGGTGCCGCGTCGACGCGGAGGCCGTCCGGCGATCCGCGCATCCGTGGGGCCCGCGCGCCGTCGGTCGTGCACGCGGGCACGACGGTCCGGGGCTCGGGACGGCGCACTGGGCGGCCGCCGCGGTCGCCGCGGCGACCGTGTCGCGCGTGCCCGCCACGGCCAGCGGTTCAGCCGCACCGCACGCGGCGGACCAGCCCGACGGAGGCAGCGGCCGGCGCCGGCGCCGGCTGCGGCCCATCGTCAACGGTGACGGCGTCCTTGCCCGGCGCAGTCAGCGGCTCAGCCCCAGCGCTGGCGGCGGCTCAGCCCCACCGCAGGCAGTCGACCGCGTCGTCGGCGGACCAGACGTCGGGGAACGCGATGAAGCGCCGCTCGGTCGCGACGTACCGCCGCGCGCGGTAGGCGGTGCCGCCGGCGACGTCCACCCGGTCGACGTAGCCGACGATCTCGCCGTTGGCCCGCGTCACCCGACTGAGGTCGTCACGCACGTCGAGGATCCGGAGGTCGCCACGGCTGCGGGCGACGGAGGAGGTGCGGAGGCGGAAGGTCGGTTCGGTCGTGGTGTGCACGGGTGGCCTCCTGGTGTGTCGGTCGATGGTCCGGTCTGCGTGGTGACGACGGTACGTACGACCACCGACACGCCGAGGAAGCACGGCATGACCTGTTGACGGACCCGTCCCGGTCCGCCACCGGGGAGGGATCGTCCCCCGGTGAAGCGGCTTGGCCGACGCTCCCGGTGGACGCGCACCCGCCGCGCGGTACCGTGGCGGCATGAGAACGTTCGTGCTCGCTGGTGGATGCTTCTGGTGCCTCGACGCGGTGTACCGCACCCTCCAGGGCGTGCAGGACGTCGTGTCCGGGTACATCGGTGGGACGACCGACGACCCGACCTACGAGCTCGTGTGCACCGGCACGACCGGTCACGCCGAAGCCGTCGCCGTCACCTTCGACGAGACGCAGCTCCCGGCCGACGTCGTCCTCGACGTCTTCTTCACGCTGCACGACCCGCGCCAGCTCAACCGGCAGGGCGCCGACGTCGGCACGCAGTACCGTTCCGCGATGTTCCCGGCGGACGACGAGCAGCGCTCGCTGTTCGAGCGGGCGATCGAGCGCGCGTCCGACATCTGGGACGGCGGCGTCGTGACGACCATCGAGCCGCTCACGACGTTCCACCGCGCGGAGGAGTACCACCAGGACTTCTTCGCGAAGAACCCCGGACAGGGCTACTGCCTGGCGGTCGCGTTGCCGAAGGTGAACAAGGTCCGCAAGGCGTACGGTCAGTACATCCTGGCGTCCTAGGGCGGGCGTCGGGGCCACGAGGAGGTGGTCGATCGATGACGAACAACACGACGACGGCAGGGTCAGCGACCTGGGTGGCGGTGGGACCCGCCGGAGCCGTCGGGAGCATCCACCGCGAGCCGGACGGCTTCCACGTCGAGCTCTACGGCCGACGGGGGACCGGATCGGTCTTCCCGTCGCTCGACTCGGCCAAGAGCGCGGTCCACGCGGCCATGGGGCCGCTCGCGGACCGGCCGGAGTTCCGAGCGCACTGAGCGGACGCCCGCGGCGGCGGGGGTGCGTGCGGCGCGCGCTCGCCGCAGCGGGTTCGGCCTGGAGGCCCGGGGCACGTCTCCTGCACAGGTCGCGTCCGGCTCGCGGTCGTCCACAGATCGGGGCCCGGTCCGCTCCCGCGGCCCGGGCCCCGCGACGATCGCAGCATGAACGACACGATCACCATCTGCGGCATCGTCGCCACCGAACCCCGGCACCTCGTCACCGACACGGGCGTCGCCATCACGAGCCTCCGGCTGGCCTCGCCGTCGCGTCGCTTCGACCGGGCCACCGGCGCGTGGACGAACGGCGCGACCAACTGGTTCACGGTCACCGCGTTCCGGTCCCTGGCCGCGAACGTCCACAAGTCCCTCAAGAAGGGTGACCGCATCGTCGTCACCGGGCGCGTGCGGATCCGGACGTGGGAGCGCGACGGCCGTGGCGGCACAGCCGTCGAGGTCGACGCCGAGGGCATCGGTCACGACCTGGCGTGGGGCATCAGCAACTGGATCCGTGTGCCCCGGCAGGCGAACGACGGTCCGGTGCCGGGCGGCGGGGAACGCGTCGACCCGCGTACCGGGGAGCTCCACGCGACCGGGCCGCACGAGTCCGGTGAGGACGCTCCCGGCGGGCACGTCGCCACGGACGAGCCGGGGGAGGAACCCCTGCCCGACCCCGCGGAGGCGGACCGGCACGCCGCGGCGATCCTCGGGGACGAGGCCCCGGCGCCCGGTCCCGGCGGGGCGTCCGGGATCGACGAGCGTGACGTCTCCGCGCACGATCCCTTCGCGGCGTCCGACGCCGCCTGACCACCGGAGCGGTCACGGCCGACACGGCGAACGCGCCGGGCACCCGGTGGTGTCCGACGCGTTCGTCGTACGTCCGGTACGGGGCGGCCGCGCCCAGCTGGGCAGGCCCCGGCCCGCGATCGGCCCCGGCCGATCAGCCCCGGTGGTCGATCAGCCCCAGTTCTGGGCGATCATCGCGATGCCGGAGACCTGGTCGGAGTCCCAGTCGTGCCCACGGGCCAGCCCCGACACGGTGCCGTCGATCGCGAAGCTCGCGCCCTGACCCCGGTTGTCGGCCTTCGTCTGCTTCGCGCGCAGGCCGTGGAAGGCGAAACCGGTGTTCCACTTGCCGGCGAGACCGGTCCGCTTGGTGGTGTCGTTGATCTTGATGCTGATGTCCTGCACCGTCGAGTGCACGGTGTCGCCGTTGAGTCGGGCGTTCGCCTCGGCGTTGAAGAACAGCCGCCCGTCGAGGTTGACCCCGATGTTCTGGAGCACCTTGCCGTTCGCGACCACCGCGGCGACGTCGTTCTTGTACCAGCGCAGCCCGACCGAGGTCAGGTTGTTCGACGCCGCGCTCAGGTAGCCGTAGCTGAACTTGCCGTTCTGCACGCGCTCCCAGATGAACCGCGGCTTGCCCCTGCTCTGCGTCGACCCGGTGTCCGACTGGATGCCGAACGCGAACGCGTTGTTGTGGGCGTCGTGGATGTTGAGGTACGACGAGTAGCCGGTGCCGGAGCCCTTCGCGCTGATCTTCGCCGTGTAGTTGACGTACACCGTTCCCTTCGGCACAGCGGCGGCGGCGGAGGCCGGCGCAGCGGGGAGGGTCACCGCCATCCCGAGTGCGAGCGCCCCGACGAGGGGCAGCACGAGACGACGGAGTCGTGAGTTCGCCATGAGGTCCTGGTCCTGTCCTGATCGATGCCGAGATGGTGGTTCGGGTCCCGTCGGCGAGGTGATGCAGGTACCGTACGTCGCCCGGCCCCGAGCCGTCAGCCCCCGAACGGGTCCGTGCGCGTTCCGGCGAAGGACCCCGTGCCGCGCGGTCGGCCGCCGGGGTCACTACACTTGGGCGCGATATGGCTGAGTACATCTACCAGATGGTCCGCGCCCGCAAGTCGGTCGGCGACAAGCTGATCCTCGACGACGTCACGATGTCGTTCCTCCCCGGCGCGAAGATCGGCGTCGTCGGACCGAACGGCGCGGGCAAGTCGACGATCCTGAAGATCATGGCGGGTCTCGACCAGCCGTCCAACGGCGAGGCGAAGCTGACCCCCGGCTTCACCGTCGGCATCCTCATGCAGGAGCCGGAGCTCGACGAGGACAAGACCGTCCTCGAGAACGTCCAGCAGGGCGTCGGCGAGATCCACGGCAAGGTCGTCCGCTTCAACGAGATCTCGGCGCTCATGGCCGAGCCGGACGCCGACTTCGACGCGCTCCTCGCCGAGATGGGCACGCTGCAGGAGGAGATCGACGCCGCTGACGCCTGGGACCTCGACTCCCAGCTCGAGCAGGCCATGGCCGCGCTCCAGTGCCCTCCGGGGGACGAGAAGGTCACCCACCTGTCCGGTGGTGAGAAGCGCCGCGTCGCCCTCTGCAAGCTGCTGCTCCAGAAGCCCGACCTGCTGCTCCTCGACGAGCCCACGAACCACCTCGACGCCGAGTCGGTGCTCTGGCTCGAGCAGCACCTGCAGCAGTACCACGGCGCCGTCCTCGCGGTGACCCACGACCGGTACTTCCTCGACCACGTCGCACAGTGGATCGCCGAGGTCGACCGTGGGCGTCTGTACCCGTACGAGGGCAACTACTCGACGTACCTCGAGAAGAAGCGCTCGCGCCTCGAGGTCCAGGGCAAGAAGGACGCCAAGCTCGCCAAGCGGCTGTCGTCCGAGCTCGACTGGGTCCGGAGCAACCAGAAGGGCCGCCAGGCGAAGTCGAAGGCCCGCCTCGCCCGCTACGAGGAGATGGTCGCCGAGGCCGAGCGCACGCGGAAGCTCGACTTCGAGGAGATCGTGATCCCGGTGGGTCCGCGTCTGGGCTCCCAGGTCATCGACGCCGAGAAGCTGCACAAGCAGTTCGGCGAGCGCGTCATCATCGACGACCTCTCCTTCACCCTGCCGCGCAACGGCATCGTCGGCGTGATCGGTCCGAACGGCGTCGGCAAGACCACGCTGTTCAAGACCATCGTCGGCCTCGAGCCGCTCGACGGCGGCACGCTCAAGGTCGGTGAGACGGTCAACATCTCGTACGTGGACCAGAGCCGCGGCGGCATCGACCCGAACAAGAACCTGTGGGAGGTCGTGTCCGACGGGCTCGACTACATCCAGGTCGGCAAGACCGAGATCCCGTCCCGCGCCTACGTGTCGCAGTTCGGCTTCAAGGGTCCGGACCAGCAGAAGAAGGCAGGCGTGCTCTCCGGCGGTGAGCGCAACCGTCTCAACCTGGCCCTGACGCTCAAGCAGGGCGGCAACCTCCTGCTGCTCGACGAGCCGACCAACGACCTCGACGTCGAGACCCTCGGCAGCCTCGAGAACGCCCTCCTGGAGTACCCCGGCTGTGCCGTCGTGATCACCCACGACCGGTGGTTCCTCGACCGCATCGCCACGCACATCCTCGCGTGGGAGGGGCTCAACGAGGACGGCACGCCGAACTGGTACTGGTACGAGGGCAACTTCGAGGCGTACGAGGAGAACAAGATCGAGCGTCTCGGCGTCGACGCCGCGAAGCCCGGCCGGGCGACGTACCGCAAGCTCACGCGCGACTGATCCGTGGCGGTGCTGCACGCTCCGATCCGCATGCGGTGGAGCGACATCGACGCGTACGGGCACGTCAACAACTCCGCGATGCTGCGTCTCCTGGAGGAGGCGCGCATCGTGGGGTTCTGGGGCGCCGACCCGGACGAGCCGGTGGCGGACGGGGAGCTGCCCGACCCGATCATCGACGGTCGGCCCGGCTCGGGCACGATGACCGTCATCGCAGCCCAGCGGTTGGAGTACCTCGCGTCGATCCCGTACTTCCGGCAGCCGCTCGACATCCGGATGTGGATCGGGCGGATCGGTGGTGCGAGCATCGACGTCTCCTACGAGGTGTGGAGCCCGCTCGGCCACGAGCCGGCCGAGCTCTACACCCGGGCGACCACGGCGCTCGTGATGGTCGACGCGGCGACGAACCGTCCTCGGCGCCTCACCGCGGACGAGCGGGCCGCGTGCGAGCCGTACGTCCAGGAGCCGGTGCAGTTCTCGCGTCCCTGACGCCCTGACGCCCTGACGCCCTGACGCCCGGCCACCCGGACGTCCTGACGTCCTGGCGTCCCGGTCCGGCTCACCGCGGAACGCGCATCATGCCCTCCTGCGCGACGCTCGCGAGCAGGACACCGTCTCGCGAGAACATCCGACCGAACGCGAGTCCCCGGCCGCCCTGCGCGCTCGGGGACTCCTGCGTGTAGAGGACCCAGTCGTCGGCTCGGCCGTCGCGGTGCCACCACATCGCGTGGTCGAGGCTCGCGCTCTTCACCCCGGGGTTGCCCCACGCGACCCCGTGGCGGCGCATCACGGGTTCGAGGATCGAGAGGTCGCTCGCGTAGCCGAGCACGGCGCGGTGGAGCGCCGGGTCCGCCGGCAGGTCCCCGTCGACGCGGAACCACACCGCCTGGTGCGGGACACGCTCGCCCTGCACGTCGACGAACACCGGGCCCTCGACGTGCCGGAGGTCGATCGAGCGCTCGGCCCAGGCCCGTGCGACCGGGTGGTCGATCGCGGAGAGGATCGAGGCCGCCGACGGCAGGTCCTCGGGCGCGGGGGTGTCGACCGGGAACGGGTCCTGGTGCTCGACGCCGTCGTCCGGTCGTTGGAACGACGCGATCATGGAGAAGATCGGGAGGCCCCGCTGGTACGCCTGCACCCGCCTCGTCGCGAACGACCGGCCGTCGTGGATCCGTTCGACGCCGAACGTGATCGGGAGTCCGGTGTCGCCCGGCCGGAGGAAGTACCCGTGCATCGAGTGGATGTCGCGGTCCTCGATGGTGGCCTGCGCCGCGACGATGCACTGGGCGAGCACCTGCCCGCCGAACACCCGGCCGTTCGGTGACCAGTGGCTGGCACCGGTCAGGATCGTCTCGCCGGTGGCGGCGCCGGTGTCGTCGAGTCGCAGGGTCCGCAGGAAGTCCGGTTCGCTCACGCGGTCATCCTACGGAGCCGGGAGCCGGGAGCCGGGAGCCGGGAGCCGGAGGCCTGCCCCGGTAGGATCGACGGGACATGGGCACCACCTTCACCCTCCCCGACGTCGCCTCCCTCGGTGACCTCCGCACCTACCTCGGCCGTGCCGCTCGGGTCGAGGACGGCTCGGTGCGGCTCATCGCCGACTCCGGCGTCCTCGCGGTCTACACGGCGATCCTCTACCCCGCAGGGCTCCTCGACGAACTGCCGACGGTCCTCGGCCTGCGCACCTTCTCCCTCGCCGAGCCCGCGACCATCGACGCCGTGGTCCCGCTCGCCTCGCTCCGGGAACGGCTCCGCCTGCTCGCGGACGCACAGGACGCCGAGCACGCGGAGGGCGCTGACCCGACGCGCGCGACCCCGATCGAGGTCGAGCTCCCGCTCGGGGTCCACACCGTCACCTGGGCCGCCATCTCACCGCCCCGCGGCGGGTGGGTGCCACTGCCCGACGTCTCGGCCGAGCTCCTCCGCCGTGCGGCGAAGGCCGGCATCGCCGAGGTCGCCGAAGCCGTCCCCACGAACGCCGGCGACGCGATCGTGCGCCGCGTCCGGTCCGAGGTCTGGGGTCGTCCGATCCCGATGATCGAGCACCTGCCCGCCGGTGCGGGGTTCGCGGGGGAGAGCCTGGGGTTCCTCGGGCACGACCCCGTCCGCGTGTTCGAGACCGGACCGTGGAGCCGCCTCACCACCTCGCGCGGGCACGTCCTCGTGAAGCGACGAGCCTGGTCGCTCAGCTCCTAGCCGCGGACTGCGCGCACCGAGGCCCGCGTGGTTGGCTGGTGCCATGCACGTCTTCCTCACCGGCGCGTCCGGCTACATCGGTTCCTCGGTCCTCCGTGCCCTCGTCGCCCACGGGCACGAGGTCACGGCCGTCGTCCGCTCGGACGAGAAGGCCCAGCGTGTCCGGGACGCCGGCGGCCACGCGGTCGTCGGCGACGTCACCGACGCCGACCTCGTGGAGCGCACGGCGCGCGAGACCGACGGCGTCGTGCACACCGCGTCGTCCGAGGAGGTCGACCCGGTGCTCACCACGACCGTCCTCCGCGCGCTCGAGGGCACACCGAAGCCCTTCGTCCACACCGGCGGGATCTTCACCTTCGGCAACTCGACGGACATCTCGGAGCAGTCGCCGATCGACCCGCCAGCGCTGACGGCGTGGCGCGTCGCGAACGAGGCAGCGGTCCGGGCCAGCAGCGCCCGGACCACCATCGTCGCTCCCGGGATCGTCTACGGGCGCGGCGCCGGGATCCCGGCGATGTTCGTCGGTGACGACGAGCGGGAGGTCCGACTGGTCGGCGACGGCTCGCAACGCTGGACGACGGTGCACATCGACGACCTCGGGGAGCTCTACGTCCTCGCGCTGCACCGTGCGGAGCAGGACGGCTACGTCGTCGCCGCGACCGGGGACAACCCCACCCTGCGCGAGGTCGCGGAGGCGGGCGCGCACGGTTCGGCGGTCGTCGCCGAGAGCGTCGACGAGTCGCGCGCACGGCTCGGCGCGGACTTCGCCGACGCCCTGCTCCTCCACCAGGAGGCGTCCGGCGCGCACGCGCGCACCGCGTTCGGGTGGGACCCGACCCGGCCCTCGCTCGTCGAGGACCTCGCGGACGGATCGTACGTGCGCTGACGTCGCCCCCGGCGTCGTCCCGGCCACGCACCGGACGGGAGGCACGGGTCGGCGCCGCCCCGTGCCTCCCGTCCGGTGCGTGGTGACCACGCGACGGACGTCAGTCGAAGGCGTTCGTCATGGCGTGCGCGGCGCGGTCGAGGTAGGCCCAGAGCTCGGCCTCATCGAGGGGCGCCAGTCCGAGCGACCCGACGGCGTCGTGCATGTGGTGGAGCCAGCGTTCGCGCGCCTCGGCGGTGATGCGGAACGGCTGGTGCCGCATCCGCAGCCGGGGGTGGCCGCGTTCCTCGCTGTAGGTGCCCGGGCCGCCCCAGTACTGCTGCAGGAAGGCCGACAGTCGCCAGATGGCGCCCTCGAGGTCGTCGGCCGGGTACATCGGCCAGATGACGTCGTCCTGCTGCACGCCCTCGTAGAACCGGCGGACGAGTCGGTCGAACGTCGGTGCCCCGCCGATGCGGTCGTAGAGCGATCCGGTCGCCGACACCCCGCGTTCGCCGACGCGGAGGGTGATCGGCTGCGCCGGCACCCGGCCCGGGGCCGGGACGCCGCCGGTGGTGGGGTCGTCGGTCATGCGATGGTGCTCACTTCTGGTCGGTCGTGTCGTCGTCGGTGCGGATCGCCTGACCGAGCAGGTTGCGCTTCGGCTTCCGCGACTTGGTCGGGGCGGGGGTCGGCTGCGTCCTGACCGTGCGCAGCCCGTTGATCGAGGTGGCGTTCTCCCAGCCCGCGGGCATGATCATCGCCATCGCCGGCAGGGTCACGCCGAGCTCGTCGACGGAGCGCTTCAGGCGGACGCGCAGCTCGCGGCCGACCGCGTCCAGCTCGGACGCCCGGGTCTTGACGACGAGGCGGAACACCATGCCGGCGTCCGTGATCGACTGCAGCCCCCAGATCTCCGGCTTCTCGACGATGCGCTGGCGCCAGCGGGGCTCCTGCGACATCGTGACGGCGGCCCGGAGCAGGGCGTCCTGCACGGCGTCGATGTCGGTGTCGTACGGGACGGTGATGTCCACGAGCACGCGCGACCACCCCTGCGACAGGTTGCCCACGCGGAGGATCTGCCCGTTCGGCACGAACCAGAGGATGCCGTTCACGTCACGGATCTGCATGACGCGGAGACCCACGTTCTCGACGACGCCGGTGGCCTGCCCGGTGTCGACGACGTCGCCGACGCCGGCCTGGTCCTCGAGGAGCATGAAGATGCCGGAGAGGATGTCCCGCACGATGCTCTGGGCACCGACCGCGAGGCCGGCGGCCACGACCGACGCACCGCCGACCAGGCCGATGGCGGCCGTCGGGAACACCGTCGAGATGATGATCGCGAGGGCGATGACCGCGACGATGACCGTCGCGAGGTTCTCCAGCACGCTCCCGAGCGTCCGCGTCCGCTGGACCACGCGGGCGGCCTGGACGGGGGAGTTGACGAGCGCCTGGGTGTCGGTCGTGCCCTGGCGCTTCTTGACACCGAGCACGACGCGGTTGACGACCGTCTTGACCATGCGTCGGAGGATGAGCCGGAGGATGATCGCGGCGAGGACGACGATCACGATCGTGATCGGCTTGCCCCACATGGTCCAGAAGTCGTCGAGGGCGGAGTTCACGGCTGCGTTGGTTGATGCGGCGAGGAGCATGATCCGATCGATGCTAGAGGGCGGGGCCTTGGTGTCCCGTGAGGGACCCCGAGACCCCGCCCGTCAGCGGTCAGCGGCGTGGTGTCAGACGTCCGCCGCCTGGACCCGGAGCGCCCGCTCGGTGCCCGCGAGGTTCTCGGTCACGATGCGACGCAGCGCCGGGGTCTCAGGGTTGGCCTCGAGCCAGGCCCGGGCGGCGTCGCGCAGCTCGACCGATGCGAGCGGCGCCGGGTACAGCCCGGTGACGATCGTGTCGGCCATGTGGTAGCTGCGCTCGGCCCAGATGCGGGTGAGCACGTCGAAGTACTTCGACACCAGGCCCTCGAGCACGACCGGGCTGTTCACGTGCTGGAAGCCGACCGTGGTCTGGCGGACAATCGCGTTCGGCAGCGCGTCCGAGTCGACGAGCGACGAGAACGCGGCGAGCTTGCCCTCGGCCGTGGGGATCGACGCACGGGCGCGGGCTGCGGCCTGCTCGCCCGAGGCGGTCTTGTCCGCCGCGAGCTCGGCGTCGACCTCGGAGCCGTCGGCCGCACCCGCGAGCACGAGGCCCTCGAGCAGCTCCCAGCGCAGGTCGGTGTCGATCTCGAGCCCGTCGAGCGCCACCGATCCGTCGCGGAGTCCGCGCAGGGTCGCGACGTGCTCCGGCGTCGACGGGATCTGGGCGAAGAACTTCACGAACTGGAACTGTGCGTCGGAGCCGGCCTCGGCCTCGGTCGCGAGGGTCCAGAGGGTGTCGCCCACCTGCCGGATCGTCGCCTCGGTCTTCGCCGGAGCGACGTAGTTGCGTGCCGTGAGGAGCAGCTGCGACAGGGTCGTGCGGATCGTCGTCGACTCCGTCTCGGTGGCGATGTTGCCGAGCACGAGGCGCACGTAGTCGCTCGCGGGGGCCTCGGCGTCGCGGGTGGCGTCCCACATCGCACCCCACACGATCGAGCGGGCGAGCGGGTTCGCGATGTCGGCGAGGTGCGCGATCGCGGTCTGGCGGGACTGCTCGTCGAGGCGGATCTTCGCGTAGGCGAGGTCGTCGTCGTTGAGCAGCACGAGGTCGCCGCGGTGGACGCCCACGAGCTCCGGGACCTCGGTGCGGGCGCCGTCGACGTCGATCTCGACGCGGTGCGTGCGCTCGAGCTTGCCGCCGTCGGCCGCCGCGTAGACGCCGATCGCCAGGCGGTGCGGGCGCAGGGTCGGGTAGTCCGACGGAGCCTCCTGCAGGACGGCGAACGACGTGATCGCGCCGTCCGCGTCGACGTCGAACTCCGGGCGGAGCGTGTTCACCCCGGCGGTCTCGAGCCACAGCTTCGACCACTCCGAGAGGTCACGACCGCTCGTGGCCTCGAGCTCGACGAGCAGGTCACGCAGCTCGGTGTTCGAGTGGTGGTGCTTCTTGAAGTAGGCCGAGACCCCGGCGAAGAACGCGTCGATGCCGACCCACGCGACGAGCTGCTTGAGGACGGAGCCGCCCTTGGCGTAGGTGATGCCGTCGAAGTTGACCTGGACGTCCTCGAGGTCGTTGATCGTCGCGACGATCGGGTGCGTCGACGGCAGCTGGTCCTGCCGGTACGCCCACGACTTCTCCATGGCCTGGAACGTCGTCCACGCCTCGGTCCACTCGGTGGCCTCGGCCGTCGCGATGGTGGAGGCCCACTCCGCGAAGGACTCGTTGAGCCACAGGTCGTTCCACCACTTCATCGTGACGAGGTCGCCGAACCACATGTGCGCGAGCTCGTGCAGGATCGTGACGACCCGGCGCTCCTTGATCGCGTCGGTCACCTTCGAACGGAACACGTAGGTCTCGGTGAAGGTCACCGCGCCCGCGTTCTCCATCGCGCCCGCGTTGAACTCGGGCACGAACAGCTGGTCGTACTTCTCGAAGGGGTACGCGACGTCGAACTTCTCCTCGAAGTAGGCGAAGCCCTTCCGGGTGGTCTCGAAGACGTAGTCCGCGTCGAGGTACTCGGCGAGGGACTTCCGCGCGAAGACGCCGAGCGGGATCGTCCGGCCGTCGCGGCTCGTCAGCTCGTCGCGCACGACCTCGTACGGGCCGGCGATGAGCGCCGTGATGTAGCTCGAGATCCGGGCGGTCGGTGCGAACGACCACGTGGCGACCTCGCCGTCCACGTGGGGCTCCGGCGTGGGGGCGTTCGAGACGACCTGCCAGCGGGCGGGGGCCGTCACGGTGAACGAGAACTCGGCCTTGAGGTCGGGCTGCTCGAACACGGCGAACATGCGACGCGAATCGGGCACCTCGAACTGGGAGTACAGGTACACCTCGTCGTCGACGGGGTCCACGAAGCGGTGCAGGCCCTCGCCCGTGTTCGTGTACAGCGCGTCGGCGACGACCACGAGCTCGTTCTGTTCCTGCAGCCCGTCGAGCTGGATGCGCACGCCGTCGTTCACCGACGCCACGTCGAGCGCGGTGCCGTTCAGGGTGACGGAGTGCACGGTCTTCGTGATCGCGTCGATGAAGGTCGAGGCTCCGGCGGTCGCGGTGAAGCGCACCCGGGTGGTGCTGCCGAAGGTCT
The DNA here is from genome assembly GCA_913778205.1 of uncultured Curtobacterium sp. Taxonomy (GTDB): domain Bacteria; phylum Actinomycetota; class Actinomycetes; order Actinomycetales; family Microbacteriaceae; genus Curtobacterium. Next base: position 32,595 of record CAJYUW010000014.1, read on the forward strand.
CGGCGCCACGGGTGAGGTCGAGTTCGACGTCGTACGACTGCACGTCGACGATCGCGGCGCGCTCCTGGGCTTCGATTCGGGTGAGGTTCTCTCCGGGCACGGACGCTCCAACTTCCACTGGGGACGCGGACGGTCGTTGTCCGCGTGCGAGGGGTCCCGGCGCGGCGTCGTGCACCGGCGGGACGGTCGACTCCAGCCTAGCGAGCGCGCGTACGCTCGCACCCGTGACCGACACGACTGTGGACAAGACGACCGAACGCACCGCTGTGGACTTCTGGTTCGACCCGAACTGCCCGTGGGCCTGGATGACGAGCCGCTGGGTCGGCGAGGTCGAGCGCCAGCGCCCGATCGACGTGACCTGGCACGTGATGAGCCTGTTCGTGCTGAACGAGCACCAGGACGTCCCGGAGTCCTACCGGGAGCGACTGACCGCCGGCCAGGTCTACCCGCGCATCGTCACGGCAGCACGGCTCCGGCACGGTGACGCGATCGTCAAGCCGCTGTACGACGCGCTCGGCGAGCACATCCACCACCGGCAGGAGTCGGACCCCGAGCAGGTCGTCGCGGCAGTCATCGCCGAGCTCGACCTCGACGCCGACCTGGTCGAGTACGCCTGGACCGACGAGGTCGACCAGGCCGTGCGCGCGAGCCACCAGGACGGCATCGACCGTGTCGGCCAGGACGTCGGCACGCCGGTCATCGCCGTCGAGGGCACCGCGTTCTTCGGGCCCGTCATCTCCCCGGCGCCGAAGGGCCAGGAGGCACTCGACCTCTGGGACGGCGTCGTCGCGGTCGCGAAGTACCCCGGCTTCTTCGAGCTGAAGCGCTCCCGGACGGTCGGCCCGATCTTCGACACGGTCGACTGACCCTCCGCCGCACGACCAACTTCGACACGGTCGCCTGACGCGCCGTCGCACAACCAAAGTCAAGCGGAACCGCGTGGAACCACGGTTCCGTGCGACTTTGGTTGTGCGCGCGGGCGCGGGGACGCGCGGACGCGCGGACGCGGGGACGCGGGGACGCGGGGACGCGGGGCGAGGGGCGCGTCCACGACGGGCCCCTCGGACGGACGGGAGGCACACCACGCGCCCGCCTCGTCGCACGCGTCGTCCGTGTGGCCGCCGCACAACCAAAACCACGCGGAACCGCGTGGAACCGCGATGCGAGACGACTTTGGTTGTGTGTGGGGCGCGGCCAGCGATGATGGCTCAGTCGAGCGGCAGGCGCATGAGCGTGAGGTCGAGCCACCGGTCGAACTTGCGGCCCACCTCCGGCAGGACCCCGACGGTGACGAAGCCGAGCCGCTCGTGCAACGCGATCGAGCCCGAGTTCGACGAGCAGATCCCCGCCATCATCACGTGGTGTCCGTCGGCTCGTGCACGGGCGACGAGGGCGTCCATGAGCACGGTCGCGACGCCCCGACCGCGGAACCGCTCGACGACGTACACGCTGTGCTCGACGGTGTGGCGGTACCCCTGGTGCGGCCGGAACGCACTGTAGGTGGCGTAGCCCGCGACCGCGCCGTCGACCTCCGCGACGAGCACCGGCAGTCCGGCGGCGCGACGCTCCGCGAGCCAGGCGTCGAACCACGATCGCGGGTGCGGCTCCTCCTGCCAGATCGCGGTCGAGTGCAGCACGGCGTCGACGTGCAGCGCATGGACCACGTCGAGGTCCCGCGGTTCGCCGTCGCGGACGATGGCCGGGGCCGTTCCGTTCGTCGCATATGCTGTCGCCATGTCTCAGATCGTAGACGCACCGGAGTCGGAACCGGAAACGGCGGACGATGCCGCACAGCGCCGGCTCGGCGAACGCCTGCAGCGCCTGCGGACCGAGCGGAAGTGGAGCCTCACCGAGCTCGCCGAGGAGTCCGGGGTCTCGCGCGCCATGATCAACCGGGTCGAACGCGGGGTGTCGAGTCCCACGGCCACGATCCTCGGCCGGCTGTCCGGTGCGTTCGGCCTCACGGTGTCGCAGCTCCTCGACGAGAGTCTCGAGCACGAGGTGCCCAGGGCGAGCGATCCCGACGAGGCGCGCGGCGTCCAGCGCGGCGCGACCGCCGACTCCTGGACCGATCCCGACACCGGGTACCGGCGCCGTCCCGTCTCGAGTGCGGACTTCCCCGCGGACGTGACCGAGGTGCGCCTCCCGGCCGGCCGCGAAGTGGCCTACCCGGCGTCCGCGTACGCCTTCCTGCGGCACTGCATCTGGGTGCTCGACGGCACGCTGGAACTCGTCGTCGGCGACGACGTCACGCGCCTCGGGCCGGGGGACCGGATCGAGCTCGACGAGCCCGCTGACGTCGTGTACCGGAACGCCGGCGACGACCCCGTGCGGTACGTCGTCGTCGTGGTCAGGGGCCGGTAGGCGCAGGAATAGGATCGGTCCATGCGCATCCACCTCGGAACGGACCACGCCGGCCTCGAGTTCAACAAGACCCTCGCCCAGCACCTGACGGAGGCCGGGCACGAGGTGGTCGACCACGGTCCGACCGAGTACGACGCGCTCGACGACTACCCCTCGTTCTGCATCAACGCGGCGCACGCGGTCGTGCAGGACCAGCGCGCGGGTGTCGAGGCGCTCGGCGTGGTGTTCGGCGGCTCCGGGAACGGCGAGCAGATCGCCGCGAACAAGGTCGAGGGCATCCGGGCCGCGCTCGTCTGGAACGAGTCGACCGCGCTGCTCGCCCGCCAGCACAACGACGCCAACGTCATCTCGATCGGCGCCCGCCAGCACACCGAGGAGGAGGCGATGCGGTTCGTCGACCTCTTCATCGCGGAGCCGTTCTCGGGCGAGGAGCGCCACGCCCGCCGCATCGCGCAGTTGGCGGAGTACGAGACGACGGGGCACATCACCGGTAAGCAGATCGACGAGTAGGTCGGGTAGACAGGCTCCATGCCCGAGGGTCACTCCGTCCACCGCATCGCCAACCAGTTCACCCGGCACTTCGTCGGCAAGCGCTGCGAGGTGTCGAGCCCGCAGGGGCGGTTCGCCGCGGGGGCGAGGGAGCTTGACGGCAAGCGCATGGTCGCGGCGCGGGCGGTCGGCAAGCAGATGTTCCTCGAGTTCGAGGGCGACCTGTTCCTCCGCGTCCACCTCGGCCTGTACGGGGCGTGGGACTTCGCCGGCGTGATCTCCTCGGCCGAGGCGCTGTCCGAGGACGGCGACGGAGAGGAGTCGCTGTCGTCGATCGGCGCTCCGCGGCTCGCCCGGTACCGGATGGCGGAGCAGGAGCGGGCCGCGGACCCGATCGAGGCGTTCCCGCCGGACCCGGTCGGGCAGGTGCGCGTCCGCATCCTCACCGAGGACACCGTCGCCGACCTCCGCGGCCCGACCGCGTGCGTGGTCGAGGACCCCGCCGGCGTCCAGAAGGCCCTCGACAAGCTCGGCCCCGACCCGATCAACGACGACGGGCCCGAGGCCGAGAAGACCTTCGTCGAGAACGTCCGGAAGCGCCGGGTGGCGATCGGGCAGCTCCTCATGGACCAGGCCGTCGTGAGCGGCATCGGCAACATCTACCGCGCGGAGCTGCTGTTCCGGCAGCGCATCGACCCGTACAAGCCGGGCAACGAGCTCACCGTCAAGCAGGCGAAGGCGCTGTGGCACGACTGGTCGGAGCTCCTGCACGCGGGCGTCCGCGACGGCCTCATGCTCACGATGGACGGGCTCTCGAAGGCCGACCACGCCAAGGCCGTGCGCTCCCGGAAGGACCGCCACTGGGTGTACCACCGCGAGGGTGAGCCGTGCCGGGTGTGCGGCACCGAGATCCGGATGGCGGACATGGCCGGACGCAAGCTCTACTGGTGCCCGAAGGACCAGAAGTAGGGCCCGTCCCGTCCGTCACAGGTCGAGGTGCGTGAACCGTCCCTCGACCGCGGTGCCGAGCACCCGGGCGGAGCGCAGCGCGCCCGACGACGCAGCCGCCAGCGGGTCCTCCGCCAGCAGCACGACGTCGGCGACGTCCCCGACGGACACCCCGACCCGGCCGCCCTCGGTCGACCCCCGCCAGGCGGTGAGGACCGCGATCCGCTCGGCCGGGTGCCACGGCTCCCGCCCGTCGCGGTCCCGCCCCACCGCGGCCGCCATCGACACCCACGGGTCGAGCGGCGCCACGGGCGCGTCGGAGCCGAGGAGGAGCCGGGCCCCGGAGCGGTCGAGCGATGCGAACGGGTACGCGCGCTCGGTCGCACCGGCCCAGTACCGGTCCGCGATGTCCCGGTCGTCCATGGCGTGCTCGGGCTGCACGGATGCCGCGACCCCGAGCCGCGCGAACCGCTCCACGTCGTCCGTGGCGAGCAACTGCGCGTGCTCGATCGTGCCGCGGGCGCCGACGGCCTCGAACACGTCGAGGGCGAGGGTGTTCGCCCGGTCCCCGATCGCGTGCACGGCGGGGACCAGCCCGGCCGCCACGGCACGGCGGACCATGGCGACGAGGTCCTCGAACGCGTACGCGAGTGCGCCGGAGCCGTCGGCCATCGCCGCGGTCCTGGTGCCGAGCGACCCGTCGGTGATGACCTTGAAGGGCCCCATCCGGACCAGGCCCCTCGTCCCGTCGACGACGTCGCCGGTCCGGAGGCCCCGCGCGACCACGGCGTCCAGCTCGCCCGGGTAGACGCCCGAGTCGACCCGGAGACCGTCGGTCCCGGCCCGTACGCGCCGCGTCCACCGGTCGATCCCGAACACCATCTCGAGGTCGCGCACCCGGGTCACGCCGCGGGCCGCGGCCGCCTCGACGGCGTCCGCGACGTAGCGGTCGAGCACGCCGTCCGGCACGCGTGACAGCGCGCCGGTCACGTCGAACGCGTCCTGCTCGCGCAGGACCCCGTCCCCGCCCGCGGGCAGGGGCCGCCCGACGAGCGGCGCGAAGTGCTCCAGCGCGAGGGCGTTGCACCACACGGCGTGCAGGTCCGCGGCGATGACGACGACCGGGAGGCCCGGTGCGGCCTGGTCGAGCAGCTCGCGTCGTGCGGGGCGGGGCCACATCCCGTCGCGGTACCCGTGACCGACGAGGACGCGGTCCGGCACCCCGGCGCGCGCGACGTCGGCGAGGAGGGCGGCGGTCGCCTCGGCGGAGTCGCAGCCCGAGACGTCGACGCGGCGCCGCACGAGCGCCCACTGGTCGAAGTGCACGTGGTGGTCGACGAGTCCCGGACCGAGCCACGCGCCCGCGGCCTCGAGGACCTCCGTGTCGGCGGAGGTCGCGTCGAGGGTCCCGGCCGGCCCGATCGCGGCGACCCGCCCGTCGACGACACGGACGTCCGACGGGGCGCCGGACGTCCCCACCCGCCGGACGGTGCGGAGGAGGACCTCGTTCACGACGCCTCCCGGCCGCGTGCCCGGACCATCTCGTCGGCGAGCGCCGCGGACGCGTACGGGCCGTCGGCGCGGAGGCCCGCGATGATCCGTTCGACGACCTCGGGGGCCTTGTTCTGGGAGAGCTTGGCGCGGGCGTCGAAGCGGGAGACCCGGATGCGGATGCCCACGGTCCCGAGTGCGATGCGGCGGGCGGTGGCCTCGTCGACGTCGAGCGACACCGGTTCCGGCATCGGCCGTTCGAAGTGGTCGACGAGTTCGCCGAGGACGCGGAAGTTCTCCTCGTCGGACAGGATCTCCGGGGTGCCCCAGCAGTGCGCGGTCACGTGGTTCCAGGTGGGCACGAACTGCGCCGGCGGGTACCAGGCGGGGGAGACGTAGCCGTGCGGACCCTGGAACACGACGAGGACCTCGTGCTGCCCGAGCTCGTGCGCGACCTCGTCGGGACGGCCGACGTGGGACACGAGCACGATCTCGTCCGGACCGGCGTCGGCGCTCGTGTCGAGCAGCACCGGGTAGTGCGACGCGACGAGTCCGGCCCCGGTGTGGGACACGATCGTCGCCCACGGGTTCGCGCCGATGAGCCGGCGGACCTCGTCGACGTCGGTCATGAGGAAGTGGGGTGTGTGCCGCATGGGTCGAGCGTGGCACATGCCAGGGTGGAGCACATGACGAACCGCGCCGCGTACGAGACCGTCCTGCCGTACATCCGCGAGTGGGTGTCGTACAAGGTGTGGCAGCTCCGCGTGCCCGGCGTGCAGGTCGCGATCGGCCTCCGAGGCGAGGAACTGTTCTCGGAGGCGTGGGGCTGGGCCGACGTCGAGGCGCGGCGCCGGCTGACGACCGCGAGCATCTTCCGCATCGCGTCGCACTCGAAGACGTTCACCGCGACGGCGCTCCTGCAGCTCGCCGAACGGGGCGCGCTCCGGCTCGACGACCCGGTCGGGCAGTGGGTGCCCGCGCTCGTGGAAGGTGGCTCGCCCATCGCCGACGCGACGATCCGGGAGCTCATGGAGATGGGCGCCGGCGTCGTCCGGGACGGCCACGACGGCGACCACTGGTCACAGCTCCGTCCGTTCCCGGACGAGGACGAGCTGCTCGCGCTGGTGCTGGACCGGGGCCAGAAGACCGCGGCGGGGGCGTCGTTCGGCTACTCGAACCTCGGCTACGCCCTGCTCGGGCTCGTCATCCAGGCAGCGAGCGGACAGTCGTACGGGGACTTCGTCCGGACGTCGATCGTCGAGCCGCTCGGGCTGACCGGGACCGGCCCGGACTGGGACCCGGCCCGCGCGGAGGAGTTCGTCGTCGGCTACTCCGGCCTGCACGACGATCGGACCCGGCACCGCCTCGCGCACGTCGACACCCGGGCGATGGCGGCCGCGACCGGATTCCACGGCACCGCGTCCGACCTGGTGCGGTACTTCTCCGCGCACGTCCTCGGCCAGGGGGACCTGATCACGGACCACTCGAAGCGGCTGGCGCAGCGGGTGGCGTGGAGCCCGTCCGACACCGGGAGCACGCGTGGCTACGGCGCCGGCTTCATCACCGACACGCAGGGCGGCCGCGCGCTGCGTGGGCACTCCGGCGGCTTCCCCGGGCACATCACGCAGTCGTGGTTCGACCCGGAGTCGGGTCTCGTCGTGTCGGTGCTCACGAGCGCGGCGGCGGGACCCGCGACGCCCATCGCCAACGCGGTGATCGCGCTCCTCGACGCGGCTGCGGACGCCTCGGCCCCGGGCACGTCGATCCCGACAGGTGTCGATCCGCAGCGGTACACCGGTCGGTTCGCGAACCCGTGGGGCGTCACGGACATCGCACGGGTCGGCGACCGCCTGCTCGCGATCGACCCGACGGCACCGGCACCACTCGACGGCGTCACCCGACTCGAGGTCGTCGACGCCGACACCCTGCGCATGACGGCCGGTCCGCGCTTCGGTTCGATCGACGAGGACGTCCACTACGACCGCGCGGCCGACGGTTCGATCCGCTCGATCCGTGGCGGCGGCGGCATGACCGAGACGGCGTGGACGCTCCCCGAGGAGTCGCCGGAGACCGCCGCGGCCCTCGCCTAGGACCGTCGCCGTCGCCGTCGCCGTCGCCGTCGCCGTCACCGGACACGGCGGCACCGTGCCGGCCGGCCGCGGGGCCCGGACCGACGATCCGTGGGGCAGCGGTCAGCGGACCTCGGCGGTGGACCAGAGCGACCGCGCCCCGTCGCGCACCGGGCGCACCAGCGGCGGCAGGAAGAGCACGGCCGCTGCCCCGTACGCGACGGCCTGCACCACGCCGGGCGCCAGCACGATGACCTGCAGCGCGGTCTGCGACACCGCCGCGAGCGGAGCGAACCAGCTCAGCGCGAAGTGCGCCAGCACCAGCACGCCGCCACCGACGGCCACGACCCACCCGAGCACTCGTCGGAACCCCGACGACCCGCGCACCACCTGGACGCCGAACGCCAGGAGCAGCACGACCGCGACGAGCGCCGCGAACGAGCCCACGATGCCGGGCACCGGCCACGACACCGCGTACAGGAGGGTCGCCACGCCGAAGGTCACGGTCGCCCGCGCGCGGCTCCGCCAGCCCGCGGCGAGGACCACCACCGCTCCGATCGCCCCGAGGACCGTGCCGGTCACGAGCCAGGCCTGTGGGACGAACACGATCGTCGCCTCCAGCGCACCCCGGACCGCCGGGGCGAGGGCCGCGACCACGGCAGCGAGTGCGATCCAGCGTTCCCCCGTGCTCCTGTGCATGACCGCAGCGTACGCCTGGGCGGGGGATAACCCCACCCCGGATCCGGGAGACGGCAGGATGGGACGACGACGGTCCGGTCGCGAGGCTTGGTGTCATGACCGACACCGCCCGCCTCGACCAGGCCGAGACCGTCCCGCTCGACGACCCGCTGCCGACAGGAGCCACACGACCCATGCCCGAGCAGCCGACCCCGCCGCCCGGCTGGCAGAGCACGCCCCCGCCGGCGCAGCAGCCGACCGGCGGTGCGTTCCCCGGTGGCCCCGGCGCGGGCAGCGTGGGCTCCGGTTCCGGGGGGACCGGCTCCGGGATGTCCGCCGGTGCCTTCTACCGGGATGCCTGGCGCCGACTGCCCCGCGACTTCGGCTACATGGCCCTCACCGCGGTGCTCCTCTGCACGCTGTACGCGGCGTTCCCCGCTGCGGTGTTCGGCGGTGGCTTCCGTGACCTGTTCAACCCCTTCGTCCTGCTCATGTTCTTCATCGCGCTGTTCATCGCGCGGTGGCTCGGGCAGTTCGAGAAGCTCCGCATCGGCTGGGCCGACGAGCGACCGATCCGTCCCGTCGACTGGACGCCCCGCTGGCAGCAGAACTGGTGGACGCGGACCGGTTCCGCGGTCGCCAACCCGCACTACTGGCTCTACCTCCTGCACGCCGCCGTCGTCTACCCCGTCGCTGCGCTCGTCACGGTCGGTGTGGGTGCCCTCCTCGTCGCGGGCTTCGCGTGGCCGATCGTCATCGGCGGGGTCGACCTCCTGAACCGGGCGTCGGCGGGGTACTTCGGCGGGTTCGACGGTGCGTCGGTCGTCACGCTCGGCTTCGTCGGGCTGCTCTCGATGGCCGCGTCCGTCGCGCTGTTCCCGCTGTGGGCCCGCGGCTCGGTCATCGCGCACTGGTGGATCGACCACGGCCTGCTGGGCGGGTTCCGCGCGGAGGTCCTCGAGCAGCGCGTCGCCGGGCTGCAGGCCTCCCGCGCGGGTGCCGTGACCGCCGAGGGCCAGGCGCTCCGGCAGATCGAGCGCGACCTCCACGACGGCCCGCAGCAGCGGCTCGTGCGACTCCGGATGGACCTGTCCGCCGCCGAGCGCGCGATCGACGCGGACCCGGAGCGGGCCCGGCGGCTCATCGGCGAGGCGTCGAGCCACGCGCAGGACGCCCTCGACGAACTGCGGGCACTGTCCCGCGGCTTCGCACCGCCGATCCTCCTGGACCGCGGGCTCGTCGCCGCGCTCGAGGCCCTCGTCGCCCGGACGCCGATCCCCGTCGGGCTCGACGTGCGACTGCCCGACGGCCTCGAGCTCGCGACGGAGATCCAGCGCAACGTGTACTTCACCGTCAGCGAGCTGCTCACGAACACCACGAAGCACGCGGGGGCCTCGACGGCCGCGGTGTACCTCGGACTCGTGGTCGACGCGTCGGGCGTCTGGTACCTCTCGGTCGGCGTCACCGACGACGGCCGCGGAGGCGCCCGGGCGGCGGAGGGCCACGGCATCGCGGGACTCATGAGCCGGATGCGTGCCCTCGACGGCGAGCTCACCGTGTCGAGTCCCGCCGGAGGACCGACCGAGGCGACCGCCCGCATCCCGCTCGGTGCGCTGAACGGGGTCCCGGTCCAGCGTCGGTAGGTCGGTAGGATCGTCGGCATGAGCGACGGCCCGGGTGCAGCACGCATCCGGGCCGTCGTCGTCGACGACGCCGTGCTGCTCCGCGAAGGGCTGGCGCGCGTGCTCGACGAGGCCGGGATCGACGTGGTCGGACAGCACGCCGACGCGGAGTCGTTCCTCGCCACGCTCTCCGACGCGGCCCCCGGGGCAGCCCCCGACGTGGTCGTCATGGACGTGCGGATGCCGCCGACCTTCACGGACGAAGGGGTGCGGGCCGCGGTCGAGACTCGCCGGGTCAGCCCCGGCACCGGGGTGCTCCTCCTGTCGCAGTACGTCGAGGCCACCTACGCCGAGGACGTCCTCGCGGCCGGGGCCACCGGGATCGGCTACCTGCTCAAGGACCGGGTGACCCGGCTGGAGGAGATCGACGACGCGGTCCGACGCATCGCGGCCGGCGGGACGGTCCTCGACCCGGAGGTCGTGACGCAGCTCATGGGCCGACGTCGTGACCCGCTCGCGGCGCTCACGCCGCGGGAGCGCGAGGTCCTCGCGCTCATGGCGGAGGGACGGACGAACGCCGCGATCGCCCGGGCACTCGTCATCGGCACCGGAGCCGTGGAGAAGCACGTGACGAGCATCTTCGGCAAGCTCGCCCTCGAGGACACCGGCGAGGACCACCGCCGGGTGCTCGCCGTGCTCGCGTACCTCGGCTGACCCGACACCGACCGCACCCCGACACCGACCACACCCCGACACCCCGTGCACCGCGTCCCCGCCCCGGTTCTCGCCCTCGCCGCCATCGTCTCCGTGCAGCTCGGCGCGGCGATCGCGAAGACGCGCTTCGACGAAGTCGGGTCGGTGGGCGCCGCGGCCCTCCGCCTCGTGATCGGCGCGGTCGTGCTCGCCCTCGTCGTCCGGCCGAGGGTCCGGCGGTGGACGCGGGCCCAGTGGACCGGGGCCCTCGCACTCGGCGTCGCGCTCGGCGGCATGAACGTCTGCATCTACGTCGCCTTCGCGAGCATCCCGATCGGCGTGGCCGTCACGATCGAGTTCCTCGGACCGCTCACCCTGTCGCTCGTGCACACCCGACGCTGGCGCGATGCGCTCTGGGCAGCGCTGGCGCTCGCGGGCGTCGTGCTGCTCGGCGTCGGGCCGTCGGCCGTGACCTCCGTGACCGGCGTCGTCTTCGCGGTGCTGGCCGCGGCGTGCTGGGCGGGCTACATCGTGATGAACCGACACGTCGGGCAGGCGATCCCCGGCGTGGACGGCCTCGCGGTGTCGATGCTCGTCGCGATGGCCGTGACGCTGCCGTTCGGCGCCCGCGACGCCGTCCGCGGGATCGTCGCCGATCCGTCGCTGCTGCTCGTCTTCGGTGCGGTCGCGGTGCTGTCGAGCGTGCTGCCATACGCCCTCGAGATGCTCGCGCTCCGTCGGATGCCGACCCGCGTGTTCGGTGTGCTGCAGAGCACGGGTCCCGCGGTCGCGGCGCTGGCGGGCCTGATCGTGCTCGCCGAGGCGCTCTCCGTGCTGGAGGTGGCGGCGCTCGCGTGCGTGACGGTCGCGAGCATCGGGGTCACGCTGTCCGCGCGTCGACGGCGCGCCGTCGTCCCACCGCCGGTCTGACGGGCCGCGCGCGGCGCGGCCGGTGGGCCCGGACTCGGACCGGAGGCCCGCACCGCGTTCCGTGCGGACGGAACGCGAGCAGGGCCTCCAGTCCGGACAAGACCCGCCTACTCGTCGCGGAGGAAGTCCGCGTACGTGGGTTCAGACTGCTCACCGGACAGGAGCGCCGGGTCGTTGACCCGTCGTTCGACGTACGCCGAGATGACCTCGGGCGGGGTGAGCACGTGCGCGACCCAGGACGGCACCTCACTCTTCTTCATGGTGCCTCCTTCCAGTACGTTGCTCGAGTGACCGAAAGTCTCGATCATCGAGTTACTTGCAGTACCGGTGTGGCGTAAACGATCCTCGGGATCCCGGCCCGTGTCAATGCAGTGCGCTGTGCGGACTCCGGAACGCGTCACCGGGCGTCGCGCACGCGCCCCGTGGACTCGCGCACGCTCAGCGTCAGGGCGGGCCCGGGCAGGGACGGCAGCGGCTCCGCAGCATCGATCTGGGCGCGCAGGAGCGTGGCGGCACGCTGCCCGAGCTCGACCGTGTCACGCGTGAGCGAGGTGATCGCCGGCCGGACGAGCCGGACCATGGCGGAGTCGTCGAAGGACACGATGGACACGTCGCCCGGGACCTGCACGCCCATCTCGCTCGCGACGCCGAGCCCGGCCACCGCGAGGACGTCGTTGTCGTAGACGATCGCCGTCGGACGCACGCGGCGGGACAGGAGCTCGCGGGTGGCCCGGGCCCCGGCCTCGGCGGAGTAGTCGGTCGGCACCGACACGGCGTCGTCGAGGTCGCCCGCGGTCGCGAAGGACCGCACCCGCTCGATCCGCATCGCGGTGTGCTCGTACTCGGGCCGCCCGGCGACGTGGGCGATCCGCCGGTGCCCGAGCGCGAGCAGGTACCGGAGCACGGTGTCGGTCGCGTCCGAGTCGTCGATCCACACGGACGGCGCGGACCCGGCCGGCGACGGGTGCGAGCCGACGACGACCGTGGGCATGCCGAGCTCGGTGAGCAGTGCCAGTCGGGGGTCGTCGCGTCGGGGGTCGATGACGATCACCCCGTCCACCCGGTGCCCGCGCCACCAGTCCCGGTAGGTCGCGAGTTCCTCGTCGGCGTCGCGGGCGACGAGGAGGTTCATGCCGACGTGGGTGCCGGCGAGCCCGAGCTGGATGCCGGAGATGAGGTCGCCGAAGAACGACTCGGTGCCGAGCGTGCGGGCCGGACGGTTGAGCACGAAGCCGATCGATCCCGCCTTCGCGCCGCCGAGTGCCCGCGCCGCGGTGTGCGGCTGCCAGTCCAGTTCGCGTGCGATCTGCTGCACGCGCGCACGGGTCTCGGGGGAGACCCCCGGTCGGTCGTTCAGGGCGAAGGAGACCGCGCTGATGGACACGCCCGCGCGTGCTGCGATGTCAGCGATCGTCGTCCTGCGCTTCGGGGCCACGGCTTGACTATAGCGTTTTAGTCGTGCACCGTGGCTGCAACGTGCTGGTTCGGCGACACGGGCTGAACCGCTTGAGCGTCATGACGAAGGAGTCACACCCCATGAGGACCACGACACGCAAGCGCGGCGGTGCGGTCGCGCTGCTCGCCACCGCGGCGGCGACGGCGCTCGCCCTGACCGGTTGCTCCAGCGGCAGCGGAGCGGCGAGCAGCAGCAGCGGGAAGATCGACGGCACGATCACCCTGCAGACCTGGGCGCTCACGCCGACCTACACGGACTACCTGGGCGGTGTCATCAAGGGGTTCGAGCAGGAGCACCCGGACGCGAAGGTCAAGCTGCAGGACCAGCCGGGCGACGGCTACGCGGACAAGGTGCTCAGCCAGGCGTCGTCCAACACCCTGCCGGACGTCATCAACCTGCCGCCGGACATCGCCCTGCCGCTCGCCAAGCGCGGCTACCTGCAGGACGTGTCGAAGGACGACAGCAAGCTCGCGAGCACGTACGTCGCCGGCGCGCTCGATTCGTACAAGTACAAGGGGATGGACGGCACGTACGGCTACCCCTGGTACCTCAATACGGACGTCGACTACTGGAACAAGTCGATGTTCGACAAGTGCGGTCTCGACGCGGACAACCCGCCGAAGACCACCGACGACCTCTTCACGCAGGCGAAGACCATGCACGAGAAGTGCCCGGACGACTACCTGATGAGCCGCAAGCCGGGCCTCGGCGACTTCACGCTCGCCGGCGTCAAGGTGCTCAACGCTGACGGGACCAAGTTCGTGTTCGCGGACTCGTCGAAGGCGGCCGACCTCATCGACCGCTACAAGACCGCGTACCAGGACGGCTACATGCCCTCGAACGTCCTGAACAGCGACTACCTCGGCAACTCGACGCTCTTCACGCAGCAGAAGGTCGCGTGGACGACCGGTGGTGCGACCGCACTGAGCGACATGATCAAGAACAACCCGTCGCTCAAGGGCAACGTCACGGTCAGCCCGGCGCTCGACACCCCGCCGCTGTACGTGCAGGGCCTGTCGGTGTCGAGCAAGTCGAAGCACCTCGCCACCGCCGAGGCGTTCGCGCAGTACATGACGAACGCGAAGAACCAGGAAGCCTTCGCGCACCTGGTGAACATCTTCCCGTCGACCACGTCGTCGCAGTCCGACCCGTACTTCTCGAAGGACGACGGCACCGTGAACGGCAAGGCCCGCGTGCTCGCGAACGAGGCCCTGAAGGAGGCCGAGGTGCTCAACCCGGTCCAGGCGAACTCCGCGATGACGGACTTCCTCGACCAGCAGATCGCCCTCGCCATGAAGGGCCAGGTCAGCGCGAAGCAGGCCCTCGAGACCGCGCAGACCAAGATGAACACCCTGCTGGCGAACAGCTGATGCGCGCCAACCGCTGGTTCACGCCCTGGCTCCTCGTCCTGCCGGCCCTCGTCTGGCTCGTCGGGTTCAGCCTCTGGCCGTCGATCAACACCGTCCGGTTGTCGTTCACGAACGCCAGCCCGCTCGGGGGCGTGAGCCAGTGGGTCGGTCTCGCGAACTTCCGGACCCTGCTCGCGGACCCGCAGGTGTGGGAGGCGCTCCTCAACAGCGTCATCTACATGGCGGTCTGCCTGCCGCTGCTCACCGTGCTGCCGCTCCTCATCGCGGTGCTCGTGCAGCAGAAGCTCCCCGGCATCGCGTTCTTCCGCACGGCGTACTACACGCCCGTGATCGCCTCCGCGGTCGTCGTCGGCCTGATCTGGACGTGGATCCTCGACGACCGCGGGGTCATCAACGAGATCGTGAAGGCCCTCGGGGGCGCGGGCATCCCGTTCCTCACCGACCGGTGGCTGCTGCTCATCAGCGCGATCAGCCTCACGGTCTGGAAGGGCCTCGGCTACTACATGATCATCTTCCTCGCGGCGCTCGGGAACGTCGGCAAGGACCTCCACGAAGCGGCGGCGCTCGACGGCGCCGGGGCCGTGCGGCGGTTCTGGTCGGTCACGATGCCCGGGGTCCGCGGGACGATGACGCTCGTCGGCATCCTCGTGTGCGTCTCGGCGCTCCGGGTCTTCAGCGAGCTCTACATCCTCACCAACGGCACGGGTGGACCCGGCGGGCAGGACAACTCGCTCGTCATGCTCATCCAGCAGTACGCCCGCGGGTTCACCGGCAACCTCGGCTACGCGTCCGCCCTGAGCCTCCTGCTCTTCGTGGTCACGCTCATCCCGATGCTCGCCCTCGCCCGCATGAACAGCAAGGCCGACAAGTGACCAACACGACGAACACGACCGAGCCGGTCGTCGGGGGCGCCGCCGGCGCGGCGGCCCCCGCGCCGGACGTGACCGGCGCGACGGAGCCGAACCGAGCCTCCAGGCCGAACGGACGCGACGGACGCGACGGACGACACGGGCGCGACCGACGAGACGGGCACGACCGACGCGACGGACGCGATGGTGACGGACGCAAGCGGCGTCGCGTCGTCTGGGGCGTCATGTCCACCCGCGAGAAGGTCGTCCGCTACGTCCTGCTGGTCGTCGTCCTCTTCATCACGATCGGCCCGTTCCTCTGGCAGCTCTCGACCTCGCTCAAGGGCGCCGGCGAGGACATCTACACCGCGAACCCGTCGTTCATCCCGACCGAGCCGACCATCGAGAACTACCTCAAGGTGGCGGCGGCGATCCCGGTCTGGCGGTACATCGGCAACTCGCTGCTCGTCGCCGCGATCGACGTGTTCGGCAACATCGTGTTCGCGACGCTCGCGGGGTTCGCCCTCGCCCGCCTGCAGTGGCGCTTCCGGAAGGCCGTGCTCGGTCTGTTCCTCGCCACCCTCGTGCTGCCCGGCGAGGCCACGATCATCAGCCAGTTCGTCACCGTGAAGGACCTCGGCCTCGCCGACAACCTCGTCGGCGTCGCCCTGCCCGGCATGATCGCGGCGCTCAACGTCCTGCTCATGTTCAACGCGTTCCGGCAGATCCCCGAGGAGATCGACCAGGCCGCGGTGATGGACGGCGCGAACGCGATGCAGCGCCTCCGGTACATCTCGCTGCCCGCCGTGCAGGGGACCATCGCCGTGATCGCGATCTTCTCGTTCATCGGCGCGTGGGACGACTTCCTCTGGCCGCTCATCGTGCTGCAGTCGCCCGAGAACCTCACCCTCACGGTCGGCCTCCAGTACCTCCAGGGCACGTTCGCCACCGACCAGCGCATGATCGCCGCCGGCACCATGATCGCGTTCATCCCGATCGCGGTGATCTTCGCGGTGCTGCAGCGCTTCTTCTTCAAGGGCGTCGAAGAGGGCGGGGTGAAGGGCTGATGCGCTTCGGCGTCAACTACACCCCGGCCGTCGGCTGGTTCCACTCGTGGCTCGACTTCTCCGCAGCGGACACGGCGCGGGACCTCGAGGCGATCGCGTCGCTCGGCGCGGACCACGTGCGGATCTTCCCGCTCTGGCCCGTCGTGCAGCCGAACCGGACGCTCATCCGGGCGTCGGCGCTGCGCGACGTCGCGACGGTCGTGGACATCGCGGGGTCGTTCGGGCTCGACGTCAACGTCGACGCCCTGCAGGGACACCTGTCGAGCTTCGACTTCGTGCCGTCCTGGCTCGACAGCTGGCACCGCCGCAACATGTTCACCGACCCGGAGGTCGTCGCGTCGACCGCCGCGTACGTCGAGGCGCTCGCTCGAGCGGTCGCGGACAAGCCGAACCTGCTCGGCATCACGATCGGCAACGAGGTCAACCAGTTCGCGCACGCCCCACACCCCGCCCCGCACGACATCACGGCGGATCAGGGGCACGCGTGGGCCGCTGCGATGGTCGCGGCCGCGCGGCGAGGCCTGGGCAGCGCTGTCGATGCTGTCGATGCTGTCGACGCTGTCGACGCTGTCGACGCTGTCGGCGCTGTCGGGGCTGTCGGCCTGGAGGCACGGCTCGGCTCCGACCCGATGGTCCGGCCCGCCGCCGCGTCGCGCCCGGGGCCGCTGGTCACCGTCGCGCAGTACGACGCGGCCTGGTACGACGACGCGCAGCCCTTCGGGCCCGAGCACGCGGCGGACCACGGCGACGCCACGATCACGCACTCGTGGGTGTTCAACGGCACCGCGGCCCTGCACGGACCGCTCGGCGCCGGGTCCGTCCGGCACGGCGAGTACCTCCTCCAGCTCGCGGCGGCGTGGAACCGCGAGCCCGGGCGGCCGAACTGGCTGCAGGAGGTCGGCGCCCCGACGAACGTCGTCCCCGCGGACCAGGCGGCGTCGTTCACGGAGCGGACGATCCGGCACGTCGCCGGCGCGCAAGGACTCCTCGGCGTGACCTGGTGGTGCTCGCACGACGTCTCCCGGTCGCTCGCGGACTTCCCCGAGCTCGAGTACGACCTCGGCCTGTTCACCAACGACGGCGCGCTGAAGCCCGCGGGGGAGGCGTTCGCCGCACTCGCCCGATCCGGGCTGCACGTCACGAGCACGCCGCCCGCGACCGCGCTCGTCCTCGACGACGTGCTGCCCGACGGGTCGCCCCGGTACGGCACCCGGGCCGACTGTGCGCCCGGTGGCCGGTTCGCTGCGGCCTGGCTCGCCCTCGCCGAGTCGTCGGAGGACGGCCGCGGGCCCCAGGTGCTCCTGCGTTCCCGACTCGCCGACGAAGCGCTCCGCACCGCACGGGGGATCAGGACCATCGTGGACGTGCCGGCGGACCTCGACGGCACCGCCCTGACGGTCGCCCACCCGGCGACCATGCCCTGACCCCGGGCGCCCCCCGACCATCCAGCCCGCTCTGCTGTCGGCAGCGACGCCGACCCTCCCTCCCGGAAGGACCCCATGCACGACGACATCCCCCTCACCACCGGACGCGCCCGACGGGTCCTCGACGAACGGATCCTCCCCGCCGTGCACGCCACGGCGACCCCGCTCGACACCGCCTGGCACGAGCTCCCGGGCGAGCCGATCCCGCCCGCCTCCGGCCTGCAGCTCGACTTCGCGCCGTACGAGGTCGGCACGACGTGGGGAGCGGCGTGGGGCACGACCTGGTTCCGGCTCACCGGCACCGTGCCGATCGAGTGGGCCGGGCGTCGCGTCGAGGCCGTGATCGACCTCGGGTTCGACAAGAACATGCCGGGCTTCCAGAGCGAGGGGCTCGTGTACCTCGCCGACGGCACGCCGGTGAAGTCGATCAACCCGCGCAACCAGTGGGTGCTCGTCGCCGAGCGGGCAGCGGGCGGGGAGACCGTGGAACTCTTCGTCGAGGCCGCGTCGAACCCCGTGCTGCTCGACTACCACCCCTTCCTCGTCACGCACGAGGGCGACATCGAGACCTCCTCGCCGAAGCGCCTCTACACCTCGCGCCGGATGGACCTCGCCGTGTTCGAGTCCGACGTGCACGAGCTCGCGCTCGATCTCGAGGTCCTGCTCGAACTCCAGGCGCAGCTGCCCGAGGGACCCCGACGGATGCGGATCCTGCAGGCGCTCGACGACGCGCTCGATCGGCTCGACCTGCAGCACATCGCCTCGACCGCGGCGGACGCCCGTGCGGCGCTCGCCGACGTCCTCGCCGCGCCGGCCGATGCGTCCGCGCACACGATCTCGGCGATCGGGCACGCGCACATCGACTCCGCCTGGCTCTGGCCGGTCCGCGAGACGATCCGGAAGGTCGCCCGCACGACCTCGACGATGACCGAGCTCATCGACCAGACCGACGACTTCCTCTACGGCATGTCGAGCGCGCAGCAGTACGCCTGGATCAAGGAGCACCGCCCCGAGGTCTACGCGCGGGTGCAGGCCGCGGTCGAGGCCGGGCGCTTCCTGCCCCTCGGCGGCATGTGGGTGGAGTCCGACACGGTGATGCCCACGGGTGAGAGCATCGTGCGGCAGTTCTCGCAGGGCCAGCGGTTCTTCGAGCGGGAGTTCGGGATCCGGCCGAAGGGCGTCTGGCTGCCGGACAGCTTCGGGTACTCGCCGGCGCTGCCGCAGCTCATGCGCCGTGCCGGCTTCGAGTGGTTCTTCACGCAGAAGATCTCGTGGAACCAGGTGAACAAGTTCCCGCACCACACGTTCCTCTGGGAGGGCATCGACGGCTCGCGGGTGTTCTCGCACTTCCCGTCGATGGACACCTACAACTCCCGGCTGTCCGGGGAAGAGGTGGCGAAGGCCTCCCGACAGTTCCGCGAGAACCGGCTCGCGACGGGGTCGATCGCGCCCGTCGGCTGGGGCGACGGCGGCGGTGGCACGACCCGTGAGATGACCGGCACGGCCGCCCGGCTCGCCGACCTCGAGGGCAGCGCCAAGGTCCGCTGGGAGCACCCGGACGCGTTCTTCGACCGGGCGAAGTCCGAGCTGCCGAACCCGCCGGTGTGGGTGGGGGAGCTCTACCTCGAACTCCACCGCGCGACCCTGACCAGCCAGCACCAGACGAAGCAGGGCAACCGCCGGTGCGAGCAGCTCCTCATCGAGGCCGAGCTGTGGGCCGCGACCGCCGCCGCCCGCACCGACTTCGCGTACCCGTACGACGAGCTCGACGCCCTCTGGCAGCAGGTCCTCCTGCAGCAGTTCCACGACATCCTCCCGGGCACCTCGATCGCCTGGGTGCACCGCGAGGCGGTCGCGAAGTACGCCGAGACGGCCGCGCGCCTCGAGGTGGTCATCGCGGACGCCCTGTCGGCACTGGCCGGACCGGGTGACGCGACCGTCGTGGTGAACCCGGCCCCGTTCCTCCAGGCCGGCGCACCCGCGCAGGGCGCGCTCGTGGCGACCGATGTACCGGCGGTGGCCCCGGTCGCGCTCGCCGAGCACGACGGCGGCCACGTCCTCACGAACGACCTCGTCCGCGTCGTCGTCGACGGCCGCGGACTCGTCACGAGTGCCGTCGACCTGACGACCGGCCGCGAGGCGATCGCGCCCGGGCAGGTGGCGAACCTGCTCCAGCTGCACCAGGACTTCCCGAACATGTGGGACGCGTGGGACGTCGACCGGTACTACCGCAACCGGGTCGAGGACCTCGTCGACGTCTCCTCGCTCGACGCGTCCGTCGATCAGGCCGGTGTCGCCCGGGTCACCGTCGCCCGCGCCTTCGGCGACTCGACCGTCACGCAGGAGATCACGCTCGCGCCGGGCTCCCGGACGGTCGAGTTCGCACAGGTCACCGACTGGCACGAGACCGAGAAGTTCCTCAAGGTGGCGTTCCCGCTCGACGTCCGCGCCGAGCACACCGTCGCCGAGACGCAGTTCGGCGCGCAGAAGCGGGTCACGCACACGAACACGTCGTGGGAGGCGGCGAAGTTCGAGACGTCGATGCACCGGTACGTCCTCGTCGAGGAGCCCGGGTTCGGCGTCGCGCTCGTGAACGACTCGATCCACGGCTTCGACACCACCCGCGACGCCGTCGACGGGCACGTCACCACGACCGTGCGGCTCTCGCTGCTCCGCGCACCGCGTTTCCCGGACCCCGAGACCGACCAGGGCCTGCAGACCCACCGCTACGGGATCGTCATCGGCACCGACCAGCTCGGCGCCACGGAAGCGGGGGTCGTCATGAACGCGAGCGTGCGGGCGGTCGCGGGCGGGCACGGGTTCGAGCCGCTCGTGCAGGTGTCCGGGGACGTCGTGCTGTCGAGCGTGAAGCTGGCCGACGACCGCTCGGGTGACCTGGTCGTCCGCGTGTACGAGCCGTCCGGGCGCCGGGGGACCGGGGGCATCGCGGTGCACGGGGTCGACGCGGGGGCCGTCTCGGGCGCGGTCTTCGGCGACCCGGTCGAGGTCACCCTGCTCGAGGAGGCCGACCCGGCCCTGCCCGGGGTCGCGGCGGTCACCGACGGAGTGGCGGCGTTCTCGGTCGACGCGTACGAGGTCCGGACGTTCCGGTACCCGCGCGCCTGAGACGTCCCGGGCCGACCCTTCGGGTGGGTCGGCCCGGGCACCGCGCCCGCAGCCGCGAGCGCGTCATCCACTCGAAGAGGAGTGTCATGAAGAAGTCCACGAAGTTCGGGATCGTCGCGGCGATCGCCGCGATGGTGGCGGCACCACTCGTGCCGGCCGCGGCCTCAGCAGCGCCGTCGCCCACGGGACTGGCGCACGGCGTCGGCGCGCACCACGGCGTCGGGCACGGCGTGCAGCCGCACGCCACCCCCACCAAGTCCGGGCCGACGAGCATCGCCTACGTCGAGGTGAACAACGACCAGCTGGCGAACGTCGGCCGGTACAGCCTGGCGAACGGCGCGAACGCGTTCGACGTGGCGATCATCTTCGCCGCGAACATCAACTGGGACGGGACGAAGGCGGTCCTGTACAACAACGAGAACGTCCAGCGCACGCTCGACGACGCCGCGACCCAGATCCGGCCGCTGCAGGCGAAGGGCATCAAGGTCTCGCTGTCGATCCTCGGCAACCACCAGGGCGCCGGCATCGCGAACTTCCCGACGCAGGCCGCCGCGGAGGGCTTCGCGGCGCAGGTCTCGGCGACCGTGGCGAAGTACGGGCTCGACGGGGTGGACCTCGACGACGAGTACTCGGACTACGGCGCGAACGGCACTCCGCAGCCGAACCAGCAGTCGATCGGGTGGCTCATCAGCGCCCTCCGTGCGGACATGCCCGGCAAGCTCATCTCGTTCTACGACATCGGCCCGGCCTCGGACGCCCTGTCGTCGTCGAGCCCGGCGATCGGCTCGCAGCTCGACTACGCCTGGAACCCGTACTACGGCACCTACTCGGCGCCGTCGATCCCCGGGCTCGACAAGTCGCAGCTCTCCGCGGCCGCGGTCGACATCCAGAACACGTCGCAGTCCACGGCCGTCTCGCTCGCGCAGCGCACGAAGGCAGACGGGTACGGCGTCTTCATGACGTACAACCTGCCGGACGGTGACGTCTCGCCCTACGTGTCGTCGCTCACGCAGGTCCTCTACGGGCAGGCCGCGTCCTACCACTGACGCGCGTCGTTCCGGCGGCGCGCTTCCCGCGCCCCGCGGCTCCGGCACCGGCCTGGAGGCGCGGGGCGCGTCCGTCTCGTCGGCGCACGGCCGTCGGACTGGCGCTTGCGCTCGCGCTGCCGCTTGCGCTCGCGCTGCCGCTTGCGCTGCCGCTTGCGCTCGCGGTGACGCTTGCGCTCGCGCTGACGCTTGCGCTTGCGCTTGCGCTTGCGCTTGTGCGGATGCGGGTGCGACCCGTGCCCGTCCCGCGGGCGCGGGTTCCGACCCTGCCGTGGACGACCCTCGAGGTCCGTGCAACGGAACCGCCACCTCCGGATCCGGAGCCCGGCTCGCCCGGCGTCGTACGATCGCCGCGTGGACATTGAGTTCGACGGTGAGGTCATCGAGTGGCGCGGCCCGGCGCCGTTCTTCTATGCCGTCGTGCCGCCCGACGCCGCCGAGACGATCCACGAGCTCGCACCGATGCTGACGTACGGCTGGGGTGTCATCCCGGCCCGGGTGACGATCGGCACGGTGACGTGGACGACCTCGCTGTTCCCGAAGGACGGCGGCTACCTCGTGCCGCTCCGTACCGCCGAGCGACGTCGCGCCGGCGTCGAGCTGGGCGACGTCCCGCGCGTCACGCTCACGCTCGGCGGAGGCCCGGCGTCCTGAGCCCGGGCCGGGCGGCCGCAGCGGGTCGTGTCGGCCGCGCTGCCGTCCCGGGCGCGCGGGTCAGAACGGGACGCCGCAGGCGAGCACCACGTTGGCGTAGGGCGTCGCCTCACCGGTGCGGACGAACACGCGCGCCCGGGCTGACATGGCCTTGAGGTCGTCGTGCGGCACGGTTTGGACGTCCGGGAACCGGCTGTCGATCCAGTCACCGGCGGCCGAGCCGGCACGCTCGGCCGCGGCGAAGGTGTCCTGGAACACGACCTCGGCGAGCAGGGCGTCCACCACGTCCCGGAAGCTCGGCACCCCGTGCACGAGCGCGAGGTCGACGACCGGGACGCCGAGCGGCGCGGGCAGCCCGCAGTCGGCGACGACCACGAGGTCGCCGTGACCGAGACGGGAGAGCGCTGTGTTCAGGTCAGCGTTGAGGATGCCCGACTTCTTCATGTGCGCTCCGTCGTTGGATCGTCCGTGTCGGCGCAGTCCGGGGAGCGGCGCAGTGCCTGGAGGGAGGGGATGACGGGAATCGAACCCGCGTAGCCAGTTTGGAAGACTGGGGCTCTACCATTGAGCTACATCCCCGCGGCTGCGCACGAGTCGCAGCCCGACCATCGTAGCGGACGAACAGCGACCGACATGCCACCTCGCGCCACGCCGTCCCGTGTCGTGCTCCCACCGAGCGACCGCGACGCACGACGCATCAGGCGGTCGCGGATCGTCTCCTACGTCCTGGTGGTCCTCGCGGCCGTCGTGTTCTCGATGCGTCCGGTGCTGTTCGGGGATCCCCAGGGCGAGCCCGAGCACGCGCTCCTGCACGTCTGGCGGATCGTGCTCGGCATCGTGCTCGTGCTCGCCGCCGTTGCCGTGCAGGTCGCCGTCGGGTTCCGGTGGCGGCGCGACCTCCGACGGCGCGCCGAGGAGGACTGATCCCTCCACAGGCCCCGTCGTGCGACTCGGATCCACGACGCTCCTGGCCTCCAGGGAACCCGGCACCGGCAGACCGCTAGACTCATCGGGGTCGTCCGCGCCGTGAGGCGTGTCCGGCCACCCCTGGCCCAGTCAAACGGGGCGTAGCTCAGCTTGGTAGAGCGCCCGCTTTGGGAGCGGGAGGTCGCAGGTTCAAATCCTGTCGCCCCGACCAGGTCCACAAGAACGTCAACCAACAGGAGTACATCCCTTGGCCACCAGCACCGTCGACAAGCTGAGCGACACCCGCGTCAAGCTCACCGTGAACGTGACGCCGGAAGACCTCAAGCCGAGCATCGACCACGCGTACAAGCACATCGCCGAGCAGATCAACATCCCGGGCTTCCGCAAGGGCAAGGTCCCGCCGGCGATCGTCGACCAGCGTGTCGGCCGTGGCGAGGTCCTGAACCACGCCGTCGGCGACGCGATCGACACCTTCTACCGCCAGGCGGTGGAAGAGCAGGAGCTCCGCATCCTCGGCCGTGCCGAGGCCGACGTCGCCGAGCTCCCGAACGTCAAGGACTTCACGGGCGACCTCGTCCTCACCTTCGAGGTCGACGTCCGTCCCGAGTTCGACCTCCCGGACTACGCGGCCTACGAGCTCACGGTCGACGCCGTGGACGTCACCGACGCGGAGATCGAGGAGGAGCTGCAGAACCTGCGCACCCGCTTCGGTACGCTCGTCACGGTCGACCGTCCGGCGACCAAGGGCGACTTCGCGCAGATCGACCTGACCGCGACCATCGGCGACGACGAGGTCGACTCGGCCACCGGCGTCTCCTACGAGATCGGCTCGGGCGACCTGCTCGAGGGCATCGACGAGGCGCTCGAGTCGCTCACCGCCGGTGAGTCGACGACCTTCGAGTCGACGCTCGTCGGTGGCGACCGCGAGGGCGAGACCGCGCAGATCGCCGTAACCGTCACCGCCGTCAAGGAGCGCGAGCTCCCCGAGGCCGACGACGAGTTCGCCCAGATCGCGAGCCAGTTCGACACGATCGACGAGCTCAAGGCGGACCTCAAGGAGCAGATCGCGAAGTCGAAGACCTTCGGCCAGGGCGCTGCCGCTCGCGACAAGCTCGTCGAGAAGCTCATCGAGGACGTCAACATCCCGATCTCGGAGAAGCTCATCGAGGACGAGGTCCACCGTCACCTCGAGCAGGAGAACCGCCTCGAGGACGACGAGCACCGCAAGGAGGTCGCCGAGTCCAGCGAGAAGGCCTTCCGCTCGCAGATCCTCCTCGACGCGATCGCCGAGAAGGAAGAGATCCAGGTTTCGCAGGAGGAGCTCACGCAGTACCTCATCCAGGCCGCCGCGCAGTACGGCATGGAGCCGGCCGAGTTCATCCGCGTCATCGACCAGAACGGGCAGATCCCGGGCATGGTCGGCGAGGTGGCCCGCTCGAAGGCCGTCGCGACCGTCCTCTCCAAGGTGACCGTCAAGGACTCCAACGGCGGCGACGTCGACCTCTCCGCCTTTACGGCGGGTGTCGCACAGACCCCGGCGGAGGACGCCGAGTAGGCGCTCACGACCAACGACCTCCGGGTCGGACGGGAGGCGCGGTGCCAGCTGGCACCGCGCCTCCCGTCCGTTGTGGGTCGTGATCCGACCGCCCACAGCGAACAGACGCGAAGTGGTGCGTTGCACCCGATAAGTTCGACATCAAGCGACAACTGAACGGGAGCTTTTCCATGGCCGAAGCGACACTGAACCCCAGTGTTTTTGACCGCCTTCTGAGAGACCGGATCGTGTGGCTCGGCTCCGAGGTCCGCGACGACAACTCGAACGAGATCGCAGCGAAGCTGCTGATGCTCGCGGCCGAGGACCCTGAGAAGGACATCTACCTCTACATCAACTCGCCCGGTGGCTCGATCACCGCCGGCATGGCGATCTACGACACGATGCAGTTCGTGCCGAACGACATCGTCACGGTGGGCATCGGCCTCGCCGCCTCGATGGGGCAGTTCCTGCTCTCGTCGGGCACCCCGGGCAAGCGCTACATCACCCCGAACGCGCGCGTGCTGCTGCACCAGCCGTCGGGTGGCTTCGGCGGCACCGCTGCCGACATCCAGACGCAGGCGAAGGTCATCCTCGACATGAAGCAGCGGATGGCCGAGCTCACGGCGGAGCAGACCGGCAAGACGATCGAGCAGATCCTCAAGGACAACGACCGCGACAACTGGTTCACGGCGCAGGAGGCCCTCGAGTACGGCTTCGTCGACCACCTCCGTGGTTCGGCGGCCGAGGTCGTCGGCGGCGGCGGCACCGTCGGGGACGGCGAGACGCCGACCTCGGCAGCCGAGCCCGAGTCCAACTGACCACCACCGAAGAAAAGGAAACGAGAATGCACCTCCCCATGCTCGGTGGCGCGCAGAACGTCCCGGCTCCGTCGAACCGTTACATCCTCCCGAGCTTCGAGGAGCGCACGGCCTACGGCTACAAGCGGCAGGACCCGTACGCGAAGCTCTTCGAGGACCGCATCGTGTTCCTCGGCGTCCAGGTCGACGACGCGTCGGCCGACGACATCATGGCGCAGCTGCTCGTGCTCGAGTCGATGGACCCGGACCGCGACATCGTCATGTACATCAACTCGCCCGGTGGCTCGTTCACCGCGATGACGGCGATCTACGACACGATGCAGTACATCCGCCCGCAGATCCAGACGGTCTGCCTCGGCCAGGCTGCCTCGGCAGCGTCGGTGCTCCTCGCTGCCGGTACCCCCGGCAAGCGTCTGGCGCTGCCGAACGCCCGCGTGCTCATCCACCAGCCGGCGACCCAGCAGGGTGGCGGCCAGGCGTCCGACATCGAGATCCAGGCGGCGGAGATCCTCCGTATGCGCACCTGGCTCGAGGAGACGCTGTCGAAGCACTCGAACCGCACGCCGGAGCAGGTCAACAACGACATCGAGCGCGACAAGATCATGTCCGCCGAAGAGGCGCTGGAGTACGGCCTGATCGACCAGGTCCTCACCAGCCGCAAGAACGTGCCGGCGCTCGTCAAGTAGCGCTGCACCTTGAGGGCCCCGCACCGTCCGGTGCGGGGCCCTCGTGCGTGGTGTGCGTGTCCCCACGGGCTGCGCGCGTTCGGGGGCGCGGCAGAGGGGCGGCAGGGGGTGCGGCCGGGAGGCGCGGTGCGTGTCCGGTGCGGCGGCGTCAGTCCTCGTCGGCGTCGTCCGGCGAGGGCGCTGCCGGACGTCGGCGCAGCAGCAGGAGCACCGCGACGACCGCGCCGAGCAGGACCACCCCGCCGGCGCCGATGAAGAGCGCGTCGGTGCCGGCCGACTCGGTCGACCCCGAGGCCGTGCCGTTCGTCGTCGCCGCTGTGGTCGAACCGCCCGACGCCGTCGCGCAGGTCGGCGGCTCGGCGGAACCCTTCGCCGGGGTGGAGCCCGACGGTGCCTCCCACGTGAACGGGTACTCGTCCGAGACGGTGTGCCCGTCGGCGGAGACGATCTGCCACTCGACGGTGTACTTCCCGGAGGCGCCGAGCGCGGCCTTCGTGGTCATCGACGGGCCGTCGACCTCGAGGCAGCCGTCCTCGTAGTACTTCCCGTCCGGGCCGACGATCCGGTAGGCGAACCCGGCGTTCGACCCGCCGATGTCGAGCAGCTTGTCGTTCGTCGTGATCTCGAACGCCTTCGGCAGCGACGTGAGGGTGCCGTCGACCTTCGGCGTCGAGGCGATCATGTAGTTGTGCGCGCTGGCGGGTGCGGCGAGGCCGAGGACCGCACCGCCCGCGATCGCGAGGGCCGTGGCGGACGCGGCCACGGGGCTCCAGGACGGACGGAACCGGCCACGCGGTGCACGCGTGGCCGGTCCGTCGGGGCGAGGCGTCACTTGCCGGTCCGCCGACGGGTCGAGGCGACGGCGACGACCAGGGCTGCGGCGCCGAGCACGAGCCCGCCGAGTCCGAGGAAGCGGCCGACGAGGTCCGGGCCGGCCGTGGCGGTCGTGTCCGCTGCGGCGGCGGTGGCCTCGACCGGGTCGCCGTCGGCCTCGGTTGCGACCGCCTTCGTCAGCAGGATCGAGGGAGCCGGGTGCTCGGGCTCGGCCTTTCCGTCCTCCTGGTGCTGGTCCCACTCGGTGGAGCCCTGCTCGCAGGTCTGCGTGACGGGGAGCTCGACGCGGTCGCCGGCCTTGCCGTCCGGGAGGGAGAACGACAGCGAGAAGGTGTCGCGCTCATCCGCGGGCAGCGGGGTCTTCGCGGTGTACGTCACGCCCGTGACACGCTTGCCGGCGTCCTCCGCGGACTCGTCGTCCGAGGAGGCCGAGGGGCTCGTGTACGGCTCGGTGGTCTTCGTGATGGTCCAGTTCGGGTTGACGGTCGGGGTCACCTCGATGATGCTCTCCGGCACGTGGAAGGTGAGCTTCGTGGTGGGCGAGCCGTCGCAGCCGTGCGGGACCGAGAACGTCGCGGTCGTGTACGAGTCCGCCGCGGTGGACGTGGCCGTCGCCTCGACGTGGGCGCTGGCCGCCGCTGCGGTGCCGAGGACGATCGCGGCGGTGACGCCGAGGGTTGCTGCACCGACGACGGCGACGCGCTTGGGCATGGGATTCCTTCCGTGGACGGACTGGGGTGTTCTACAACTTGTAGAGGAACCGCGATCACGATAGCAGGACCGGACGCCCTCGGCGAACGACGAGCACGATTCCGGCCGGGCGTCGCCTTCGCTGTCACCGGGAACGGTTAGGCTCGGACGAAGCCGGGTGGATCAGCGCCCGGGGGTTCGTCACGGCGACGACGGCAGCGTCGGCGTCCGGCCGAGGGAGGGCACGCACATGGCACGCATCGGAGAGAGCGCCGACCTGCTCAAGTGCTCCTTCTGCGGCAAGAGCCAGAAGCAGGTCCAGCAGCTCATCGCGGGCCCGGGCGTCTACATCTGCGACGAGTGCGTCGAGCTGTGCAACGAGATCATCGAGGAACGCCTGGCCGAGGCCGGCGAGGACACCACCGGCGGCGACTTCGAGCTGCCGAAGCCGCGCGAGATCTTCGACTTCCTCCAGGAGTACGTCATCGGGCAGGACCCGGCGAAGCGCGCGCTGGCCGTGGCCGTCTACAACCACTACAAGCGCATCCGGGCGCAGGGGCAGATCACCGCCGCCGAGGACCGCGACGACATCGAGATCGCGAAGTCGAACATCCTGCTCATCGGGCCGACCGGCTGCGGCAAGACCTACCTGGCGCAGACGCTCGCGAAGCGCCTCAACGTGCCGTTCGCCGTCGCCGACGCCACCGCCCTGACCGAGGCGGGCTACGTCGGCGAGGACGTCGAGAACATCCTCCTCAAGCTCATCCAGGCCGCCGACTACGACGTCAAGCGCGCCGAGACCGGGATCATCTACATCGACGAGGTCGACAAGATCGCCCGCAAGGCCGAGAACCCGTCGATCACGCGCGACGTGTCGGGCGAGGGCGTGCAGCAGGCGCTGCTCAAGATCCTCGAGGGCACGACCGCCTCGGTGCCGCCCCAGGGCGGTCGGAAGCACCCGCACCAGGAGTTCATCCAGATCGACACGACGAACGTGCTGTTCATCGTGGCGGGGGCGTTCGCCGGGCTCGAGGACATCGTGTCCTCCCGGGTCGGCAAGCGCGGCATCGGCTTCGGTGCGCCGCTGCACAGCCCGCTCGACCAGCAGGACCTCTTCTCCGACGTCCTGCCGGAAGACCTCCACAAGTTCGGGCTCATCCCGGAGTTCATCGGTCGTCTGCCCGTCGTGACCACCGTGTCGCAGCTCGACCAGGCCGCGCTCATGCAGATCCTCACCGAGCCGAAGAACGCCCTCGTCAAGCAGTACCAGCGGATGTTCGAGATCGACGGCGTCGAGCTGGAGTTCGAGCGCGGGGCCCTCGAGGCGATCGCCGACCTCGCCGTGCTGCGCCAGACCGGTGCCCGCGGTCTCCGCGCGATCCTCGAGGAAGTGCTCGGCCCGGTGATGTTCGACGTCCCCTCGGATGACGACGTCGCACGCGTGGTGATCACCCGCGAGTCCGTGCTCGAGAACGCGGCGCCGACGATCGTGCCGCGCCCGCACGCGAAGCGCATCGAGAAGTCCGCGTAGCCGCACGCTGCCCGGGCGGACTCCTGCTCCGGCGCGCCCGCTGCGGCGGCGCCGCCGCCGCGGCGCCGCGCGCGCACGCCCGCACAACCAAAGTCACTCCGCACCACGGGGATCCGTGGTGCGGAGTGACTTTGGTTGTGCGCTGGCGACTCGCACCGC
>CAJYUW010000015.1 GCA_913778205.1 uncultured Curtobacterium sp.
TGCCAGCTGGCACCGCGCCTCCCGTCCGTCCGTTGCCGACTAGAGCGAGTCGCGCAGCTCCGCGACCAGGTGGCTGACGACCGCGCGGAGGTCTCCGCCGTTCTCCTGCGCGACCGTGAGTTGCCGCTGGTAAGAAGCCCCGCGCTCGGTCATCGTGTCGAGGTGGTGCAGCTCCTCCTGGCAGCCGAGGCGCTCCGCGATCGGGTCCAGCCGCCGCACGAGGTCACGCACCTCGTCGGTGACGAGCCGCTCGTCGCCGTCCGCGTTCGTGATGATCTCGGCGTCCATGCCGTACCGGGCGGCGCGCCACTTGTTCTCGCGGATGAACCACTGCTGCATCGACGGCAGGACCTCGCCGCGGTCCAGCCGGTCCGACAGTGCGGTGACGAGGCACTGGACGAACGCGGTGACGGCGCCGACCTCGTGCAGCGTCGAGATGCCGTCGGACACCCGGTTCTCGAGGGTCCCCCACCCGGGCGAGGGCCGGATGTCCCAGCGCAGGTCCTTGAACCCGTCGATGACCCCGGTCTTCGTGAGGTCGCCGACCACGGTCTCGAAGCCCGACCAGTCGTCGATCCCGGGCGGGAGGCCACCGGTCGGGAGCTGCTGGAACATGAGCGCACGGTTCGACGCGTAGCCGGTGTCCGTCCCGCCCCAGAACGGACTCGACGCGGTGAACGCCTGCAGGTGCGGGACGTACGCGAGCATGGCGTTCATGATCGGCACGGCCTTGTCGCGGTCGTCGATGCCGACGTGGACGTGCACGCCCCAGATGAGCATCTGACGGCCCCACCACCGCGTGCGGTCGATGAGCGTCGTGTAGTGCTCGCTGTCCGCGGTGATCTCCTGCTGGTCCCAGAGCGCGAAGGGGTGCGTCCCGGAGCACATGACCTGGGCGTCGAGCGGCTCGGCGGCGTCGATGACCTCGCCGATGGTCGCGGAGAGCTCGGAGGTCGCGCCGCCGACCGTGCGGTGGACACCCGTGACCACCTCGACCGTGTTGGTGAGCAGTTCCTCGGTGACCCGGTCGGGGTCGCCGAGCCGCTCCTGCACCGCCCGGATCACCGCCGGTGCGCGCGGCGCGAGGTCGCCGGTGCCACGGTCGACCAGCGGGAGTTCCCACTCGACGCCGATGGTCGACGGGTGGGACTCGGTGAAGCGGATGTCCATGCGGCCATCCTGCCCGCGCGGTTGGAGGGTGCGCACAACGAACTCGGCCCCGGGCGCGCCGTCGGGCAGAGTGGTGCCATGAGCAACGTCGCCGTGCCCGACCTCGCGGTCGTCTCCTCGCCGTGGACCCTCGGTCCCCTCACCCTGTCGAACCGGGTGGTGATGGGCTCGATGCACACCGGGCTCGAGGTGCAGGACGACGGCGGCGCGGGCATGGCGGCGTTCTACCGCGAGCGCGCCGAGGGCGGTGCGGCGCTCATCGTCACCGGCGGCATCGCCGTGAGCGACGAGGCACGCGGCGGTCCGGACTTCGCGGTGTTCGGCGTGGGTGGCGCCGACGAGCGCTTCCGCGTCGCGGTCGAGGCCGTGCACGACGCCGGGGGAGCCGTCCTCGCGCAGCTGTTCCACGCCGGCCGGTACGCGCTCGTGCACGGCCTGGTGGACCGGCACGGCCGACCGCAGCGCGCCGTCGCACCGTCGGCGCTGCCGTGGTCGGCCGCCCGCGGCGTCGTCCCCGAGGAGCTGACGGCCGCGGAGGTCGAGCGCACCGTCGAGGACTTCGCCGCCGCTGCGCGGTCGGCCCGGGACATCGGGTTCGACGGCGTCGAGATCATGGCGTCGGAGGGCTACCTCATCAACCAGTTCCAGTCGCCGCTGACGAACCTGCGCGACGACGACTGGGGCGGCTCGCCCGAGCGGCGCCGACGCTTCGCGGTGTCCGTCGTGCGGGCGGTCCGTGCGGCGGTCCCCGACCTCGCGGTCACGATCCGGCTGTCCGGTGCCGACCTCATGCCCGGATCGACGACCGACGACGAGGTCGAGGCGCTCGTCCGGGAGCTGCTGCCCCTCGGCCTCGACGGGATCTCGGTCGGCATCGGCTGGCACGAGTCCCGCACACCGACCGTGCAGGCCGCGGTGCCCCACGGAGCGTGGCTGGTGTACGCCGAGCGCGTCGCCCGGGTCGTCCGCGGCTCCGACCACCCGGACGTGCGCGTCATCGCGTCGAACCGGATGACGGACCTCCGCGACGGCGAGGTCGTGCTCGCCGACGGCCTGGTGGACGCCGTGGCCCTCGCGCGTCCGTTCCTCGCCGACCCGGCCATCGTCGACCGGTCGCTCGCCGGCGAGTTCGCCCTCGTGAACACCTGCATCGGCTGCAACCAGGCGTGCCTCGACCGGTCGATCGTCGGCGCGCCGGTCTCCTGCCTCGTCAACCCCCGCGCCGGACGGGAGCTCGCGTTCCCGCTCCGACCGACCGACGCTCCGAAGCGGGTCGACGTCGTGGGCGGGGGACCGGCCGGGCTCGCCG
This sequence comes from uncultured Curtobacterium sp., assembly GCA_913778205.1. Classification (GTDB taxonomy): domain Bacteria; phylum Actinomycetota; class Actinomycetes; order Actinomycetales; family Microbacteriaceae; genus Curtobacterium. The sequence goes on from CAJYUW010000015.1 coordinate 2,480, forward strand.
CCGCCGTCGACGCCGCCCGTCGCGGTCACCGGGTGACGCTCTGGGAGGCGTCGGAGCGTCTCGGCGGACAGTTCGACCTGGCGGCGCTCGTGCCCGGCAAGGAGGACTACGCCGCGACCGTCCGGGCGGCCCACGCCGAACTCGACGCGCGCGGTGCCACCGTGCACCTCGGGCGTGCGGCGACCGCGGCGGACCTGGAGGACAGCGACGCCGTCGTGCTGGCCCCGGGGGTCGTCCCGCGCGCGGTCGACGTGCCGGGCGCCGAGCTGCCGCACGTCGTCCCCTACGAGCGAGCTCTGCGTGACGGGGTCCCGGCGGGCACCGTCGCGATCATCGGCGGCGGCGGGATCGGGATCGACACCGCCGCGTTCCTCGTCGAGTCACCGGACGAGCGGGTCCGTGCCGACGAGTTCGGACGCCGCTGGGACGTCGACGTCTCCACGGCGGTCGTCGGGGACGTGCCGCAGCGCCTCCCCGCCGTGGGGCGCATCCTCCGACCCGGCAGCGACGTCACCGTCCTCCGGCGCTCCGGCAAGTTCGGCACGGGCATCGGCATCACCTCGCGGTGGGTCGCGATCGGTCGGCTCCGGGACGCGGGCGTGCGGATGCTCGGCGGCGTGCAGGAGTACCTCCGCATCGAACCCGGCACGCTCTGGGTCCGCGACGAGCACGGCGAGGAGCTCGTGGTGCCGGCCGACCACGTCGTCGTGTGCGCCGGGCAGGAGCGCGCGACCGGGGACGTGGGAACCGGCCACGGCGAGGCGACCGCCGGGCTCGAGCCGGGCCTCCAGGCCGCCGGCTTGCCGTACGCCGTCGTCGGCGGTGCGCGGGACGCCCGGAGCGTCGACGCCGTCCGCGCGACGAGCGAGGCACTCGAGGCGGTGCGTCGACTCGCGCCGTGACGCGGAATCTGCAACAATGAACGGTCGAATCGTGCCTGCTCGACCCTCTATCCAGCTGTGCACGACTCTCATCGAGCTTCCACCGTGTGTGCCCCCACGCCCGCGGTCCGGTTCAACCACAACAACACGCAACAGGAGCATTTGTGGCTGTCAAGATCCGTCTCAAGCGTCTCGGTAAGATCCGTGCGCCGTACTACCGCATCGTCGTCGCCGACTCGCACACCAAGCGCGACGGTCGTTCGATCGAGGAGATCGGCAAGTACCACCCCACCGAGGAGCCGTCGGTCATCGAGATCGACTCCGACCGTGCGCAGTACTGGCTCTCCGTCGGCGCGCAGCCGACCGAGCAGGTCGCCGCGCTGCTCAAGCTCACCGGTGACTGGGCCAAGTTCAAGGGCGAGAAGGACACCGCCTCCAAGGTGAAGACGGCCGAGCCGAAGCAGGCCTTCGTGGCCGACTCGGCGAAGAAGCCGGTCCTCAAGCCGAAGTCGGAGAAGAAGGCGGAGGCCCCGGCCGCTGCCGAGGCTCCGGCCGACGACGCCGCCGAGACGACCGAGGCCTGATTCCTTGCTCGAATCCGCGCTGACGCACCTCGTCAAGGGGATCGTCGATCACCCGGACGACGTGCGCGTCGCCAGTTCCACCTCCGCGCGGGGCGAGGTCCTCGAGGTGCGTGTGCACCCCGAGGACCTCGGCCGCGTGATCGGTCGCGCCGGACGGACCGCAAAGGCGCTCCGCACCCTCGTCTCGGCTCTCGCCGACGGCAAGCGGGTGCGGGTCGACGTGGTCGACACCGATTCCTAGGGAGACGACCCAGCTCCGGGTGGGTCGCATCACGAAGGCGCACGGGCTCAAGGGCGGCATCAAGCTCGAGCTCTACACCGACGACCCGGATCGTCGGTTCACGTCAGGAGCCGTGTTCACGCTCCAGGTCCCGGACGACTCGCCCTGGTCGGGCAAGACCATCACGTTGGACGAGCTCCGCTGGTACAACGGCCACCCGGTCGCCTTCTTCGAGGGCGTCGCGGACCGCACCGCCGCCGAGACACTCGCGCGGGCGATCCTCTGGGTCGAGCAGGACACCGACGCCGAGACCGGTGAGGACGACGCCTGGTACGACCACCAGCTCGTCGGGTTGACCGTCCTCCGCGACGGGGTCTCCGTCGGGAAGGTCGCGCGGGTCGACCACCTGCCGGCACAGGACCTGCTGGCCGTCGACACCCCGGACCGCGGCGAGGTCCTCGTCCCGTTCGTCTCGGCCATCGTGCCCGCGGTCGACATCGCGGCCGGCACCGTCACGGTGACCCCGCCGACGGGCCTGTTCGAGGAGCCCGAGGACACCTCGCGGCCCGAGACGGTCACGGACTAGTCCGCGTGCGCATCGACATCGTCACGATCTTCCCCGAGTTCTTCTCGGTGCTCGACGTCTCGCTGCTCGGCAAGGCCCGCGTCGACGGGCTGCTCGACCTGCACGTCCACGACCTCCGCGACTGGACGACGGACCGGCACCGCACCGTCGACGACACCCCGTACGGCGGTGGAGCGGGCATGGTCATGAAGCCGGAGCCGTGGGCGCAGGCGCTCGAGTCGGTGTTCCGACCGGACGGCTCGTCGACCCTGGTCGTCCCGACGCCCGCGGGGACGCCGTTCCGGCAGTCCATCGCCCGGGCACTCGCTGCCGACACCGACCACCTCGTGTTCGCCTGCGGGCGGTACGAGGGCATCGACGCCCGCGTGCTCGACTGGGCCGCGTCGCGGGCCTCCGTCGTCGAGCTGTCCCTCGGCGACTACGTGCTGAACGGTGGCGAGGTCGCCGCCATGGCGATGATCGAGGCCGTCGGGCGGCTCGTCCCCGGCGTCGTCGGCAACCCGGAGTCGCTCGTCGAGGAGTCCCACGAGGACGGCCTGCTCGAGCACCCCTCGTACACGAAGCCAGCCTCGTGGCGCGGGTTCGACGTGCCCGAGGTCCTGTTGAGCGGACACCACGCCCGCGTCGCCGCGTGGCGGCACGAACAGCAGGTGGAGCGCACGCGGCGCGTGCGACCGGACCTGCTGTCCGGACCCGTCGACGGGCCCGCCGGGGACTAGCAGCGTCGCCGTCGGCCGGCGGCGCGCTCCGCTCGCCGTGTGCCGCACGTCCGTCGCGGTGCGCGGCCTTCGTGGTGCGCGGACGGCGCGCTGCGCGTCGGGCGGGCGCGTATCCGTCGCGGTGCGCGATCCGCTGCGTGCAGCAGGGGACCGCTCCGGCGCGCAGCGGGGACCCGGCTCCGCCGCTCCTGCCGGGAGGCGCGGGTCGGCCCCGCCTCGTTCCTCCCGGCCGCCAGTTGCGGGACGGACTCGACCCGTGCCTCCCGGTCGTCAGGCGGTCGCGTCGGCGCGCTGCGCGCGGCGCAGGGTGAGGACCTCCGGTCCGTCCTCGGTCACCGCGACGGTGTGCTCGACGTGCGCCGCCCGCGACCCGTCGACGCTCTTGAGCGTCCAGCCGTCGTCGTCCTGGACGAGCTCGTCCGTGCCCTGCATGAGCCAGGGCTCGATCGCGACCACGAGACCCGGGCGGAGCTTCAGGCCGCGCCCGGGGCGACCGTCGTTCGGCACGTGGGGATCGCCGTGCATCGTCCGACCGACGCCGTGGCCGCCGAACTGCGTGTTCACGTCGTAGCCGGCCTGCTTGGCCACGTGGCCGATCGCGTACGAGACGTCACCGAGCTTGTTGCCGACGCGGAACTGCTCGATGCCGGCCGCGAGTGCCGCCTCGACCGTCTGGACGAGGCGCTGGTCGTCGTCACGCGGGGTGCCGACCTGCACGGTGACCGCCGAGTCCGCCACCCAGCCGTCGACGCTCGCGGCGAAGTCGAGGCTCACGAGGTCGCCGTCGACGAGCACGCGGTCGTACGGCAGGCCGTGCAGTGCCGCGTCGTTCACCGAGGTGCAGAGGTTCTTGCCGAAGGGGCTCTTCCCGAAGGACGGGTGGTAGTCGACGTAGCAGCTCGCCGCGCCGCGGTCGGCGATCATGCGGGCGGCGACGCGGTCGAGGTCGAGCAGGTTCACGCCGACGCCGACGGTGTCGAGCAGCTCGTCGAGGACGTCGGCGACGAAGCGCCCTGCGACGCGGAGGCCGTCGAGTTCGGCGGGCGTACGGAGTTCGATCATGCGTCCATCCTGCCGGGGACGACCGTCGTTTTGTGTCCGGCGCGTCCTGTGGCAAGATTGCACGCTGTGCCCTGGCTGGACTCTGCCACGGGGGAGTCGCCGACACCGGGCACGAACCACACACTTTCCGACACCGATCCGCGGCGACCCGTGCGCGTCCGCAGAGAGTAGACCCACCATGAGCCAGCTCCTCGACTCCGTCGACGCAGCATCGCTGCGCACCGACGTCCCCGACTTCCGCCCCGGTGACACCATCAAGGTGCACGTCAACATCATTGAGGGCACGCGCTCGCGTATCCAGGTCTTCCAGGGCGTCGTCATCGCCCGTCAGGGTCACGGCCTCGGCGAGACCTTCAAGGTCCGCAAGGTCAGCTTCCAGGTCGGCGTCGAGCGCTGGTTCCCGGTGCACTCGCCGATCATCGACCACATCGAGGTCGTCACCCGCGGTGACGTCCGTCGCGCGAAGCTCTACTACCTGCGCGAGCTCCGCGGCAAGGCGGCCCGCCGCAAGATCAAGGAGAAGCGCGACGCCTGATCGCCTTCGCAGTGGGCGCCCGCGAGCCGGACGCCGCTGACGAGCCCTCGTCCATGTACGGTTGTGCGTGGACGGGGGCTTTCTCCTTCCCCGGGCGGGCGTCGTCGTCGGCCGGGGGAGTCCTGCACGAACGAGAGTGGAAATGACCGACACGACGAAGGAACCGGCGCTGCGGCCACGCTCGGGGAAGAAGCGGAACGGTGTCCTCACCTTCGTCCGTGACCTCGTCATCATCTTCATCGCGGCGCTCCTGGTGTCGTTCCTCGTGAAGACGTTCCTCGTCCGGTCGTTCTACATCCCGTCGGGGTCCATGGAGAACACCCTCCAGATCAACGACCGCGTGATCGTGAACGAGCTCGTGCCGGACGTGGTCTCGCTCAAGCGCGGTGACGTCGTGGTGTTCAAGGACCCGGGCGGTTGGCTCACGGGCAGCGACGTCCCGAAGGTCGCGCCGACGACCCCTGCCGGCAAGGCCGTCGATTGGGCACTGACGCAGATCGGCCTGGGCACCGGGGACAGTGACGACCACCTCATCAAGCGGGTGATCGGTCTTCCGGGTGACCGCGTCTCGTGCTGCAACGACCTCGGGCAGATGTCGGTCAACGGCGTCCCCATCAAGGAGCCCTACCTGAAGCTCCCCGCCGGTGCACCCGCGTCCGCGACGAACTTCGACGTCACCGTGCCGAAGGGCACGATCTGGGTCATGGGCGACAACCGCAACGACTCGAAGGACTCGCGGTACAACGGCGACACCCCGTCGAAGGGCTTCGTGCCGCTGTCCGACGTCACCGGGCGCGCGTTCGTGATCTCGTGGCCGACGAGCCGGTGGACCTGGTTGGACGACTACCCGGACGTGTTCGCCGGTGTGGAGGAGCGGGACCGGTGACCGCCGTCCGGCCGAACCTCCGCGTCGAGAAGCGACTGCTGGGCGACGGGCGGGTGACCGTGATCGGCATGGACGAGGTCGGCCGCGGTGCCATCGCCGGGCCGGTCGCCGTGGGGGTCTCCGCGGTGACGGTCGACATCGGCCGGGTCCCGCAGGGGCTCGCCGACTCGAAGCTGCTCAGTGCGACCCGCCGGGAGTCCCTCGTCCCCGTCGTGGAGCGGTGGGCGCCGACCGCGGTCGGGATGGCGTCCGCCGGGGTGGTCGACCGGCAGGGCATCGTGCCGGCGCTCGGACAGGCGGGAGCCGCGGCGCTCGCTCGACTCGTGGACCGCGGTGTGTCGCTCGACCGGGCGGTGGTCGTGCTCGACGGCTCGTTCGACTGGCTCTCGCGTGCGGTCCCGCCGGCGCTGCTGACCGGGTCCGGGCCGCTCGAGGTCGTCGTGCGCGTGAAGGCGGACCGGGACTGCGCCTCGGTCGCCGCGGCGTCCGTCGTCGCCAAGGTCGCTCGAGACGCCCTGATGGTTGCCGCGCACGACGAGGCGCCGCACTACGCCTGGGCGTCCAACAAGGGGTACGGCTCGGCCGCGCACTACGACGGCATCCGGAACGTCGGGGCGCACGCGCTGCACCGGTCGTCGTGGCTGCACCAGGCATCGAGCGTCGCGCTCGACGGGTTCGAGGAGCTCGACGCGGTCGGGTGACCCCGTCGGCTCGGGGACCGGGTGTGGTCGGGGTCCGGTTCCGGTCCGGTCGCTGTCGGGTCGGGGTCTGCTGCCGTCCGGTCGGGCGGCGGTGAGGACGGGCGTCGCGCGTCGCCGTAGACTGTGGGGCGCGATGGATGACGACGAATTCGACGACTACGACCGCGAGGTCGAACTTGCCCTGTACCGCGAGTACCGCGACGTCGTGTCGCAGTTCCGGTACGTGGTCGAGACCGAGCGACGCTTCTACCTGGCGAACGAGGTCGAACTCGTGCGCCGCGACACCGAGCACGACTTCTACTTCGAATTGTCGATGAAGGACGTCTGGGTCTGGGACGTGTACCGCTCCGACCGTTTCGTGAAATCTGTTCGAGTGCTCACGTTCAAGGACGTCAATGTCGAAGAACTGACGGCGCGGGAACTCGAATTGCCGAAGGAACTCGCCCTCGACGAGTGATTTCCTGAGGATCGCCGCCGTCACGGTGACCGAATGCATTCATCTGCGATAACGTTCCGGGGAAGACTTTCCCCGATCAAGGAGTCGCAATGGCACAGAAGGTCACCGTTCAGCTCGTCGACGACCTCGACGATTCGCCCATCACCCCCGGCGAAGGTCGCACCGTGGAGTTCGGCTTCGACGGCTCGAACTACGAGATCGACCTCTCGAACGACAATGTCGACAAGTTCCGCGAGGCGATCTCCGACTACGTCGCCGCTGCACGCAAGGTGAGCGGTCGTCGCTCCGGTGGTGCCTCCTCGTCGAAGCCCGCGCCGAAGCGTGGCAACTCCGAGGAGCTCGCGAAGATCCGTGAATGGGCGAAGGAGAACGGGTACGAGGTGTCGTCCCGCGGCCGCATCTCCACGCAGGTGCAGGAAGCGTACGCCGCCGCACACTGACACGACGTCGACGGGCCCGGACGAGTGATCGTCCGGGCCCGTTCGTCATTCCTGCACAACGACTCCGAACTGCTCGTCGTCCACAGCGCTCGTCCCGAAGCATTCCACGATGCGCTCGGTCCCGCACCCTGGGACCGGAGGCGGAACATGGGAAACGGAACGACGACACCACTCGGTACGCACGGTGAATCAATCGCCGCGGAATGGCTCGAGCGACGCGGGCATCGCATCGTCGAACGGAACTGGCGGTGCGCGCGGGGCGAGATCGACATCGTCGCCCGGGACGGCGACACCCTCGTCTTCATCGAGGTGAAGACCCGAGCCGGGGGAACGACCGGGCACCCGTTCGAGGCGATCACCGACACCAAGGTCCGACGCCTGCGACAGCTCGTGCCCGCATGGTTCGCGGAGCACTCCGACGTCAGCGCCCGGTCGGTCCGCATCGACGCGGTGGCCGTGCACGTCGACGGACCGAGGACCGTCGTCGAACACGTCGAGGGTGTGCAGTGACCGGCATCGGTCGCGCGACGGCGGTGGCGCTGCTCGGGGTGAGCGGGCGGCTCGTCGAGGTCGAGGCGCACCTGACGAGCCAGCTGCCGGCGTTCCGGATCATCGGGCTGCCCGACACCGCGCTCGGAGAGGCCCGCGAGCGGGTCCGGTCGGCAGCGTCGAACGCGGGGTGCCCGCTGCCGGCCCGGCGCATCACGGTGAACCTCACCCCGGCGGCCGTGCCGAAGCGGGGATCGGGGTTCGACCTCGCCATCGCCATGGCCGTGCTCGTGGCGTCCGGCTCGGCACCGGGACTGCCAGCAGCGACCGTCCACCTCGGCGAACTCGGGCTCGACGGACGACTCCGTCCGGTCGTCGGCATCGTCCCGATGCTGCTCGCGGCGCGCGATGCCGGTGTCCGGCGCGCGGTCGTCCCGACCGGCAACCTGGACGAGGCGCGGATCGTCGGCGGGATCGACCTGGTGCCGGTCGACTCGCTCCGCGCCGCGGCCATCGACGCCGGAGCGGCGCTGCCGCCGGTCGAGGTGGAGCCGGTGCCCGCGGCGCCGCCCGCTCCGGACCACACGGTGCGTGCCGAGCCGGAACTCGGCGAGGTCGTCGGCAACGAGGTCGGTGTCCGCGCCGTGCTCGCGGCAGCAGCGGGCGGGCACCACGTCCTCATGCTCGGGCCGCCCGGCGCCGGCAAGACCATGCTCGCCGAGCGGCTCCCCGGGATCCTGCCCGACCTCGACGACGCGGAGGCGCTCGAGGTCGCCGCGGTGCGGTCCGTCGCGGGTCACGGCGCACGGTCCTGGACGCGACGCCCGCCGTGGGAGGCTCCGCACCACTCGGCCTCGGCGGTCGCGCTCATCGGCGGCGGATCCGGGGTGATCCGGCCGGGGGCGGTGTCCCGGGCGACGCACGGCGTGCTCTTCATCGACGAGGCGCCCGAGTTCCCTCGTGCCGTGCTCGACGCGCTCCGGCAGCCGCTGGAGTCCGGGCGCATCGCCGTGCACCGCTCTGCAGGAGCCGTCGAGTTCCCCGCACGGTGTCAGGTCGTGCTCGCGGCGAACCCGTGCCCGTGCGGCCACGCCGGCATCGCGCACTCGTCCCCGTGCGAGTGCTCGCCGAGCACGGTTCGTCGGTACCTCGGCCGGCTGTCCGGTCCGTTGCTCGACCGGATCGACATCCGCGTGCAGGTCCCGCGCGTGACGTCGGCCGCGGTCCGGGGTGCAGCCGACCGTGCGCCGACGACCGTCGAGGCCCGGGGCCGCGTCGAGGCCGCGCGAGCCCGAGCTGCTGCTCGGCTCCGGGACACGGAGTGGCGTCTGAACAGTGAGGTGACCGGCACCTGGTTGCGTCGCCACGGGCGAGGTGCACCGGACGCGACCACGGTCATCGACCAGGCGCTCGACCGCGGGACGCTCACGATGCGCGGGTGGGACCGGGTGATGCGGTTGGCGTGGACGCTGGCCGACCTCGCGGAGGCCGATCGGCCCACCGCCGAGCACGTCCAGGGTGCCCTCGCGTTGCGGAGCGCGCTGTGACGCCGCACCGCCCGGAACTCCTCGAGGCCGTTGCACGGCTGGCGGACGCCGACGGGCTCGACCCGATCGAGCTCGCCACCCGTGTCGCGTGGTCGATCGTCGTCGAGCCCGGTGACGCGATCGCCGGCGGGCTGGTCGACGCACTCGGGCCGGCGTCCGCGTTCGAGGTCGTCCTCGCCGCTGCCGACGACGGCATCGACGCGATGGTCGGGATGTGCGCCGAGCGCGGTGTCGCGGGGACGGACGACCTGCCCGCCTACGCGAGGGCCGCGACGAAGGCGATCGATCGCTGGCGACCCCGCCTCGCGTCCGCCGACGTCGGCGCGGTCATCGCAGCAGCCGACGCGGTCGGAGCGCGCCTGCTCGTGCCCGACGCGCCCGGGTGGCCGGTCGGGCTCGACGACCTCGGGCACCACGCGCCGCTCGTGCTCTGGTCCCGTTCGGCGGGCCGTGCCCGGACGGCCCTCACCGTCGCGCCGACGGTCGCCGTGGTGGGCTCGCGGGCGAACACGGTCGCCGGTGCCGAGGCAGCAGCGGACGTGACCTCCAGGGCGGTCGACGCGGGGTGCGTCGTCGTGAGCGGGGGAGCGTACGGCATCGACGCCGTCGCCCATCGGGTCGCGATCGCGGCCGGGGCACCGACGGTCGCGGTGCTCGCAGGTGGTGTCGACCAGCTCTACCCGGCCGGGAACGTCGAGCTGCTCCGCAACGTCGCACAGCAGGGCGCGGTCATCGCCGAGTCGCCGCCGGGGACGCGACCGTCCCGCTGGCGGTTCCTCGCCAGGAACCGGCTCATCGCCGCGATGGCCGACGTCACCGTCGTTGTGGAGGCCGGCGCGCGGTCCGGAGCACTGAACACCGCCCACCACGCCGGCCAGCTCGGGAGGACGGTGTTCGCCGTTCCGGGGCCCTTCGCGTCGGCAGCGTCCGTGGGATGCCACCGGCTCGTCGCCCTGGGGCGGGCACAGCTCATGGTCCACCCGGACGAGGCCGCGGCCGCAGCGCGCGACCAGCGGGGCGGTACCCCCGGTGACCCGTCCGGTACGCCGCTCGTCGTGCACGACGACCCGGACGTCCTGCGCGCGCTCGATGCCCTCGGCCGGAGGTCGCTCTCGGTCGACGAGATCGCGCGCCGCAGCGGGTTGTCGATCGCCGATGCGACCGACGCACTCGCGCTGGCGCAGATCCAGGGGCTCGCGCAGCACGGCGTCGGCGGGTGGCACCGGACCGCGCAGCGGTGAGCCGTAGCCTGGACCCGTGGCGGGTACGGACGGAGAGCGGGACCTGGGACGGGTGGTCGACGCCTTCCTCGGACACGTGCGGCACGCCCGGGGCCTCAGTGAGCAGACCGTCCGCGCGTACGCCAACGACCTCGCGCAGCTGGTCGGGTTCGCGGCGGCCCGGGGCACGACCACGGTGGACGGCGTCTCGCTCGAGCTGCTCCGGGACTGGCTGTGGGAGGCCGACCAGCAGGCGCTCGCCCGGGCGACCATCGCGCGGCGGTCGTCGTCGGTGCGCGCCTTCACCCGGTGGGCGAGCGAGACGGGGGTCCTCGCGACCGATCCGGCCGTGCGACTCCGTGCCCCGAAGGGGTCCGCACACCTGCCGCGGGTGGTGTCGAACGACCAGGTGCGGACGATGCTCGACGCGCTTTCGGCGCGAGCGGCGACGGACGATCCCGGGGCGCTCCGCGACCTCGCCGTCGTCGAGTTGCTGTACGCGGCGGCGATCCGGGTCAGCGAGCTCGTGGGTCTCGACCTCGTCGACGTCGATCGGAGCCGTCTGACCGTCCGGGTCCTCGGCAAGGGCGGCAGGGAGCGCGTGGTGCCGTTCGGCGTTCCCGCACGAGACGCACTCGAGGAGTGGCTCGAGCGCGGTCGTCCGGTGCTCGCGGCGCGGCGCCTCGCCGCCGACGTCGACGGTGTGCGTACGGCGGACACCGGTGGGAGCGGCAGCGCGCTGTTCCTCGGGGACCGCGGCGGCCGGCTCGGGACGCGGAGCGCCTACCGGATCGTGGCCCGACTGTTGGAGGACGTCCCGGGGGAGGGACCGGCGGGGCCGCACACCTTCCGGCACACGGCGGCGACGCACCTCCTCGACGGCGGTGCGGACCTCCGAGCGGTGCAGGAGTTGCTCGGGCACGCGAGCCTCGGCACGACGCAGATCTACACGCACGTGTCCTCGGCGCGGTTGCGCGAGGTGTACCGGACGGCCCACCCTAGAGCGTGACCGCGGGGAGCGCTCGGCGGGCGGTCGGTAGTCGTGCGTGGCGGAGCCGCCCGGCGACCCCACCCCCGCAGGCCGAGCCTCGGCATCCCGCGCCCGGGTGGGCGACGCCCCGTCGCACCGGGCCCGGCAGGCCGTGGTCGGCTCGTCAGCGTCGTACCCGGGTGTCACCCGCCGAGCCGCGGTGCCGACCCGCGCTCACCCTGACCATGCCGACGTCGGCAGCAGCACTGGCCACTCGCCCGTGGGGAGGAACGGTGTCGGATCGACGTACCGGTCGTCGACGCGGGCTCCGAGGTGCACGCACGGAGCACTCGCCGGGCAGTGGCCCACCGCAACGTGGCCGACGGGGGATCCCTGCGTCACCGTGTCGCCCTTCGCCACGATCGGCGTCACGGAGTCGAGCGTGCTCAGGAAACCGTCGCCGTGGTCGATCGTCACGACGGGCCGACCCGCCACGGGGCCTGCGAAGGAGACCGTCCCGTCGGCGACCGCCACCGCCGTCGTGCCGACCTGCGCCGGGACGTCGATGCCCCGGTGTCCGGACGAGTAGTCGTCAACGGGAGCCTCCCACGGCCGCTCGACCACGCGTGTCCCGGTCGGCCAGACCCACGGAGCCGTCGCGGGTTCGTCCGCAGCGCCCGGGGCCGGCGGCTCCTCGGCTCCCGTGCGCTGCACGCCGACCGCATCCGTGACGGTGGCAGACGTCGGTGTGGCTGGCAGAGCGGTCGGAACGCCGACGACCGATGCGATTGCGCACGAGATGGCCGCCGCGAGCACGAACGCCGAGCGCAGCCACCGTGCGCGCGTCGGGCACCCGTGTCCCGCCCACCAGTGCGCCGCCCGCCGCCGCGCCGCCGACCAGCGCGCCCTCCAGTGCGCCGGCCGCCAGCGCGCCGTCCACGCGTGCGCGCACCACCTGCGCGCCGCCCACCGGCGCGGCAGACCGCGCAGTGCCGACCCCGGCCCCGGCCCCGACGCCGATCCCGGCCCCGATCCCGGCCCCGGCCCCGGCCCCGGCCCCGGCCCCGACCCCGACCCCGACCCCGACCCAGCAAGCCTCCGCCCCACCGCTTCCGCACGCCCTTCCCGGCCCGTCGTCCCCACGTCCATCCCGTGAGCATCCCGCCCTGGGCCGGACCACGCGACGGACCAGAGGTGGTCCGTGGAGGGCGAGCCGCGCCTCCCGGCCGGTGGAGGAACCGCTGCCCACCGGGATGCGCGCCCGCTCCGCGCACGTGCCAGGCCGGACCCCGCGCCTGCTCCGCGCACGTGCCAGGCCGGACCCGGCGCCCGCCGACGCGGACCTGCCAGGACCGGTTATGACCACACGGCGCCCGAGGAGTACAGTCGGGGCCGCTCCGGAACACGCAACGCCGCTCGGACGGCGAACCAGCCGACCGCCGGAGCACCGTGCGCCCACCCAGCACGGCGGCAAGAACCTGGAGCACCGTGTCGAACACGTCCACCCAGCACGGCGAGGACCGTGCGTTCAAGGGGAAGGTCACCCTGTTCGCCATCGCGGCGGCAGTCGGCGGCTTCCTCTTCGGTTTCGACTCCTCCGTGATCAACGGAGCCGTCGACGCGATCAAGGGCGAGTTCGGCCTGTCCGACGCCGCGAGCGGCTTCGCGGTCGCGTCTGCCCTGATCGGCTGCGCGTTCGGCGCCTACTTCGCGGGCCGGCTGGCGGACCGCTGGGGCCGCACCCGGGTCATGTTCTGGGCCGCCGTGCTGTTCTTCGTCAGCTCGATCGGCAGCGCCTTCGCGTTCGCCACCTGGGACCTCGTGGTCTGGCGCCTCGTCGGCGGTCTCGGCATCGGCACCGCGTCGGTCATCGCCCCGGCGTACATCTCCGAGGTCTCGCCGAAGGCCATCCGTGGTCGTCTCGCCTCGTTCCAGCAGCTCGCGATCACCCTCGGAATCTTCGCCGCGCTGCTCTCCGACCAGCTGTTCGCCGTCACCGCCGGTGGTGCCTCGGAGCAGGTGCTCGGCCTCGCGGCCTGGCGCTGGATGTTCCTGGTCGGCGTGGTCCCGTCGGTCGTCTACGGCGTGCTCGCGATCACGCTGCCCGAGTCGCCGCGCTTCCTCCTCGCGAAGGGCCGCACGGACGACGCGCGCGGCGTGATGGAGAAGATCGTCCCCCGCGACACGGTGAACACGAGCCTCGAGGAGATCCAGGACGGCATCGAGAAGGAGGCCAACGAGAAGAAGGGCTCCATCCGGGGCAACCGCTTCGGGCTCCAGCCGATCGTGTGGGTCGGCATCATCCTCGCCGTGCTGCAGCAGTTCGTCGGCATCAACGTGATCTTCTACTACTCGACGACGCTCTGGCAGGCCGTCGGCTTCAAGGAGGAGCAGTCGTTCCTCATCTCGACCATCACGTCGGTCGTCAACGTCGCAGTGACGTTCATCGCGATCTTCACGGTGGACAAGCTCGGTCGGAAGCCGCTCCTCGTCGCCGGTTCCACGGGCATGTTCGTGTCGCTCACGATGGTCGCGATCGCGTTCTCGCAGGCGACCATCGTGAACGGTGAGCCGCAGCTGCCGGGCGCGTGGGGCGTCATCGCGCTGATCTTCGCGAACCTCTTCGTCGTGTCCTTCGGCGCCACCTGGGGTCCGCTCATGTGGGTGCTGCTCGGTGAGATGTTCCCGAACCGAATCCGCGCCACGGCGCTCGGCGTCGGCTCCGCGGCGAACTGGATCGCGAACTTCCTGGTCACGATCACCTTCCCGGTGCTCTCCGGCTTCAACCTGACGGTCACCTACGGCATCTACGCCCTGTTCGCCCTGCTCTCCCTGTTCTTCGTCATCCGGAAGATCCCGGAGACCAAGGGCCGCTCGCTCGAGGAGATGGGCATCACGGCCGAGGGCGAGACGGTGGACGCCAAGTCCTGACGCCCCGGCGTCACCACCGGCCTGGAGGCGCGGTGCGGGTCCGCCCCGCACCGCGCCTTCCGTGCGTCCACGGTCTGCTAGCATCTCTTCAGCAGCGCGCTGAGCGCGCTGACTTCGCGTGTCCACACGCACTCCGCGGCCACCGGTCCCGTTCTCGCGAGCGGGCGGCCGTCCGGAGTGGGGCACCAGGGGCCACGACCACCGGTCGTGACCGACACAACCGCAACCGTGCACGCGGCTCGAACAGCCGCGCGCCGAGAACAAGGAGGGACGGCATGGCCGTCGTCACCATCCGCCAGCTGCTCGACAGCGGCGTCCACTTCGGACACCAGACGCGTCGGTGGAACCCGAAGGTGAAGCGCTTCATCCTCGCCGAGCGCTCGGGCATCCACATCATCGACCTGCAGCAGTCGCTGGCCTTCATCGACCGTGCGTACGACTTCGTCAAGGAGACGGTCGCGCACGGCGGCACGATCCTCTTCGTGGGCACCAAGAAGCAGGCGCAGGGCTCCATCGCCGAGCAGGCGACCCGCGTCGGCCAGCCGTACGTCAACCAGCGTTGGCTCGGCGGTCTGCTCACGAACTTCCAGACGGTCTCCAAGCGCCTCGCGCGCATGAAGGAGCTCGAGGAGATCGACTTCGACGACACGACGAAGGGCTTCACCAAGAAGGAGCTCCTCATCAAGAAGCGCGAGCTGGACAAGCTCCACAAGACCCTCGGCGGCATCCGCAACCTCACGCGGACCCCGAGCGCGCTCTGGATCGTCGACACCAAGAAGGAGCACCTCGCGGTCGACGAGGCGCAGAAGCTCGGGATCCCGATCATCGGCATCCTCGACACCAACTGCGACCCGGACGAGATCACGTACCCGATCCCGGGCAACGACGACGCGATCCGTTCCGTCGGCCTCCTGACGCGCATCGTCGCCGACGCCGCGGCCGAGGGCCTCAAGACCCGCCACAACGGCGGCGACGAGGAAGAGGCCGAGCCGCTCGCCGAGTGGGAGCAGGAGCTCCTCGGTGGCGAGCAGGCCGCGCCGGCCGCTGCTGAGGCCCCGGCTGCCGAGGCGCCCGCCGCCGAGACCCCGGTCGAGGAGAACGACGCCGACGCACAGGTCGCCGCGAAGGAGATCGGCGAGCCGGTCGCCGCGGCTTCCGAGAACGCGGACGCCACCTCCGCCGAGTGACCTCGTGGGGCGTCGGACCGTGATGGTCCGACGCCCCGCTCCACGTCCCACACACGCAAGTCCAGAAAGGACTCCAGTCAATGGCAAACTTCACCGCTGCTGACGTGAAGAAGCTCCGTGACGACCTCGGCGCCGGCATGATGGACGCCAAGAACGCGCTCGTCGAGGCCGACGGCGACTACGACAAGGCCGTCGAGCTCCTCCGCATCAAGGGTGCGAAGGCCGTCGCCAAGCGCGACGACCGCGCCACCTCCGAGGGCATCGTCGTGGCCTCGGCCGAGAACGGTGCCGCGACCGTCGTCGAGCTCGCGAGCGAGACCGACTTCGTCGCGAAGAACGAGCGCTTCGTCGCCCTCGGCGACAAGGTCCTCGCGGCGGTCGCCGCCGCCGGTGCGACCGACGTCGCGTCCGCGAACGCCGCCGACGCCGAGGGCAAGACCGTCCTCGACGTCGTGAACGAGGCCGCGGCGCAGCTCGGCGAGAAGATCCAGATCCGCACGGTCCGCCGTGTCGAGGGCTCGGCCTTCGAGATCTACCTGCACAAGACGTCGCAGGACCTCCCGCCGCAGATCGCCGTCGTCGTCGCCTACGAGGGTGACAACGCCGCCGAGGCCCGCTCGATCGCGCAGCACATCGCGTTCGCGAACCCGACGTACCTCACCCGCGACGAGATCCCGGCCGAGGACATCGAGAAGGAGCGCGCGACCGTCGAGGCGATCACGCGCGAGGAGGGCAAGCCCGAGGCCGCCCTCCCGAAGATCGTCGAGGGTCGCCTCAACGCGTACCGCAAGCAGGTGGCGCTCCTCGAGCAGGACTACGCGAAGGACAACAAGCTCTCCGTCGCGAAGGCCGCCGAGAACGCCGGCATCACGATCCAGGGCTTCGCCCGCGTCAAGGTCGGCGCGTAACGAACCCGTGACGGGGCCCGGAACCAGCATCTGGTTCCGGGCCCCGTTTTTCGCGCGCCGTCGGGCGCGCGAGTAGATTCCCACGAGACATTCGACGAAGGGTGCGACCACATGACGAACGAGAAGACCGGACGACGCCGGGTCCTGCTGAAGCTGTCGGGGGAGGCGTTCGGTGCCGGGTCGCTCGGGGTGAACCCTGACGTCATCAGCACGATCGCGAAGGAGATCGCGGCGGCGGCGCAGGACGTCGAGGTCGCCATCGTCGTCGGCGGCGGCAACTTCTTCCGTGGGGCCGAGCTCTCGCAGCGGGGGATGGACCGCGGCCGTGCGGACTACATGGGCATGCTCGGGACGGTCATGAACGCGCTGGCGCTGCAGGACTTCCTCGAGCAGGCCGGTGCCGCCACGCGCGTGCAGTCCGCGATCAGCATGACCCAGGTCGCGGAGCCGTACATCCCGCGGCGCGCCGAGCGACACCTCGAGAAGGGGCGGATCGTCATCTTCGGCGCCGGAGCGGGGCTGCCCTACTTCTCGACCGACACGGTCGCGGCGCAGCGGGCGCTCGAGATCGACGCGCACGAGGTCCTCGTCGCCAAGAACGGCGTCGACGGCGTCTACACCGCCGACCCGAAGAAGGACGCCACCGCGGAGAAGCTCCACCACGTCACGTACCAGGACGCCCTGCTCCAGGGCCTCAAGGTCGTCGACGCGACCGCCTTCTCGCTGTGCATGGACAACGGCATGCCGATGCACGTGTTCGGCATGGAGGGCGAGGGCAACGTCGCCGCGGCGATCCGCGGGGAGCGGATCGGCACGGTGGTCAGCAACTGACCCTGCCCGCTGACTAGACTCGACGCAGTACCGAAGGAGTAACACCGTGATCAGTGATGTCCTGACCGAAGCCACCGAGAAGATGGCGAAGGCCGTCGACGTCGCCAAGGACGACTTCTCGACCGTCCGCACCGGCCGCATCAACGCCGCCCTCTTCCAGAAGATCCCGGTCGACTACTACGGCACGCCGACGCCGCTCGCGCAGCTCGCCGGCATGCAGACCCCGGAAGCGCGCACGCTCGTCGTGACGCCCTACGACAAGTCAGCGCTGAAGGAGATCGAGCGCGCCATCGCGACGTTCCCGAACCTCGGCGCCAGCCCGTCGAACGACGGCGAGGTCGTCCGCGTGACGATCCCGGAGCTGACGCAGGACCGCCGCAAGGAGTTCGTGAAGCTCGTCCGCGGTAAGGGCGAGGACCAC
Organism: uncultured Curtobacterium sp.; assembly: GCA_913778205.1. Lineage (GTDB taxonomy): Bacteria > Actinomycetota > Actinomycetes > Actinomycetales > Microbacteriaceae > Curtobacterium. Next base: position 20,055 of record CAJYUW010000015.1, read on the forward strand.
AAGGTCGTCGTGCGGAACATCCGGCGCAAGGCGAAGGACGACCTCGACGCGCTCAAGGGCGAGATCTCGGACGACGAGATCGCTCGCGCCGACAAGGAGCTCGACACCATCACGAAGAAGCACGTCGACCAGATCGACGACGCGCTGAAGAAGAAGGAAGCCGAACTCCTCGAGGTCTGATGCGTCCTCACGACCAGGGCGGTGACCGCCCCACCACCCAGGACCCCGCCAAACGCGGACTCCGGCAGGACTTCGACGCCCGGGCCCGGGCCGCGCGGGCGGACTTCGAGGCATCGATCCAGCGGCGCCGCGCCGACTTCGACGCGCGGAACGAGGCGCTGACGGCACGGACCGGGCGCAACCTGCCGGCGGCGATCGGCATCGCGCTCGCGTTCGCGGTCGTCATGCTCGCGGCGCTCCTCATCTGGAAGCCCGCGTTCATGGTGGTCGCGGCGTTCCTGCTCGGGGTCGGGGTGTACGAGCTCACGAGTGCGATGCGTTTCGCCGGTCGCGACGTCCCCCGGATCCCGAGCGTCGGCGTCGCGATCGCCGTCGTCCCCGCCGCGTTCCTGCTCGGTCAGGTCGCGGCGCTGTTCACGCTGCTCGGCGGGATCGTCCTCATCAGCGCGTGGCGCCTGGTCGAGGTCGCGGTCGCACGGACGAAGCCACCCGTGGGGAACGTCGTGCGCGACCTCACGAACGGGTTGTTCGTGCAGGCGTACATCTCGCTGCTCGGCGCCTGCGTCGTGCTGCTCTCCGCGCAGCGGGACGGTCAGTTCTGGGTGATCGCCTTCATCCTCGTGGTCGTCGCGGTCGACACGGGTGCGTACGCCACGGGCCTCAACCTCGGCAAGCACCCGATGGCGCCGCGGATCAGTCCGAAGAAGACGTGGGAGGGCTTCGCGGGCTCCGTCGCCGCGAGCATCGTGGTCGGCATCATCGTGAGCGTGCTGCTGCTCGGGCTCCCCTGGTGGACCGGGATCGTCCTCGGAGTCCTCATCTCGGGCTCCGCGACGCTCGGCGACCTCACCGAGTCGATGATCAAGCGCGACCTCGGCATCAAGGACATCTCGTCGTTCCTGCCGGGCCACGGTGGGCTCCTCGACCGCATCGACAGCATCCTGCCGTCCGCCGCGGTCGCCTACGTGCTGTTCCTCATCGTCAACCACTGAACCCGGCGCGCACCGCTGGCCCGCTCCCTGAACGTGGGCGTGGGCGCGTCCAGGTCGCACCAGGGAACGGTGCTGGCAGAATGACGCCGTGGCCACCACCTTCCCGAACGCAGCACGCAGGACCCTCGGGTACGACGTCGACGAGGTCGAGCGCTTCCTCGAGGACGCACGCCGTGCCTACACGGCGAACGACACCGAGCCGGGGCTCGAGGCAGCGAAGATCCGCGCCACCGCGTTCTCGATGCGGAAGGGCGGCTACTCCACCGCGCACGTCGACGCCGCGCTCGAGCGGCTCGAGGACGCCTTCGCCGCCCGGGAGCGGGAGCGGGAGATCGCCGATGCCGGGCAGAAGGCCTGGTACGCCGAGGCTCGCGCCAAGGCCTCGGACGTCGTGGCACGGCTCGAGCGGCCGGACGGACAGCGGTTCTCACGGGTGAGCCCCCTCGGCACCGGGTACCACCCGAAGGACGTCGACGCCTTCGCAGCGCGGCTCGCCGGCTACTTCCGTGACGGCAAGCCGCTCAGCCTCACCGAGGTGCGCTCGGTCGTCTTCCGACCGAAGCACGGCGGCTACCGCGAGGCGCAGGTGGACGCCGTCCTCGACGCGGTCGTCGAGGTCATGCTCGCCGTCCGCTGACGACGCGCGGGCACCCGGTGCTTCGCTTTCCGTGATGCTTCCGTTATCCTGGTCGGACTCATGGGCAGGCACACGGCAGACTTCAGCTCCGACCGCGATCCCCGCGAGCACCTCGACCGCACGGTCACCGGTGAGCGCCGCGCGGCACTGGACCGAACCCGCAACGCGGGCTCCCCGGTCCACTCCTCGGCACCGTTCCTCCGGGCGAGTGCACCGCAGACCGTCCCCGAGGTGACCGCACCGGTGGTCATCGCGCCGAAGTCGGTCGCGGCGAACCGCGTGTCCGACGCGGCCGTCGCGCACGCCGTGCCGAGCACACCGCCCGACCCCCGCATCGTCAAGCAGCGGCGTGCACGCGTGACGACGACGTCCGCGCGGCCGACGGCCCAGCGTGACGCCCCGATGCGCGGCGTCAACTCCTTCATGCGCAAGCGCGCCACGATCCCGGCGCTCTCCTTCTTCGCCGTGTTCGGCTTCGTCGGCGGCTCGCTCTTCAACCCGATGCAGCCCGACGTGGCGCAGGCCGCCGTGCAGAGCGCCGTGCTCGCCAAGGCGCCCGCGGCTGCTCCGCAGCAGTACTCGCCGCACGGCACGTACGGCACGTTCGAGGCCGATCGCGACGGCTACGACGTCGTCCTCCCGAAGCCCAAGGTGACGAAGGCCCCGACCGACGACGCCACGACCGACGCGAGCGCCGCCGACACCGACTCGACGACGCAGGTGTCCGCGACGAACACCCTCGCGGCGCCGGCGGCGACCCCCGACCCGGGCAGTGCCCAGGCGATCGCGCAGCAGATGGTCGCCGCACGCGGCTGGGGCTCCGACCAGTTCAACTGCCTGGTGTCGCTCTGGAACAAGGAGTCGGGTTGGCGCGTGAACGCCTACAACCCGAGCGGTGCCTACGGCATCCCGCAGGCGCTCCCCGGCAGCAAGATGGCGTCGGCAGGTGCCGACTGGCAGACCAACCCGGCGACGCAGATCACCTGGGGCCTCAACTACATCGCCGGTGTCTACGGGACCCCGTGTGGCGCCTGGGGCCACAGCGTCGCCAACAACTGGTACTGATCGGCAGCCGGGGTGCCGCGGAGCAACCGGCCGCGGCGTCCACACGGCCGCGGACCCGGATCTGACGAGGAGCCGGGCCTCGACCGCCTGATGGCCGGGTGGAAGCGGACCGAGGTCCGCAGGGGCCGGGAGTACACAGTGCAACCGGTCTCGGCCGCCTCGGCGCAGAAGGAGTACGTCTGCCCCGGTTGCGGCGGCGCCGTGCTGCCCGGAACGGCCCACGTGGTCGTGTGGCGTGCTGACGGCGTCCTCGGCGACGAGGCCGACCTCGCCTCCCGCCGACACTGGCACAACCACTGCTGGAGCATTGCATGACCGAGCTGGACCAGACCGAACCCGCGACGGCTCAGCCCGCGGCGGCTCAGCCCGCGACGGTCGAGCCCACGACCGGGTCCGCGGCGACCGGCACCCAGCAGGCTCCGGATTCGACCGGGACCGAGATCCGGTCGGGCAGCGTCCTGCCCGCCCGGCGCACCGACGTCGAGCTCGTCACCGACGACCACCTCACGCTCGTCGGGGAACTCGCAGAGCCGGCCGAGCGTCCGGCACGCGGGACGATCGTCACGCTCCACCCGCTGCCGACCGCGCAGGGCTTCATGGACTCGCACGTCCTCAAGAAGGCGGCGGCCCGGCTGCCCGCGCTCGCCGACATCGCCGTGCTGCGGTTCAACTTCCGGTCGGTGACCTCGCCGCGGGGGACCTCCGAGGGCGTCTTCGGCGACGGCGTGTCGGAGGGTTTCGATCTCCGCGCCGCCGTGACCGACGTCGTCGAACGTGGACTCCCGACGCCGTGGCTCGTCGGCTGGTCGTTCGGCACCGAGGTGATCCTCAAGCACGCGCTCGAGCACGTGCGGGCCGGAACGGTCGCCGGCGTCGTCCTGCTCTCACCGCCCCTGCACCGCACCTCCGACGAGGAACTCCGTGCCTGGGCCGACGCCGGCGTCCCGGTCGTCGCGCTGGTGCCGGAGCACGACGACTTCCTCCGACCGGACGCCGCGCGTGCACGCTTCGCGCTCGCTCCGGACGTCCGCGTCGAGCCGGTCGAGGGAGCCAAGCACCTCTGGGTGGGGGAGCGGTACGTGCGGATCGTCCTCGACCGCATCGCGGACCTCGTCGTCCCCGGGAGCGCGCCCCTGCCGACGCACTGGCCAGCCTGACCCGCCCGGAAGCGTCGTCCGACTGGTCCGGCCCATCCGTCGGGCCCGCCGGGATGGCAGGTCCGGTCGGGATGTCCGGTCCGCCGTTCCGGGTCGGTTCCGCGGGCGCGTCGAGCGGTCGACGGGCGACGGAACGCCGGACGGGAGGCTCGTGGCGGCGTCGCCACGGGCCTCCCGTCCGGATCGGAGCGCGTCAGCGCGTCGCGGCGTCCCGACTCGCGTCGGCGTCGTCGACCGCCTCGTCCTCGGCGCTGGCATCGTCGGTCGCGCCCACCGCGCCCGGTGCGTCCGGTGTGGCGAGGAGGCCGGTCGCGTGCGTGAGCACGCCACGCAGGTTCTCGAGGTACCCCGCGACGGCGTCGCGCTCGGTCCGGATCGCGGCGAGGCGGTCCTCCGCGTCGGCGACGATCCCGGCGGTGCGGCTCTCGGCGTCCTCGATCATCTTGTGGACGCGCTCCTGCGCATCGGCGACGATCGTGCGCGCGTGCTCCTGCGCGTCGGCCGTGCTCGTGCGCTCGAGGTCGTCGGCCTCCTGCTGCAGACGCTCCGCGCGCTCCCGCGCCTCGCTCGCGCGGCGGGTGGCCTCGGCGAGCTGCAGGTTCGCCTCGTCGAGGTACTTCTGCGTCTCGGTGACGGTCTCGTGGTGCTTCTGGAGGTACTCCTGCTCGGCGTCGTCGCGGCGGGCGGCGAGCTCGGACTCCAGCGCGGTGCGGGCGTCGTCGCGCATCCGGGCGATGTCGGCGGCGACCTCGTCGCGCTCCCGGGCGAGCGCCGCCCGTGCCGTGTCGATCTCCTGACGCAGCGCGGTGCGCTCGGCCTCCAGCGCCCCGATGTCCGCGGCGCGGCGGTCGGCGATCTCGGTGTCGAGCTCCCCGTGCTCGCGGTCGCGGCGGGCGGCGAGCTCGGCCTCGTGGTCACGCACGGCGCGCTCGGCGGCGGCGTCGGCCTCGGCACGCTCGCGCTCGATGCGGGACCGGTGCTCGTCGAGCTCCCGGGCGATCCGGGCGGCGGTTTCCTGCACGAGGCGCTCGTTCTCGGTCCGGGTCTGCTCCTCGTCGACCCGGAGCTGGGCCCTGGCGGCCTCGAGATCCTGCTCGAGCGCCGTCCGTGCCGATGCGAGCTCGCGCTCCCAGGCGGCGCGCGCGGTGGCGAGCTCCTCGTCGGTCTCGCGCCGGAGGTCCCCGAGTTCGGCGTCGAGCTCGGCCCGGCGCCGCGCGACCTCGGCGGCGAGGTCGGCTCGTCCGGTCTCGAGCTCGAGCGCGTGCGCCCGCTGCTGTTCGTCCCGCTCGTGGTGCCAGGCAGCCCGTCCCTCGGTGAGCTCGCGGTCGAGTGCGGCACGACGCTCGGTCTCGGTGCGGTCGAGGTCCTCGACGCGGCGAGCGTGGTCGGCCTCGAACACGGTGCGACGGTGCTCGGTCTCCCGGTCGAGGTCCGCCGCCGCAGCGCGGGCGTCGGCCGATTCGCGCTGGACGGTCTCGCGGAGCTCGGCGACCTCGTGCTCGACCTGCGCGCGCAGGGCGTTGGTCTCGCGGATGGCGACCGACCGGACCTCAGCGGCCTCGGTCACGGCGGCACCGCGCACGGCGGCACCCTCGTTCCTGGCGTCCTGGAGGAGCAGGCCGGCCTCGGCGCGGGCGCGCTCCACCGTGTCGGCGGCCTCGGCGCGGGCCCGCGCGAGCTCGGCGGTGGCGCGCGTCCTGGCGTCCTCGAGGGTGTCGCGGGCTTCCTCCTGCGCCTCACGCACGAGCCGGTCGGCCTCTGCACGACTGGAGGCGCGCAGTCGCTGCGCGTCGATGTCGGCCTGGCTGATGAGTCGGGTCGACTGCTCCTCGGCGACGCGGAGCGTGGACTCGAGTCGGGTGCCGAGACCGCTGTACGTCGGGGTGCCGGCCTCGTCGAGTTCGCCCTGCAGCTCGGTGACCCGCGACTGCAGCAGCCGGATCTCCTTCGCGGCCTCGGCACGGTCCTTGTTCGACTTGATGAGCTCGCGCCGGAGGTCTCCGAGAGCACGGTCGACCTCGTCGCGGCGGTACCCCCGCAGTTCCGATCCGAACTCTGCCTCGTCGTTCGCCACGTGTCGCTCCTGGTGCTCGCCGGCGGACCCGTGCGGCCCGCGGGGACGATCGTAGCGTGGCGCCGCCCCCGGAGTCTGAGCCGGCGGGGACCCGGCGGGGATGCACTCCACAGGGATGCTCGGTATCGTGGACCGCTGATCCGGCGCCGATTCCCCACCCCGGCGCGGTAGGGAGAGAGATCCGTGCGGTTCGTCCTGGCGATCGTCAGTTTCGTGGTCGGCCTGTTGCTGGTCGGCCTCGCGGTCGGTCAGCGCACCGTCTTCGCGCCCCCGTCCTCACTCGTCGCGTCCTCGACGGCGAAGTCCTCCGCACCGGTGACGGTCATCCCGGGGACCACCCTCAACGCCAACCCCGGCTACCAGCAGATCAACGTCAGGGGCTCCGGCGACGTCTTCGCCGCCTACGGCAAGACCTCCGACGTGCTCGCGTGGGTCGGTGACGCCGCGCACACGACCCTGCGGTTCGACGCCGAGGCCGGATCGCTCCGCGGGCGGACGACGGGCTCGGGCACGAGCGTGCCCGACCCGAAGGACAGCGACCTCTGGTACCAGCAGTACGACGGCGCCGGGCAGTTCACGGTGCGCCTGCCGCAGGACGTCTCGGTCGTGATCGTCGGCGACGGCTCCGATCCGGCACCGGGCGACGTCTCCGTGACCTGGCCGCGCGACACCGCGACGCCGTCCGTCGGACCGCTCCTCGTCGCGGGGGGCGTGTTCCTGCTCGGCGGGATCGCGCTGCTCGTCTGGGCGATCGTGCACCAGCGCCGCGGCCGCGGTCCCCGTCGTCGCAGTGGTGGCACGCGTCCGCCGCGGGTGCGCGCGTCCCGTCGGGCCGCTGCCGCGGGCGCCCAGGTGCCGAGTCGTGGGCGTCGCGGGCGGCGGGCGTTCGTCGCTGTCCCGGTGCTCCTCGTCGGCGCACTGTCCCTCGCGGGTTGCTCCGCGGAGTACTGGCCGCAGGGCGGGCAGACCTCGCCGACCCCGACGGCGACGGCCACCGGTGCGGCGGAGCAGGCCGAGCCGGTCGCGGCGACCAAGCAGCAGATCGCGCGCATCGTGCAGCGGGTCGCGCAGGTCGCGGCGAAGGCCGACGCCGACCGCGACGCGAAGCTCGCCGCACAGCGGTTCACCGGAGCCGCCCTCGAGCTCCGTGAGGCCAACTACACGATCCGCGCGAAGGACTCCGACGTCGACGCACCGCCCGCGATCTCCGCGGACGAGGTCTGCGTCGCGCTCCCGCAGCAGACCGACACGTGGCCGCGCACGGTGTTCGCCATCACCGCGGCGGACTGCTCCGCCAAGACCGCGGCACCGCAGGCGCTGACGCTGACGCAGGAGACCGCACGCGACCAGTACAAGGTCGCCTACGACGTGTCGCTCGAGGCCGACGCGCAGATCCCGACGCTCGCCCCGACCTCGGTCGGCGCCGCGCTCCTCGCGTCGAACACCAAGCTCCTGACGATCGAGCCCGACCAGGTCGCCCCCGCCTACGCGGACATCCTCGCGAAGGACTCGGCGAGCGAGTACGCCGACCTCTTCGCGGGCGACGGCGACGCACTCCGGTCCACGATCGGCAAGGCGTACAAGGACAAGAAGGCGAAGGAACTCCCGGACACCGCGAAGATCGAGTACTCGTCCGAGATCCCCGAGGACAGCGCGGTGGCGTTCGCGACCGACAAGGCCGGCGCGCTCGTGTCGGCCGACCTCGACGAGGTCGAGAAGGTGACGCCGACCGCGTCCGGTGCCGAGGTGAACACCGAGGGCGCCGTGAAGGCGCTGTCCGGCGTCGACTCCAGCAAGAAGGGCATCAGCGCCACCTACGGCGTCCAGGTCCTGTTCTACGTGCCGCCCGTCGGCTCCGATGAGAAGGCGGTCCTGCTCGGCTTCACGCAGGGCCTGACCGCCGCGAGTGAGGTCCAATGAGCAATGTCCCCCCGACCCCGTCCGGTCTCCGCGGAGCGGTCGACCTGTCATCCCTCGTCGACCGGGCCCAGCGTCCGGCCGGGGCGCCGTCGTCCGTGGCCGCCGGCGGCCAGCCTGCCGGCGGTCAGCCCGCCGGTGCCCCCGCGGCCGGCGGTGCCCCCGCGGCCGGCGGTGCCGACGCCGGGGCGGAGCTGACCGTCCCGGCGCTCGTCCTCGACGTCACCGACCAGACGTTCCAGGACGTCCTCGAGCTCTCGACGGTCGTCCCGGTGATCGTGGACATCTGGGCCGAGTGGTGCGGACCGTGCAAGCAGCTCTCACCGATCCTGGAGCAGCTCACCGCCGAGTACGACGGCCGGGTCCTGCTCGCCAAGGTGGACGCCGACACGAACCCGCAGCTCGTCCAGGCGTTCCAGGCGCAGTCGATCCCCACGGTCGCCGCCCTCATCGGCGGTCGCCCGCTCGGGCTGTTCGTCGGCGCGCTCCCGGAGGCGCAGGTCCGCGACGTCTACGAGCAGGTCATCGCGGCGGCCGAGCAGAACGGCGTGTCCGGGCGGGTCACCGTCGGCGGCTCGGTGCCGGGCGAAGGTGCGGAGCCAGGCGAGCCGGAGCCGCAGCCGCTCCCGCCGCACCACCAGGCCGCGTACGACGCGATCGAGCAGGGTGACTACGCGACGGCGATCCAGGAGTACAAGACCGCGATCGCACAGGACCCGCACGACCAGATGGCGGTGGCCGGGCTCGCCCAGGTCTCGCTCCTCGACCGGCTGTCCGCCCGGACCGCGGACGAGATCCGGGGTGCCGCGGCCGCCGGTCCGCAGGACGTCGAGGCGCAGCTCGCCGTGGCCGACCTCGACATCAGCGGTGGACACGTCGAGGACGCGTTCGGTCGACTGCTCGACCTCGTGCCCACGGTCTTCGGTGCGGAGCGCGAGAGCGTCCGGGTCCGGCTCGTCGAGTTCTTCGAGCTCATCGGCGGTGACGACCCCAGGGTCGTCGCCGCCCGACGCCGGCTCGCCAGCGTGCTGTACTGACGCGTCCCGAGCCCGAGCGCCGGTCCGACGTCCCCGCCACCCCTCGGGGCGTGTGGACGACGCGCCCGCGTGGCCACCTGGCGGACGGGTGGCGCGGTGCCAGCCGGCACCGCGCCCCCCGTCCGTCAGTTCCCTCAGCGGGCGAGCTTCAGCCAGACCGAACCGAGCGGCGGCACCACGAGGTGCGCCGACGCCGGGCGGCCCGCCCACGGGGTCTCGTCCGCGGTGACGACGCCGAGGTTGCCCACGCCGGAGCCGCCGTACTCCGCCGCGTCCGTGTTGAGGACCTCGTGCCACTGTCCGGCGGCGGGGAGCCCGAACCGGCGCTCGACGGGGACGCCGGAGAAGTTGACGAACACCGCGAGCCGGTCGTCGCCGTCCTTCCGGAGGAACCCGAGCGTCGAGTGCGGTGCGTCACCGCCCTCGATCCACTCGAAGCCGTCCGGGGTCGCGTCGTGGGTCCACAGCGCCGGTGTCTCGCGGTAGACGCGGTTCAGCGCGGCCACGAGGTCCTGGACGCCGCGGTGCCCGGGGTCGTCGAGGTGCCACCAGTCCAGCCCGCGGGCCTCCGACCACTCCTGTGCCTGCGCGAACTCCTGGCCCATGAAGAGCAGCTGCTTGCCCGGGTGCGCCCACATGAACGCGAGGTACGCCCGGACGTTCGCGAGCTTCTGCCACTCGTCGCCGGGCATCTTCCCGAACAGCGAGCCCTTGCCGTGCACGACCTCGTCGTGGCTGATCGGCAGCGTGAACTGCTCGCTGAAGGCGTAGACGAGCGAGAACGTGATCTCGTCGTGGTGGTAGCTGCGGTGCACGGGCTCGCGGCCGATGTACTCGAGCGAGTCGTGCATCCACCCCATGTTCCACTTCTGGCCGAACCCGAGGCCGCCCGCACTCGTCGGCTGCGTCACGCCGGGCCAGGAGGTGCTCTCCTCCGCGATCATCACGATGCCCGGGTAGCGCTTGTAGGCCGTGGCGTTCGTCTCCTGCAGGAACGAGATCGCCTCGAGGTACTCCCGGCCGCCGTGGATGTTCGGCAGCCAGTCCGTCCGCGAGTAGTCGAGGTAGAGCATCGATGCGACGGCGTCGACACGGAGCCCGTCGATGTGGAACTCCTCGAGCCAGTACAGCGCGTTCGCGACGAGGAAGTTGCGGACCTGCGGCTGCCCGAAGTCGAACACGTAGGTGCCCCAGTCGAGCTGCTCGCCACGACGGGGGTCCGGGTGCTCGAACAGGGCGTGGCCGTCGAACTTCGCGAGCGCCCACTCGTCCTTCGGGAAGTGGCCCGGCACCCAGTCCATGATCACGCCGATGCCCGCGGAGTGGAGGCGGTCGATCAGGTACCGGAGGTCGTCGGGGGAGCCGAACCGCGCGGTCGGCGCGTAGTACCCGGTCACCTGGTAGCCCCACGAGCCACCGAACGGGTGCTCGGCGAGCGGCAGGAACTCCACGTGGGTGAAGCCGAGGAACTGCACGTGGCCGATCAGCTGGTCGGCGACCTCGCGGTAGGACAGGCCGGGCCGCCACGAGCCGAGGTGGATCTCGTAGACGCTCATCGGGCGGTCGTGGGTGGTCGCCGTGGCCCGCTGCTCCATCCACGCGGTGTCGCCCTCGGACCACCGGTAGGTCGACGCGGTGATCACGGACGCGGTCGCCGGCGGCACCTCGGTCCGACGGGCGAACGGGTCCGCCCGCTCCACCCACCCCGAGTCGGTCAGGATCTGGAACTTGTAGCGCTGCCCTTCGAGCGCTCCCGGCCAGAACAGCTCCCAGACGCCGAGGTCGTCGAGCCGTCGCATGGCCGTCGTCCGGCCCTCCCAGCCCTCGAAGTCGCCGATCACCCGGACCGCCGTCGCGCGCGGCGCCCAGACCGTGAACGCGACGCCGTCGACGCCGTCGACCGTCCGCACGTGCGCACCGAGGTGGTGCCAGAGCTGCTCGTCGCGACCCTCGCCGAACAGGTGCAGGTCGAGCTCGCCGATGGTCGGTGCGAAGCGGTAGGCGTCGTCGGTCGTCCAGGTGGTGTCGTCGTGGCCGCCGGACGGGTCCGGGTCGTAGTCGGCCTCGACGCGGTACCGACCGAGGGTGCCCGCGGTCGCTCCGGCCCAGAGACCGTCGCCCTCGTGCGCGAGTTCGACGTCGTCGCCGTCGGGGCGGACGATCCGGACGGCGCGGGCGAGGTGGCGGACGACACGGATGCTCGTCCCGCCGTCGACCGGGTGGGGGCCGAGGACGTCGTGCGGCTGCGACCAGCGAGCCTCCGCGACCTGCTGGCGGAGCCACTCCTCGACGGGGGCGGGGCGCGGACCGTCCGGTGACGGTGCCGAGGACGAACCGACGACGGGAGCCGTGGTCGACGCGGGCGCCAGCGGGGTCCCGCCCTCGGACGTCGGCGCGTCGGCACCGTCGTCCACCGGGGTCGTCAGGTGCCGCGGTCGCGGGGACGCGGCCGCTGACGCGTGGCCGGCGAGCGTGGCGGACTCGGGGACGCCGCGGTCCGGTGCCTCCCGCGCGGGCGCCGGGGCACCGGGGAGGTCCTCGCCGGGAGCTGAGACCCGGGGCTCGTAGCGCGGCTCCGGGTCACGCGGCGTGCCCGTGGCGGCGCCCGCCGACGGTGCCGGGGCATCCCCGGTCGGCGCCGGGACGTGCTGCACGGGGTGCGTCGGGCGTGGCGTGTCGTCCGGCATGCGGCGCGGGAGCACGGGCGGCGGTGGCGGTGGCACCGGTCGCGCGCTCGGCCCCTGGCCCCGTCCGGGCTGTGGTGGCTGGGACGCAGCGGGGGGCTGCTGCGTCCCGGGGTCCTTCGGCGTCTTGTCGGCGTCGGTCATCGGTGCGGTCCCTCCACGACGAGCAGGTGCACGGGCTCCTGGAAGGCGTCCAGGCGTACGTAGTTCGACGAGCCCCACACCCAGCGCTGCCCGGTGACGACGTCACGGACGTCGAACGGCTCCTCGGTCGCGAGCCCGAGGGCTGCGAGGTCGAGGTGCACGGTGGTCTCGCGGGCGGAGTGCGGGTCGACGTTCGCGACGACGATCACGGTGTCGTCGCGGCCGGAGCGGACGAACCGGCCCGGGAGGTGCTTCGAGTAGACGACGATCGCCGGGTCCTCGGCGTGGTGCACGTGCAGGTTCCGGAGCTGGCGCAGTGCCGGGTGAGCGGCACGGAACCGGTTGAGCATCGTCACGTACGGGGCGAGGCTGGCGCCCTCGGCCTCGGCCAGCGCGAAGTCGCGCGGCTTGTACTCGTACTTCTCGTTGTCGATGTTCTCCTCGGAACCCGGGCGGGCGACGTCCTCGAACAGCTCGTAGCCCGAGTACATGCCCCAGGTCGGCGCACCGGTGGCCGCCAACGCCGCGCGCACCTTGTAGCCGGCGCGGCCGCCGAACTGCAGGTACTCGGTGAGGATGTCCGGCGTGTTCACGAAGAGGTTCGGCCGGAGGTACGCGCTCGTCTCGTGGCTGAGCTCCTCGAGGTAGGACTCGATCTCCTCGCGCGTGTTCCGCCACGTGAAGTACGTGTACGACTGCTGGAACCCGACCTCGGCGAGCGCTCGCATCATCGCCGGTCGGGTGAACGCCTCGGCGAGGAACACGGTGTCCGGGTGCTCGTCGCGGATCTCGCGGATCACGCGCTCCCAGAACCAGAGCGGCTTCGTGTGCGGGTTGTCGACGCGGAAGATGCGCACGCCGAACGACATCCAGTGCCGCAGGACCCGGAGCACCTCGGTGACCAGGCCCTCGGGGTCGGTGTCGAACTGGATCGGGTAGATGTCCTGGTAGCGCTTCGGCGGGTTCTCCGCCGTGGCGATCGACCCGTCCGCCCGCTGGGTGAACCAGTCCGGGTGCTCGGCGACCCACGGGTGGTCGGGGGAGCACTGGAGAGCGAAGTCGAGCGCGACCTCCATCCCGGTGTTCTTCGCGGTCTCGACGAACTCGCGGAAGTCGTCCTCGGTGCCGAGGTCCGGGTGGATCGCGTCGTGACCGCCGTCGGCCGAGCCGATCGCCCACGGGCTGCCGGGGTCGTGCGGCCCGGGGGTCAGCGTGTTGTTCGGGCCCTTGCGCGCGGTCGTGCCGATGGGGTGGATCGGCGGCAGGTAGACGACGTCGAACCCCATCCGGGCGACCGCCGGCAGGCGTCGTGCCGCCGTGCGGAAGTCGCCGCTCCTCCAGGAGCCGTCCGCGTTCCGCTTGGCGCCCTCGCTCCGGGGGAAGAACTCGTACCAGGCGCCGACGCCGGCCCGCGTGCGTTCGACGTCGAGCAGCTGCGTCGGCGACGACGTCCGCAGTGAGGTGAGCGGGGAGTCCTCGACCTCGCCGGTGATGCGGGGATCGTCGACCGCGGCGAGCCGTTCGGCCGGGTCGAGCGCGGTGTCGCGGATGCGGGCGGCTGCGCGCGTCGCGGCGGGGGAGTCGGTCTCGGTCGCGAGGCGGTCGAGCAGCAGGCCGCCGTCGAGCAGGGTGGCTTCGGTGTCGACACCGGCACCCACCTTGAGCCGTGCCGCGTGCACCCAGGTCGCCCAGTCGTCGCCGTAGGACTCGACGTGCCACGACCAGACACCGACGTGGTCGACCTGCACCGTGGCCTCGTACCGGTCGGTGCCGGGCGCGACGAGGGTCAGTGGGACGGTCCGGGTGCCGCCGTCCGGGCGCTCGAGCACGAGGTCGGCGCCGATCACGCCGTGTCCTTCGCGGAAGACGGTCGCGCCGAACGTGATCACCTCGCCGTCGAACGCCTTGCTCGGGTAACCGTTCGGCGTCGCGGGTGCGAGTTCGGTGATGGGGATGCGCCCGGGCTTCGGTCGCCGGGGTCGGTCTGCGGTGGCCACGGAGGCGACGCTACCCGGAAGGCGTGCCCACGTTCACCGGAAGGCGTGTCGTGGGGACGACGGAGACCACCGACGGGGCTGTGGAGGAGCGGCGGCGGACCGCCTGAGCGCCGGACGGAGGAGCGGCGGCGGACCGCCTGAGCGCCGAACGGAGGAGCGGCGATGGACTACCGGAAAGCCGGAGGGAGGAGCGGAGACGGGGCCGCCGGGGTGCCGGACCGGAGGCCCGTGGCGGGCTCGCACCGCGCCTCCCGTCCGACCGCCGACCCCGCGGCCGGCCCCTACGCGATCTCGAAGACGTGGATCCCCGGCCCGTAGGCCGTGAAGACCTGCCCGGCCGGCCGCAGCCGCTCGTGGTCGCGGTGCTTCTCGCTCGACCAGGCGAGGCGGTACCCGAGGACGTCCTCGCGGACCGGCAGCGTGATGTCCCGCGTCCGTCCGCTGCCGTGCACGACGACGAGCACCCGGTCGTACGGCTCGTGTTCCGGGGTCGACTCGACGTAGTACTGCAGCGCCCGGTGGATCGGTTCGTCCCAGCCCTCCACCGTCATCGGGCCGCCGTCGGGCCCGTACCAGGTCATCCGCGAGGCGCCGGGGGTCTCCCGACCCTCCACGCCGAACCGGGTCGGTCGGAGCGCCGGGTGGGCGGCCCGGAGCCGGGTCAGCTCGGCGACCGTGTTCGTCATCGACTCGGCGTCCTCGTCCGTCGACCAGTCGACCGGGGTGAGGTCCTCGGACACCACGTACGCGTTGTTGTTCCCGTGCTGGGTGCGGCTCCGCTCGTCGCCGGCGGTGAGCATCGGGACGCCCGCGGACAGCAGGAGCGTCCCGAGGAGGTTCCGCATGCTGCGTCCGCGTGCCGCACGCACGCCGCGGTCGGCCGTGTCGCCCTCGACGCCGTGGTTGAACGAGCGGTTGTCGTCGGAGCCGTCGCGGTCGTCCTCGCCGTTGGCGGCGTTGTGCTTGCGGTCGTGGGACACGAGGTCGAGCAGTGTGAACCCGTCGTGCGCGGTGACGAAGTCGACGCCGGCGAGCGGCCCGCGCTCCGCCCCGAACACGTGGCGCGACCCGGTGAGTGCGCCGGCGAGGGCGCCGATGCCCGTGCGCGGCGCCCCGTTGCGGCGCTCCTCGGCGATGTCGGTGAGCCAGAACTGCCGGACGGTGTTCCGGAAGCCGTCGTTCCACTCGCTCACCGGGGACACCCGCGGTCGCGCGCCGGAGCCGGCGCCCGTCCCGGAGCCGGAGCCGGAGCCGGCGCCCGTCCCGGAGCCGTCGTCGGGCTCGCCGTCCGCCACCGCGCCGCCGAACGCCCCCGTCCGCCAGCCGTCGGGTCCGACGTCCCACGGCTCGGCGATGAGCAGGACGTCCCGCAGGTCGGGGTGCTCGCGGATCCGTCCGAGCAGCGGGTGCGCGGGGTCGAAGACGTGCCGGTCGTCCCGGGCCAGCGCGGCCATCAGGTCGAACCGGAAGCCGTCGACGCGCACCTCGCGTGCCCAGTACCGGAGGCTGTCGACCACGAGGTCCGCGGTCGCGGCGTGCGAGGTGTCGGGCGTGTTCCCGCACCCGGTCGTGTCGTAGTAGGCGTCGGCGTCGGTCGCCCAGCGGTAGTGGTTCGCCCCGTCGAGGCCGCGCAGCGACGACGTCGGTCCACCGAGGCCCTCCTCCGCGGTGTGGTTGTAGACGACGTCGAGGACGACCTGGATGCCCGCCTCGTGCAGGAGCCGCACCATGCCCTTGAACTCGCGGAGGACGGCCGAGGCGCCGGCGGCCCTGGCACCGGGGGAGGCGTAGGCGGCGTGCGGCGCGAAGAACCCGAGCGAGTTGTACCCCCAGGCGTTCTCCCGACCCGCGTCCCGGAGCCACCGCTCGGTGTCGAACGCGTGCACCGGCAGCAGCTCGAGGGTGGTCACGCCGATCCGGTGCAGGTGCGCGATCGTGCTCTCGTGCGCGATGCCCGCGTACGTGCCGCGCAGCTCCTCGGGGACGGACGGGTTCGCCGCGGTCAGGGTCCGGACGTTCGCCTCGTAGAGCACGACCCGGTCGAGCGGCGTCCGGGGAGCCACCGAGTCGCCCCAGTCGAAGGCGTCGTCGACCACCTCGGCGCTCCAGCGCGCGGGGGAGTCGACGGGCACGATCCCGCGCGCGGCCGGGTCGAGCAGGGGACGCGTCGGGTCGAACGCGTGACGCGGCCCGGTCGGCCCGTCGGCGAGCAGGTGGTAGCGGTCGCCGGGGACGACCCCGGGCACCTCGACGCACCAGCGGTCGCCGTCGGCGTCGCGCGTCAAGGGGTACGCACCACGTCCCTCGACCACGAGCGTGAGCGCTGCAGCGGACGCCGAGCGGACCGTGAACCGCGCGGGACCGTCACCGAGGACGAGGCCCGGCAGGGCGGAGGTCGCGGTCTGGTGCATGACGTCAAGGGTACGAGGGCCCACAGGTATCCTGGAAACGCCCGATCAGGGGGCACGCCTCGTCGATGGGAGAGCACCGTGACGGTCTACCTGGACCACGCTGCGACGACGCCGATGACGCCGGAGGCGCTCGCCGTGTTCACGACGGCGCTGCAGACGGTCGGCAACCCGTCCTCGATCCACGGTGCCGGGCAGCGGGCGCGCATGCTCCTCGAGGACGGCCGCGCCGCGGTCGCTCGTTCGCTCGACGCGGACCCGGTCGAGGTCGTCTTCACCTCGGGCGGCACCGAGAGCATCAACACCGCGCTGAAGGGCCTGTTCTGGGCGCGACAGCGGGACCGCGCGCGGCCCCGCATCGTGGTCCCGGCGGGGGAGCACCACGCGACCGTCGACACGGTCGAGTGGCTGGAGCACCACGAGGGCGCGGTCGTCGACGTGGTCCCGTTGGACGCGCAGGGCCGGGTCGACACGGCCGCCCTGGAGGCCCGGCTCGCCTCCGCCGACGACGTCGCCCTGGTCACGTTCCTGTGGGCGAACAACGAGGTCGGCACGCTCCAGCCGGTCCGGCGGATCGTCGAGGCCGCGCACGCCGCCGGCGTGCCCGTGCACAGCGACGCGGTCGCCGCCTACGGGCAGGTGCCGGTGTCGTTCCGGGCGTCCGGCCTCGACGCCCTCAGCGTCTCGGCGCACAAGGTCGGCGGCCCGGTCGGCGTCGGGGCCCTCGTGCTCGGACGCCGCGCCACGGTGGAGCCGCTCATCCACGGGGGCGGACAGCAGCGACAGGTCCGCAGCGGGACGCAGGACGCACCCGCGGCGGCGGCGTTCGGGGTCGCCGCCACGGCAGCGGCGGCGGTGGCGGCTGCCGGTGACGACGCCGTCCGTGCGCTGCGGGACCGGCTCGTGGCCGGGGTCCGCGCGACGGTGCCGTCGGCGGTGCTCATGGGCGACCCGGTCGACCGGCTGCCCGGCAACGCGCACTTCACGTTCCCGGGGTGCGAGGGCGACTCCCTGCTGTTCCTGCTCGACGCCGCCGGGGTCGCGGTGTCCACCGGTTCGGCGTGCCAGGCCGGTGTGCCGGAGCCGTCGCACGTGCTCCTCGCCATGGGCCTGTCCGAGGAGGACGCCCGCGGCGCCCTGCGGGTCACGCTGGGGCACACCACGACGGGCGCCGACGTCGACGCGTTCCTCGCGGCCCTGCCCGACGCCGTGGCGCGCGCGAGCGCGGCGGGGATGGCGTCCCGGGCGCCCGTCCTCGGGCGCTGAGCGGTCCTCCACAGCCGGCCGTCCCGTCACCGGTGTCCACCGGCACGACGCGAGCCGTGCCTCCCGGGCGGAGAGCGCCGGTAGGATCGTCGATCATGGTCGAACTGGACTTCTCCGAGCAACTCTCCGCCCTCCGCGAGACGTTCGGCAACATCCGCTCCGTGGTCGACGTCGACCGCCTGCAGCGGGACATCGCCGAGCTGAGCGAGCAGGCGGGCGCACCCGACCTGTGGGACGACGTCGAGCACGCGCAGCAGGTGACGAGCGCGCTGTCGCACCGGCAGGCCGAGCTCCGGAAGATCACCGACACCGAGCAGCGGATCGACGACCTCGAGGTCCTCGTCGAGATGGCGAACGAGGCCGACGACCAGGACTCCGCGGACGAGGCGCAGGCCGAGCTCAAGGCGATCCAGAAGACCATGGGCGACCTCGAGGTGCAGACGCTCCTCGACGGCGAGTACGACGAACGTCCCGCGGTCATCACGATCCGCGCCGGTGCGGGCGGTGTCGACGCCGCCGACTTCGCCGAGATGCTCCTGCGCATGTACCTGCGCTACACCGAGCAGCACGGCTACAAGACGACCGTGATGGACACCTCCTACGCGGAGGAAGCGGGCATCAAGTCCGCGACGTTCGAGGTCGACGCGCCCTACGCGTTCGGCACGCTCTCGGTCGAGGCCGGCACGCACCGACTCGTCCGGATGTCGCCGTTCGGCGCCGCGGGCAAGCGGCAGACGTCCTTCGCCGCGGTCGAGGTCATCCCGCTCATGCCGGAGACCGAGGCGATCGACATCCCGGAGAACGACATCCGGGTCGACGTCTTCCGCTCGTCCGGCCCCGGCGGGCAGTCCGTCAACACGACCGACTCCGCCGTCCGCATCACCCACCTGCCGACCGGCACCGTCGTGTCGATGCAGAACGAGAAGTCGCAGATCCAGAACCGCGCCGCCGCGATGCGCGTCCTGCAGTCGCGCCTGCTCCTGCTCAAGAAGGAGGAGGAGAACGCGAAGAAGAAGGAGCTCGCGGGGAACATCACCGCGAGCTGGGGCGACCAGATCCGCTCGTACGTCCTCGCGCCGTACCAGATGGTGAAGGACCTCCGGAGCGAGCACGAGGTCAACAACCCGTCCGCGGTGTTCGACGGCGACCTCGACGGCTTCATCAACGCGGGCATCCGCTGGCGCAAGCAGGGCGACGATTCCTGAGCGTCCTCGCGGCGGAGTCGAGCCGCGCGCCTCGGTTGACTTCCGGCCGGGCCGACCTACCCTGATCCGGTCATGATCAAATTCGACCAGGTCACCAAGGTGTACTCGGGCAACCCGAGTCCTGCGCTCGACGACATCTCCCTCGAGATCCTCAAGGGCGAGTTCGTCTTCCTCGTGGGCGCGTCCGGCTCCGGCAAGTCCAGCTTCCTGCGCCTCGTGCTCAAGGAGGAGAAGCCCTCGCGCGGGCAGATCCACGTGCTCGGGCAGCGTCTCGGCGCCCTGTCGTCACGCAAGGTCCCGTACTTCCGGCGGAACCTCGGCGTCGTCTTCCAGGACTTCCGACTCCTGCCGAACAAGAACGTCTTCGACAACGTCGCGTTCTCGCTGCAGGTGATCGGCAAGAGCAAGGGCTTCATCAGCGAGGCCGTCACCGATGTGCTCAAGCTCGTCGGTCTCGCCGGCAAGGCCACCCGAATGCCGCACGAACTGTCCGGTGGCGAGCAGCAGCGCGTCGCGATCGCCCGCGCGGTGGTCAACAAGCCGGCGATCCTCCTCGCCGACGAGCCGACGGGCAACCTCGACCCCACGACCTCGGCGGGGATCATGGCCCTGCTCGAACGCATCAACCAGGGCGGCACCACCGTGCTCATGGCGACGCACGACGCCAGCATCGTGAACCAGATGCAGCGCCGGGTGATCGAGCTGTCGAACGGCACGATCCTGCGCGACGAGCAGTCCGGTGGCTACCAGACCCAGGCCGTCCCGATCCAGCGAGGCAACACCGTGTCGAACACCACCGGCATCCAGACCATCCCGGGGATCATCCGATGAGGCTCGGGCTCGTCATGTCCGAGGTCGGCTCGGGACTGCGGCGGAACGCGTCGATGGTCGTCTCCGTCGTCCTCGTGACCTTCATCTCCCTGACCTTCGTCGGCACCGCGATCCTGCTCCAGATGCAGATCAACCAGATGAAGGGGTACTGGTACGACCGCGCGCAGGTCGCCGTCTACCTCTGCACCGACACCGACACGACGGGCAACTGCACGGGCGCGAAGGCGACCGCGGACCAGCAGGCACAGGTCAAGGCACAGCTCGAGTCGTCGACGCTGAAGCCGTACATCGAGAAGTTCTACTTCGAGAACCAGCAGGACGCCTACACGCGGTTCAAGCAGCAGTTCAAGGACTCGCCCGCGACGGAGTTCGTCAAGCCCGAGTACCTCAACGAGACCTACTGGGTGAACCTCAAGAACCCGTCGCAGTCCGACGTCCTCGTCGAGAGCCTGTCGAAGGTGGCCGGCGTGCAGAGCGTCGTCGACCAGCGCGGGTACCTGCAGCCGATCTTCAACCTGCTCAACGCCTCGTCCTACACGGCGATCGGCATCGCGGCGCTCATGCTCGTCGCGGCGGTGCTGCTCATCGCCACGACGATCCGGTTGTCGGCGTTCAGCAGGCGGCGAGAGCTCGGCATCATGCGACTCGTGGGGGCGTCGAACCGGTTCATCCAGACGCCGTTCGTGCTCGAGGGGGTGATCGCCGCGGCCATCGGGGCGGTCCTCGCGGGCGGGGCGATCACGGCTGTCGTGTGGTTCTTCGTCCGGAACTACCTCGCGGTGCGCTTCTCCGGCACGGCCTTCATCGGCATGGGCGACGCCGCGATCGTCGTCCCCGCGGTGGTCGTCATCGGGGTGCTGCTCGCCGGGCTGTCGGCGTTCGTCGCGATCCGTCGCTACCTCAAGGTCTGACGGCGGCCGCTGCCGGCTTGCCGGCCTGCCGCCTTGCCGGCCTGCCGCGGCCCCGAGTCTCGGCTGGGCGGACAGTTTCGCGGCGACCGCGGCCCGGAACTGTCCGCGGGGCCGAGTCTCGGGCCACCCTGCACGGTGCGCAGTGCGCAGTGCGCAGTGCGCAGTGCGCAGTGCACGGTGCGCAGTGCGCGGCGCGCGGCGCGCCGGGAAGGTGCGGCGTTCGGCCGGTGTTCAGTACGCTGGAGGGCTGCGCCGGACACCGGGTCCGGAACGCACGCCACGAGAGGAGTCGTCATGGCCAAGGAACGCGGTGAGAAGATCGTCGCCACGAACCGTCGCGCCCGCCACGACTACCTCATCGAGGACACGTACGAGGCGGGCATGGTGCTCTCGGGCACCGAGGTGAAGTCCCTGCGGCAGGGGCGGGCGTCCCTGGTGGACGGGTACGCCTTCATCGACGGGGGAGAGGCCTGGCTCGACGCCGTGCACATCCCCGAGTACACCGAGGGCACCTGGAACAACCACTCGCCCCGCCGGAAGCGCAAGCTCCTCCTGCACAAGCAGCAGATCGTCAAGATCTCGCACAAGACGGCACAGGGCGGCTACACGCTCGTACCGTTGCAGATCTACTTCCACGACGGTCGGGCCAAGGTCGAGATCGCGATCGCGAAGGGCAAGCGCGAGTTCGACAAGCGCCAGGCGCTCCGCGAGAAGACCGACAAGCGTGAGGCCGAACGGGCCATGCGTCTGCGGAACCGCGTCGGCGAGTAGCGCGACGCACCTTGGTCGACTAGACTGAGGGACCGCTCGAACGAGCGGATTGGGAACTCAACAGCGTGACAGCGGCTCGTCTGTCGGCCCGTACGGGGATGATCGGTTTCGACATCGCCTGTGTGCCGACGGGAAGCGGGCCGAGGACCCACGGTCATCTCGTGAACGATCCGTGGAAAACAACAAGTGCCAATTCCAAGCGCACTGACTTCGCTCTCGCTGCGTAAGCAGCCCAGCACATGAAGTCCGTCGGCCAGGTGACCGTCCCCTAACCTGATCCCGGCGTCATCCAGAGGACTCGCTGCACGGTTGCGCCTCAGGGCCGTGCGGGACTTGCACTGAGACTGGGCCCGTCGTCCAAGATGCCGGTAGCAATGGACGGGGCCGAGCAGAACGCCTCATCCGGCTACGCCCGTAGAAGACGTCGAACCGCAGCGTTGGACGGGGGTTCGATTCCCCCCATCTCCACCAACGCCGACGGACGGCCGCTGTCACGCCGAGTTCTCCTGAGCGCCCCGCTCGCACGAGCGGGGCGTTCGTCGTCTCCGGCAGGTACACTCGGTGCGGACAGCCTGAGGGATCGTACAGGGCCAATGTTTCCACCTCATTAAATAATCCGGCGAGAGTCCTGTCCGGTGCCATTGTCGATGCACGCGACCCCCGAGGGAGGGGTGGCGTCACTCGACAGGAGCAACAGTGGCAACAACGACGACACAGGCGCTGCCGGACTCCGGCCTCAAGCGCAACGTCGGCTTCATCGGGCTCATCTGGGCGTCGACCGGCTCGATCATCGGATCCGGTTGGCTCTTCGGCTCGCAGGAAGCCCTGAAGACGGCGGGTCCCGCCGCGATCATCTCGTGGCTCATCGGCGGTGTGGCCGTCCTGGTCCTCGCCCTCGTGCACGCCGAACTCGGCGGCATGTTCCCGATCGCGGGCGGCACGGCACGGTTCCCGCACATCGCCTTCGGCGGCATCGCGGGCGCCTCCTTCGGCTGGTTCTCGTGGTTGCAGTCCGTCACCGTCGCCCCGATCGAGGTCGAGGCGATGATCAAGTACGCGCAGCATTGGCAGTTCGCGCACCCGTGGTTGCACACCGTCGTCGTGGACGGGGAGACCCAGCAACTCCTGACCGGCTCGGGCATCGCGGTCGCGATCGTCCTCATGGCGGTCGTCACGGTGGTCAACCTGCTGAGTGTCCGGATCCTCGCGAACACGAACTCGGCCGCGACCTGGTGGAAGGTCGCCATCCCCCTGCTGGTCATCATCGTGCTGGCGTTCAGCGGCTTCCACGGCAGCAACTTCACCGCGGCCGACGGGTTCCTGCCGGGCGGGGCGAAGGGCATCCTCGCGGCGGTGTCGACCTCCGGCATCATCTTCGCGTTCCTCGGCTTCGAGCAGGCAGATCAGCTCGCGGGCGAGGCGAAGAACCCGAAGCGCGACATCCCCCGCGCGGTCATCGGCTCCGTGGTCATCGGCCTCGTGATCTACCTCCTGCTGCAGGTCGTGTTCCTCGGCGCCCTGCAGTCCGGCGCGATCCAGGGATCGTGGGCGACCGCGGACTTCACGAAGTACACCGGTCCGTTCGCCGACATCGCGATGGCCGCGGGCATCACCTGGCTCGCGGTGATCATCTTCATCGACGCGATCATCTCGCCCGGTGGCACGGGGCTGATCTACGTGACGGCGACCACCCGCATCTCGTACGGCCTGAGCCGGAACGGCTACTTCCCGAAGGCGTTCGAGTGGACGACCAAGGCCGGTGTGCCGTGGGTCGGCCTGGTCACGGCGTTCGTCGTCGGGTGCGCGTGCTTCGCGCCGTTCCCCTCGTGGCAGGGGCTCGTGAGCCTCATCACGAGCGCGTCCGTCCTCATGTACGCCGGCGCGCCACTGGCCCTCGGCGCCTTCCGGAAGCGCATCCCCGACATCGAGCGTCCGTACCGGATGCCGGCAGCGGCGGTGTTCTCGCCGATCGCCTTCATCGTGGCGAACCTCATCATCCTCTGGACCGGGTGGGACACGGACTGGAAGCTCGGCGTCGCGATCCTCATCGGCGCCGTCGTCATCGTCCTGAACAACGTGTTCCGCGGCGCCTCGAGCGTCCGCCCGCGATGGGACTGGAAGGCTGCGCAGTGGCTGCTGCCGTACCTGATCGGCATGGGGCTCATCGTGTTCCTCAGCGACTTCGGTCCGTTGACGCACCCGGTCTTCCCGCTCTGGGTCGACATCGTCGTGGTCGCGGTGTTCTCGCTCGTGGTCTACTACTGGGCTATCAATTCCGCGAGCTCGCGGGAGGAGATCCTCCGCACCGCGGAGGACGTCCGCGAGGTCGAGGAGTCGAACGTGGTGGAGCCCGTCCACCACTGAGTCCGCCACCGGGTCGCCGGGGGCGACACGAGACGGACGGGAGGCCCGTGGCGATGCCGCCACGGGCCTCCCGTCCGTCCGTCGGTCGCCCGGCGACCGCCCGGTCAGAAGTCGAACAGGTTCCCGCGGATCCCGCCGTCGCCGTACTCGCGGCGCAGCAGCCCCCGCTGCCGGAGCACGGGCACGAGGTCGCCGAGCATCCGGTACACCTGCGCCGGGTGCAGGTCGCCCGAGAGGATGAAGCCGTCGTTGTCGGCGTCGGCACCGAGCTCCTCGGCGAAGTCGGCGAACTCCTCCGCCGTGCCGACGAAGCCGTCACGGGTGCGGATCCGGCCGAGGCGGGCCTTCCGGGTCAGCAGCTCGCGGAGCGGTGCGTCCGGGGTGTCGCCGACGAGGCCGCGGATCGTCCCGGCGGACACGTGGTCGCCGAACGTCCCGTCCGGGATCGGCGCGTCGAGGTCGAGGGACAGCAGGTCCGTCTCGGAGTCGCTCGACCACGCCACGGCCGCGGCACGCAAGGCCTCGTCGCTCGGGTGCTCCGAAGCGGCGACAATCCGGTCGGCCTCCTCCGGGGAGGACACCACGACGGGCTTCAGGACGAACAGCACCCGGATGTCGTCGGCGGACCGGCCGGCGTCCGAGGCGGCGGTGAGCACGCGGGCACGGTAGTCGCGGACCGCGGAGGCCGTCAGCGGCGCGAGGGCGAGCTGGACGTCCGAGTGAGTCCCGGCGAACCCGAGCCCGCGGCCGGATCCGCCGGGGGAGACGATCACCGGGTCGGTGTCGAGCGGCAGGGCGTTGAGCGGTCCGTCGGCGGTGAAGTACGCGCCCTCGTGGTGGAACGCGTCGAGGGCGTCCCCGTCCGCGAAGTGCCAGTCGGACGCGTTCCCGACGTACCCGGCACCCCGGGCGGAGTCGTCCGTTCCCCACGAGTGCCAGAGTCGACGGACGAGCTGCAGCCACTCCTCGGCCCGGTCGTACGCGGCGTCGTGCGGCAGCGGTGCGAGGCCGGCATGCCGCGCGCTGCCGGTGTCGGTGACGACGTTGAGGCCGAACCGGCCTCCCGACAGGTGCGCGAGCGTCGCGGCCTGCCGGGCGGCGAGGTACGGCGGGGTGAACCCGGCGTTGATCGTCGGGGCGATGCCGAGGTGCTCCGTCGCTGCGAACAGGTAGGGCGCCAGCAGCAACGGATCGTGCTTCGGTCCGCCGTACGCCTGGCGGATGCGCAGGTCGAGCGTCGCGGGGTTCCCGAGCGAGATCGCGTCCTCGGCGATCACGAGGTCCATGCCGGCCTGCTCGAGCGCCCGGACTGACTGCTGGTACAGGTCCGGCTTCGTCCAGTCGTGGCCCCAGTGCCAGTCGTCGCGGCCCCACGCCTGCGGGCCGAACCCGCGCGAGAAGAAGTACCCGAAGTGCTGCAGCTCGGCCACGGTCAGACCTCCTCGGCGATGACGTGCCCCTGCGGGACGGTGTGCGCGAGCGAGGCGACCTCCGAGGCGGGGGCGAGCCGTGCCTCCAGGCCGGTGTGGTGGGTGGGATCGACGCGACCGGCGCGGATCGCGGCGAACCCGCGGTCGAGGTCGCGGACCAGGTCTGCGACGTCCTCGATCCCGACCGACAGCCGGATCAGGCCGTCGCCGATGCCCTGCTCGGCGCGCTCCTCGGGCGTCCGGCCGGCGTGGGTCGTGGTCGCCGGGTGCAGGATGAGCGACCGCACGTCGCCCAGGTGGGTCATCCGGCTGAACAGCTCGACCGCGTTGATGAACGTCCGCGCGGCGGGCTCGCCGCCGGCGAGCGTGAACGCGAAGACGGAGCCGGCTCCGCGGGGCAGGTAGCGCTGGGCGAGGTCGTGGTACGGACTGGAGGCCAGGCCCGCGTGGTCGACGCTCGTCACCTCCGGCTGCTGGTCCAGGTACTCGGCGATCGCCAGCGCGTTCCCGCTGTGGCGCTCGACGCGCAGGCTCAGCGTCTCGATGCCCTGGCGGAGCAGGAAAGCGTTGAACGGCGACGGCGTCGGGCCGATCCGGGAGGCGATGACGTCGCGCGCGTACACGACGAACGCGCGGCTGCCGAAGCGTTCGACGTAGCTCTGCCCGCCGAGCGACCGCTCCGGACTCGTCAGGTGCGTCCACCGCTCGGGAGCGGCCGACCAGTCGAACGTGCCGCCGTCGACCACGACACCGCCGAGGCCGGCTCCGTGCCCGGAGAGGAACTTCGATGCCGAGTGCACGACGATGTCGGCACCGTGCTCGACCGGGCGGACCAGGTACGGGGTGGCGAGGGTGTTGTCGACGATCAGGGGGACACCGGCGCGGTGTGCGGCGTCGGCCACACCCGTGATGTCGAGCACGTCGTTCTTCGGGTTCGGGATCGTCTCGGCGAAGAACGCCTTCGTGTTCGGTCGGACCGCTGCGGCCCAGGCGTCGAGGTCGCGGGCGTCGGCGACGAAGTCGACCTCGATGCCGAGTCGGCCGAGGTTCTGCAGCAGCAGGCCGCGGGTGCCCTCGTAGATGCTGCGGGCGCTCACCACGTGGTCGCCCGCCTGCAGGAGCCCGAGGAACGCGACCGTCGCCGCCGCCTGTCCGCTGCCGACGAGGATCGCCTCCTCGCTGCGCTCGAGCAGGGCGATCCGGCGTTCGACGTCGGCGTTCGTCGGGTTGCCGAGGCGCGTGTACGTGTAGCCGTCGTCGGTGCCGGCGAAGCGGTCGCGGGCCTGGTCGAAGTCGTCGAAGAGGAAGCCCGAAGACATGTGGATCGCGGGCACCCGTGCTCCGTGCGCGGTGTCCGGCACGAAGCCGCCGTGCACCTGCTCGGTCGTGAAGCCGTGCTCGGTCGTGAAGCCGTGCTCGGCCGGGTGGCCGTGCTCGCCCGGGTGGCCGTGCTCGCCCTGGTGCTCCTCGTTGCTCATGGTTCCTCCACCGGTCGTCGGGTGTCGGTACCCTCGCACGCCGCGACCGGTGGACCGTCGAATGCTGCGGTCGGTTACATGTGGCCGGTCCGATCGGGAGCCGGCTGCGGCGCAGTGGGTTGGCGGTGGGTGCGCGGTCGGAGCGTGGTGGGTGCCCGGGCGGAGCGTGGTGGGTGCCCTGCGCGCCTGGTGCTCTCCTGGTGGGTGCTCGCGTCTGCCTGATGCCTGCCTTGTTGGGTGCCCGGCGAGCGCCTGGCGCGTGCCTTGTTGGTGCCCGGCGTCTGCACGGCGCCGGGGGAGCGGCCCGGGGAGTGCTCCTGCGGGCGCGGGTCAGTCGTCGTGCACGGCGTCGCGTGCGGCCTGGTGCTCTGCTTCGCGTGTGGCCTGGTGCTCTGCTCCGCGTGCTGCGTCGCGTGCTGCGATCAGCCGGTGGGGGAACGTCGACGGGAGCGCGTCCGGGAGTGCCTCGACGGGGAACCACCGGACGTCGTCGCTCTCGTCGCTCACCGCGGTCGCGGCCGAAGGGTCCTCCGGGTCGACGAGCGCGACGAAGCCGACGTCCCAGTGTGCCGCGCAGACCCCGAACCCGCGGTGCAGGTCGTGCCGGTCGACGTCGACGACGGTGTCGTCGAGCAGTTCGAGACCGGCGATCCCGGACTCCTCGCGTGCTTCGCGGCGGGCGGCGTCGGCCAGGGAGGTGTCCTGCGGCTCCAGGTGACCGCCGACCTGCACCCAGAACCCGCCCTTCCGGTGCAGGCAGAGCAGGGTCCGTTCGAGGTCGGGGGAGAACACGAAGCACGAGGCGGTGAGGTGCTCCGGACCGCCCTCGCGTCGGAGCGCGGTGTCACCGTGCTGCTCGACGAACCGGCGTGCCGCGGCGACCCCGGGCACGTCGTCGGGCGTCCGGGCGAGGGCGGTCGTCACGTCGTCGAGGCGCATCCGACCATGGTGGCAGGCCGACGGCGGTTGCGGGGGCGCGAACTGGTCGGGTCGGCGTGGTCGGGTCGGCGTGGTGGTCGGGTCGGCGGGTGGGCTGGCGTGGTGGTCGCCCCGGCGGGTGGGCTGGCGTGGTCGTCGGCGCGACACGTCCGTCGTCGTACGACAGCGGTGGTGTCGTTGCCGAGCGCGTGCAACGTCGCGCGCGTGCAACTGTTGCGTGCGTTGACGAGCGACACGTCCGTCGTCGTACGACAGCGGTGGTGTCGTTGTCGCGCGCGTGCAACAGTTGCGTGCGCGACGAACGACACGTCCGTCGTCGTACGACAGCGGACGTGTCGTTCGACAGCGGCGCCCGCGCCCGCGCCCGCGCCCGCGCCCGCGCCCGGCCCGGCGTCCGCGTCAGACGAGCGCTCGGACGCCCGCGACCACCGTCTCCCACGACTCGACGAGCGGGCCCCGGGCGAGCCACACCGCGACGCCGTTCACCGCGACGAAGAGCACGAACCACACCGCCGCCGGCACCCGCATCTCGGCGGCCGCGATGTGGAAGTCCGTCTGCACCGGGGCGCCAGTCAGGAGCCACCGTGCGACCTGCACCACCGATCGCAGCCCGTCGACCACGAAGACCGCGCCGACCGCCGCGACGACGAGCACGGTCAGGTCCGACGGCCGGACGGCCACCCAGAGCGCGAGCATGTCGAAGACGACCACGACGAGCAACCCGAACCAGTTCCGCACGAACAGCAGCGCGACCACGCCCACGACCCCGAGCACGGCGACCGGCAGCCACCGGGCCCCGTGCAGGACCCCCGTCACGAGGAGCGCACCAGCCCACAGCGGCGCGCTGTAGCCCGCGTACAGGTTGAGCACGCGAACGAGCCACCGGATCGCGCCCGGGACGCGGCCGAGCTGCACCCAGGCCTCGCCGGAACCGTCCGCGTGCAGGTCGATGCGACGGATCCGGCCGCCGAACGGCACCACCACGACGACGTGTCCGACCTCGTGGACGATCGTGGTCGCGATGCGGGCCGCCCGACCGACGACGGGCACGAAGGGCAGGACGGCCCCCACGAGCAGGGCGACGAAGACGAGGGGCGGGGCTGTGGTGGTCAAGCGACCAGCATGGCAGCCCCACCCCACGAGCGGGCTCCACGGCCAGCGCCCCGCGAGGGAACAGCCAGGCCCCGGACAGGGATCAGGTTGAGAGTGCCCAGGCGACGACCACCGCGGTCGCGGAGAAGGTCAGCCCGGCGAGGACGGCGAGGAACACCGTCAGACGGTTCACGCGCTGGTGCCTGGCTATTCGACCGTCACCGACTTCGCGAGGTTCCGGGGCTTGTCGACGTCGCAGCCGAGCGCCAGGGCGAGTTCGCGGGCGAGCATCTGCAGCGGCACCACCGCCTCGAGCGGGCCCCACGGCGCGGTGCTCGCACCCCAGGTCAGGCCGCCCGACCCGCGCCCGGCGAGCGCCGGGATGTCCGACCCCTCGCCGCCGATCGTGATCACGAAGCCGCCACGGGCCCGCACCTCGGCGATGTTCGCCTGCAACCGGTGCTCGCCGTGGTCGACGACGACGACCGGGGTGCCCTCGTCGACGAGCGCGAGCGGTCCGTGCTTCAGCTCGCCCGCCGGGTACGCCTCCGCCCACCGGTAGCTGAGCTCCTTGAGCTTCAGGGCGCCCTCCGCCGCGTACGCCAACCCCTGCCCGCGCCCCAGGAAGAGGAACCCGGACGCGTCCCGCACGCTCGACACGAGGAGCGGGATCCGGTCGGCCGCGACCGCGGCGGCGTGCTCGACGCGGCCGGGCAGCTCCGACAGCTCCCCGACGAGCGCTGCCGCCCGGGCGGTGCCGATCCGGCCGGAGGCCACCATCGCCGAGATCATCGCCGCCACCCCGACCACCACCTGCGCGGTGAACGTCTTCGTCGCCGCCACCCCGATCTCGGGACCGGCGTGGCAGTCGAGCACCGCGTCGGCCCGACGGGCGAGCGACGAGTGGAGGTTGTTCGTCAGGGCGAGCACCGGGTGCCGGTCGTCGAACCGGTCCAGGGCGCGGAGCACGTCGGCGGTCTCCCCGGACTGGCTGATCGCCACGACGAGCGTGCCCGGGCCGAGCACCGCCTGGTCCGCCTCGCTCGCGACCACGATGTCCGTCGCGACGCCGCCGATGCCGCGCAGCGCCGTCGCGATCACCTGGCCGGCGTTGAGCGAGGTGCCGCAGGCGACGACCGCGAGCCGGTGGAACCCCGGCAGACCGAGGCCGACCCATATGCTGCCGTCGACGGCCCGCCGCGCGACCCGCTCCAGGATCGAGGACACGACCGCGGGCTGCTCCCCGATCTCCTTCGCCATGTGGTCCGGGTGGTCGCCGAGGTCGAGGGCCGCCGCGGCGAACGGCGACGGCGTGGGGAACGGGACCGGCACCGTGACACCGCCGGACGACCAGGTCCAGGCCTCGCCGAGCTCGACGACGTCGCCGTCGCGGAGCGCCACGAAGGTCTCGCACCACTCGGCGATCGCGCCGATGTCGCTCGCCACGAAGTCTCCGCGGGCGGACCGCGCGACCACGAGCGGCGAGCGGTCGGCGGCGACCACCATCCGCCCGTCCCTGGAATCGAGCACGACGATCGCCCACGAGCCCTCGAGCTGCGCCGTCGCGATCTGCACGGCGAGCATCAGGTCCGGGTCGACCGCGAGCGCACGCTCGACCAGGTGCGCGATGACCTCGGAGTCGACGTCCGACCGGAACACGTGCCCCTGCCGCTCGAGGGTGGCTCGTAGCTCGTCCGCGTTCTCCACGATGCCGTTGTGCACGACGCTCAGCCGATCGGCGCAGTCCGCGTGCGGGTGCGCGTTGGCCTCGCGGACGGCGCCGTGCGTCGCCCAGCGGGTGTGCCCGATGCCGACCCCGGTCAGCGCGTCGCCGGACCGCGCCGCGACGAGCGTGCGGAGGTCGCCGACCCGGGACACCGAGCGGACGGTCTCGGTGCCGCCGGACGCCGTCCGGACGGCGATGCCGGCCGAGTCGTAGCCGCGGTACTCGAGTCGCTCGAGTCCGTCGAGCAGGTAGGGGCTCGCGTCGTCACTGACGCGGGCCGCGATGATGCCGCACATCGGGCGTCCCTTCGGGTCGGGAACTTCGGGGGTGGAGCTCGTCGGATCGGCACCGACCGCCGACGGGTCGGCCGCGCGCTCGGTTCGCCGGCTCGGGGGCCGCCGCCCGTCCCCGGATCAGGCGAGGACGGACGACGGCGGTCTCGGGCCGACGGTTCGGGTACCGAACGGGGTACCGCGGACGGGCTCCCGGGGGAGCACGGCGGTCGGTGCAGGAGAAGCGTCACCCGCGGGTGGTGGACAGGGCAACCGCGCCCGCGCGCTCTTGCGGTTCCCCGCGTCCGGACCGCACCGCGCGTGCGGCGGTGCGGAACCCCGCACCCCGCGGCGCGACGTGCGCAGCCGCCGGACGGGAGGCCCGGTACCAGCGGGTACCGGGCCGCCCGTCCGCGTCCGGTCGCGTCGCGACCGCCGCTTGCCGCGTCAGGTGAGCAGCGCGACCAGGTGCGAGCGCGAGCGCGCGCCGAC
>CAJYUW010000016.1 GCA_913778205.1 uncultured Curtobacterium sp.
CCCGGCCGCGGTGCAGGGCCGACGGACGGCTGCCGCCGTCGACGCGGCGACCACCCGACCGGCCCGGCGTCGGCCGACGGCGCGGCGACCATCCGACGCGGTGACCACCCGACAGGCGGGGCGTCAACCGACGGGCACGTCCTCGCGGCGCTTCTGCCGCCACGGCTCCGCAGGTTGCTCCGGACCGTTCCACACCTGCACGACGCCCCACGCGGCGGCGAGGAGCGGCACCGAGATGATCGCGCCCGTGACACCCCCGAGGACCGTCCCGGCGGTGAGGCCGACGAGGATGACGAGGCCGTGCAGGCTCAGCGTCCTCCCCATCAGCACCGGCTGCAGGAAGTTGCCCTCGATCTGGTTGACGAGGACGACGATCGCGACGACGATGACCGCCTGCACCGGGCCGACCGACACGAGCGTCACGAGGGCGGCGAGCGTGCCGGCGATGGGCGCACCGATCATCGGGATGAACGAGGTCACGAACGCGACGACGGCGAGCGGGATCGTCAGGGGCACACCGAGGATCGCGAGCCCGGTCCCGATCGCGAGCGCGTCGAACGCCGCCACGGCCGCCGTCCCGCGCACGTAGCCGCCGAGCGTCTGCACGACCCGGTCACCGACCCGGCGCGCCCGGTCGTACTGCCCGCCCGTGACGGGGCGGAGCAGGAACTCCCACAGCGCCGGGCCGTCCTTGAGGAAGAAGAAGAGGATCACGGCCATCAGCACGGCGCCGGTGACGAAGTTCGTCACGGCCGAGATGCCGGCGATCGCCCCGGAACCGAACTGCGGACTCGTGAGGAACGACACCACTCCGTCGACGGCGTCGTTGATCTGCGAGTCGGTGATCCGCACCGGCAGGTCGTGGAGCACGTCCTGCAGCTGCTGGAGCCCGCTCACCGCCGAGGACTGCAGGCTCGACCACTGGTTCGCCACGGCCGCGACGAGCAGCCACGCGACGCCCACCATCACGGCGAGCACCGCGAGGAAGCACGCGATCGTCGCGAGCACCGACGGAACCCCGTGTCGACGGAGCCAGGACACGAGCGGGTACAGCGCCGACGCCACGATGAGCGCGAGCAGCACCGGGATCGTCACGAGGCTGAGCTCCACGGTCGCGAGGACGATCATCGACACGACCACGACGACCACGACGAGTTGCACGCAGCGGATCGCGAGCCGACCGAACGGGTCCGACCAGAGCGACCTCCGTCCGTCGATCGGGGCGGTGGTCCGGTGCAGGAATGGCATGGCGTCCTCGTCGGTCGGGGGCGGAGCGGGCAGGACCCCGTCGTCCCTGCACCGACGCTACCGGCGCACGGACCGGTGCCGTTCAGCGGAACGGACGCACGTCGCTCGTCGTCGCTCCCCGGGGCGAGAGCTGCACGAGCCGGTACGACGTCCCGCCGTCGTACGCGAGCACCACGGTGTGGTCCTGCCAGAGGTACGGGTAGGCGCTCGGCTTCGGCCGGTTCGCCGTGAACTCCGACAGCACCGCGCTGCGGACGAGCTTGCCGCCCCGCCGGTCGTACAGCGCCACCTCGTCCGGGGAGCTGCCCGTCGCGAGCGAGCACGTCGTGTCCACCAGGTACTGCTGCCCGCCGTCCCCGCGCAGGTCGCCGGACGCGGTGACGAGCGACCCCAGGTCCCCGGCGCAGATCTGCAGGCCGGGGTGCGCGGATGCGGCGATCGCCTGCTGCAGCCCCGGCACCGTCGTCGCGGCCGGGTACGCGTCCTGCCGACTCGGCCGCGGGGGCTGCCCGGACGGGAACGCCGCCGAGCCCGAGCCGGAGCCTGAGCCCGAACCAGAGCCTGAGCCCGACGGGCTCGCCGACCCGCCCGCCGACGAGCTCGCACCGGAGACGGCCGCCGCGGGGGTCGACCCCGACGGCGGTGCCCCGACGCTCGCCGAGCCCGAAGCCGACGCGGACGCCCGCGCGGTCGACGGCGCGACGGTACCGGACGCCGCACACCCGGTCAGCGCGAGCGCGGACGCGACGACGACGACCGACAGCGAACGGACGAGGGTCGTGTGGAACTGCATGGTCTCGATCATCCCTCCTGGAGCCGCACGACCGGACCGGCCGGACGGGCTGTGACGAGGACGACCGTACGCACCCGTCGTCGCAGCACCGCGGCAGTCCGACCCGCACTGCTCCCGTGCCGCGCCCCCGAACCGCGGTGCACCGTGGGAACATCTGTCACGGGACTGACACATCCCTGCAGCGCGACCGAGACCAGCAGGACGGAGGCTCGCACCATGAACCGAACCGTCCCCTGGCGGACCCTCGGCCTGGCCGGCACCGTGGTCACCGCCGCGGCCGTCGTCGTCACCGCCACCGGCGCCATGGCCGCGCCGCTCGGTCACGACGCCGCGCCCGTCCGCGCCGAACCCCTCGTCCGGACCGCCTACTACGCCGGGTGCGGCGACCAGGCCGTCGCCGAACCCGTGTCCGTCCCGATCTGGTGCCAGTCCACGGACCAGCGCCTCGAGGACCTCACCTGGTCCACCTGGGGCGGCGCCCGCGCCCTCGCGACCGGCGTGTTCACCGACAACCCCTGCGACTGTGCCGGTGGCACGGTCACCGCCTACCCCGTCGCGGTCCGCTTCGACGACCCCACCGCCATCGGCACCGTCGACCGCTACGACCGCCTCACCATCACCTTCCCCGCCGACCGCCCCGCCTGGGCCGTCCGACCCACCGTGCACTTCGGCTGGGGCGACCTCGGCTTCCTCACCGACCAGGAGCGCCCGTGAAGCGCGGCACCGCGGACGGCCCGGCCCCGCTCGTCCTCCTCGCCGAGGACGACCTCGACGTCCGCGAGACCACCCAGCTCCTCCTGCTCCGCCGAGGATGGCGCGTCACGGCCACCGCGGACGGGATCGAGGCGCTCGCCGCGGTCGACGTCGAGGTGCCCGAGATCGCCGTCGTCGACGTCGCGATGCCGCGCATGAACGGCCTCGACCTGACCGCGCGACTGACGGCGCTCGGCATCCCGGTCGTCCTGCTCACCGCGAGGAGCCTGCCGGTCGACGAGGTGTCCGGGCTCGCGGCGGGCGCCGACGACTACGTCACGAAGCCCTTCGACGCCGACGTCCTCTCGGCCCGGCTCCGCGCGGTGCTCCGGCGCGGTCGGGGCACAGCATCGGAGGCCGTCACGATCGGCGACGTCCGGGTCGACCTGCGCGCCCGCCGGGTCGAACGGGCCGGGGTCCCGGTGAGCGTCACCTCGGTGGAGTTCCGCGTCCTCGAGGCCCTCCTGCGGGACCGTGGCGCGGTGCTCAGTCGGGAGCAGGTGGTCGCTATGGCGTGGGACAGCACGTGGCAGGACCCCCGGATCGTCGACACGAACGTGCAGCGCATCCGCCGGAAGCTCGGGTCGGACGTCGTCGAGACGGTCCGCGGGTTCGGGTACCGGATCGAGGCCGAGCCGGCATGACCCGGGCATGGTCCTCGACGGAGACCGTCCGCCGCCCCGACCGGAGGAACGAGCGGACGCCCTGGTGGCGGTCGCTGCGGTTCCGGACGGCGGTGGCGATGACACTGCTCGCGACGACGCTCGTGGTCGGGGCCGGCGCCGTCTTCGCCAGGACGGCGGTCGACGGAGCGACCGCCCAGCTCCGGCAGCAGGCGCTCACCCAGCTCGACGAGACGACCGCGACCCAGGCGTTCGGCGGCAACCTCCCTCCCCGTGCCACCGACGACCGCTCGGTCCTGCCGGCGGCACTGCGGCGCGCGCTCGGCGCCGGCGGCCCCGTCACCTACGACGACGGCCGCTGGATGTGGGCGGCACGCGAGCAGAGTTCCGGCGTCATCGCGACCCGGGTCGACAACGCTCCGGTCCGGACCCAGTGGGCCGCGCTGCAGCGCACCTTCGCGGTCGCCGCGGTGCTGGCCGCCGGGGTCGCCGCCGCCGGCTCGTGGCTGGCAGCGGGCCGACTGACCTCCCGGCTCCGGCGGGCGGCCGCGGCGGTCGACGACA
The DNA here is from genome assembly GCA_913778205.1 of uncultured Curtobacterium sp. Taxonomy (GTDB): domain Bacteria; phylum Actinomycetota; class Actinomycetes; order Actinomycetales; family Microbacteriaceae; genus Curtobacterium. The sequence goes on from CAJYUW010000016.1 coordinate 3,982, forward strand.
CCGTGGCCGGTCGCAGCCCCGCCGCGGTCACCGGGGACGACGAGGTCGCGGTCCTGTCGCGCGGGCTCGCCGACACCGCGGCCGCCCTCGCACGCAGCCTCGACCACGAGCGAGCGGTGACCGCCGAGGTGGCGCACGACCTCCGCACGCCCGTCACGGCACTCGTCGGAGCCGCCGAGCTCCTGCCCGACGGCCCGGATGCCCGACGGGTCCGACGGATCGCCGATCGACTCCGGCAGCTCCTCGACGACCTCCTGGACCTCTCCCGGGCGGCCCACGACGCGGGGACGGTCCACACCGTCACGCGCGACCTCGGCGGCACGGTCGACGAACTGCTGCGTCGTGACGGGCTCGACGGCCGTGTGCGGCGCGAGCGCGGGGCGACGGCGCCCGTGCTCGTCGACGCCGAGCACCTCGGTCGCGCGCTGACGAACCTCGTGACGAACGCCGAGCGGCACGGTGCCCCACCGGTCGTCGTCGCGACCGCGGGCACGACCCTGACGGTCCGCGACGCCGGCCCCGGGTTCCCGGACGACCTGCTGCGCGACGGGCCGCGGCGCTTCGGCGCGCTCGGGTCGCACGCCGGCGCCGGGATCGGGCTCGCGATCGTGCTCCAGCACCTCGCGGCCTTCGGCGCCGTGCTCCGGTTGGAGGATCCCGGCGTCGGAGCAGCGGCGGTCGTCGAGCTCCGACCGGCCCAGGCGGAGCGGGGCGCCGCGGGGTCGGACTGAGGACGAGGCTGCCTCTCGGCCGTCGGGCCGTCGGGCCGTCCATCCGCCGGTCCGTCGGCCCGTCGGTCCGTCGGCCCGTCGGCCCGTCGGATCGTCGGTTCGTCGGCGGCCGCCCGCCGTCCGTCAACCGACGGCCGGGAGCACCCAGAGGGCAGCGAGGCCGACGATCCCGATGAAGGTCACCACGATCGCCGCCTCGAGCAGCAGCAGGACGAGGTCGTCCTGGGCGGGGCTGTCGTCGGTGTCGTGCGTCGGGGAGTCCATGCCGGCACGGTACGTCTGACGTGTCTCGCCGCTGCGGCAGACCCCGCCCCGCGCCGGACGGACCGTCCGGCGCATCGCCGCCGTGGCGCGGCGGACGGTGTCACAGGACCGTCACACGGCCGCGTCCCGTCTCGGACGTGGCGCCGACCGACGGACGGGAGGCGCGGTGCCGGCCGACACCGCGCCTCCCGTCCGTCGTCCCCGGACTCAGCAGTCGCTCTTGCCCACGGCGAGGTCGAGCGTCTTCCCGTCACCCGCGAACGTGTAGTGGTACCGCATGCCGATGCCGTCGTCGAGCAGCTTCTTCGTCGCCGGCATCGTGCACGCGCTCGAGACGACCGACTGCCGCAGGGTGCGCGCGTCGAGCGTCGCGGGGTCGACCGAGTCGGAGATCTCGTACACGTACCGGATGTCCTTGCCGCGCGCCTGGATGTCCGTGAGCGTCGTGACGGAGTCGATCTGCTTCGGCAGCTCGGAGTTCTTCTTGAGCTCGGCGACGCCCTGCTGGACCTGGTCCTCGGCGGAGGGCTCCAGGGCCGACGTGATCGCGTACCGGACGCCGAACGCCACGACGGCGGCGACGACGACCGAGGCGATGGTGATCCCGACCGCGGCGGCGCGGGAGCGCTTCCCCTTCGGCGGCGGCGCGTACGGGGCCGCGCCCGGGTAGGGCTGGCCGGGCTGCTGCTGGGCCGGGTCGGGCTGGCCGGGCTGCTGCTGGGTCGGGTAGGGCTGGCCGGGTTGCTGCTGGGCCGGCTCCTGCGGCTCTTGCTCGCCCGACGGGCCGGTCGGCGGTGTGGTGCTCATGCGTTCCCCCTGGTGCTGCGAGCGCGACCACCCCGGCCGCGCCCCCGCGACAGTACCAGCGCTGCAGGAGTCGCCGACCGGTGGACCCGCCGTCGGCCGGTGGCCGACGCGGTCCCCGTCCGGCGGGGATCGCGACCGGGTCGGCCACCGGCGCGGACGGGGCGCCGATCCGGGAGGTCAGGGCGTGACCATGCCGCCGTTCACGTTGAGCGTCTCGCCGGCCACGTAGCTCGACTCCTGCGACGCGAGGAACACGTACGCCGGCGCCAGCTCGGCCGGCTGCGCGGCACGGCCCATCGGCGACTCGCTCGACCCGAACTCCGGCAGGGTCGACGGGTCCACGCCCCCGCTCGGCTGCAGGACCGTCCACGTGGGCCCCGGCGCGACGACGTTGACCCGGATGCCCCGCTCGACGAGCAGCTGCGACAACCCCTTGGAGAAGTTGTTGATCGCTCCCTTCGACGCCGCGTAGTCGAGCCGGTCCGGCGCGGGCTTGTACGCCTCCATCGAGGCCGTGGTCGTGATCGTGGAACCGGGCCGGAGGTGGGGGAGCGCTGCCCGCACGAGGCGGAACAGCCCGAACACGTTGACGTCGAACGTGGCCTCGAACTGCTCGTCGGTGATGTCGAGCAGGTCCGGCTGCCACCGCTGCTTGCCGGCGACGCTGACGAGGGCGTCCAGCCCGCCGAGGCCCTCGACGGCCCGCTCCACGAGTTCGCCCGCGTAGGCACGGTCACGCAGGTCACCGGGGATCGAGATCGCCGTCCGTCCTGCTGCCTCGATCTCCTCGATCACGTGGTCGGCGTCGGACTGCTCCTCGGGCAGGTGGGCGATCGCCACGTCGGCGCCCTCACGGGCGAACGCGATCGCGACGGCCGCTCCGATGCCGGAGTCGCCGCCGGTGATGAGCGCCTTGCGGCCGGCCAGCCGACCGGTGCCCCGGTAGGTCGACTCGCCCAGGTCCGGGACCGGCGTCATCGCGGACTGGAGGCCCGGCTCGGCTTGCGTCTGTGGCTCCGGCGAGACGTTCGGGTAGCGGGTGCGCGGATCGGCGAAGGCAAACTGGTCGGTCGGTGCCGCCTGGTCGGTCGGTGCCGCCTGGTCGGTCGGTGCTGCCTGGTCGGTCGGTGCTGCCTGGTCCTCGGTGCTCATCGGGTCGGCTCCAGCTCCACCTTGATCCAGCCGGGTTCGCGCCGGTCGAACGCCTCGTACGCCTCGATGGCGGACCCGATCGGCTCGTGCTCGGTGATGAGCGCCGTCGGGTCGAACTGTCCCGCGGCGACCATGTCGATCAGCGGCGGGGTGACCGAGTGGTGGTCGCAGTTGCCCATCCGCACGGTGAGGTTCTTGTTCATCGCCTCGCCGATAGGGTAGTGCTCGGCCGTCGGCCCGTACACACCGATGATCCCGATCCGGCCGTACTTCGCCACCGCCGCGACCGCCCATCGAGCAGCCTGCGACGGCCCGTCGCCCGGCTTCCACTGCTGTTCCTCGCCTTGGCCCTCGAGCGACGCGTCCGGGGCGACCTGCGCGACCTCGTCGTCGAAGTCCGCCGCCTGCTGGTCGTCGACCGCGGCCGGACCGTGCTTCGGTCGCTCGGCGTCGACCCCGACGGCGTCGATCACGCAGTCCGCTCCGATCCCGTTCGTGAGGTCCATGATCGCCTGCACCGGGTCCTCGGAGTTGTAGTCGACGACCTCGCAGTGCTGCGCGAGTGCCGCCGCGAGCCGGGTCTCCTCGCCGTCGACCACGATGACGCGCGCGGCGCCGAGCTTGTACGCGGAGGCGGCGGCGAACTGGCCGACGATGCCCGCGCCGAACACGACGACGACGTCACCGCGGGTGACCCCGGCCAGCTCCGCGCCGAACCAGCCGGTCGGGAAGATGTCCGACAGCAGGATCGCCTGCTCGTCGCTGACGTTCTCGGGCAGCGGGTGCATGGTGTTCCGCGCCCAGGGGACGCGGACGTACTCCGCCTGCAGCCCGTTCACCGGGCCGGTCGACCGCGGTCCGCCGAAGAAGCTCGTGCCCGCCTGCGGCCCGTTCGGGTTCGCGACGTCGCACTGCGCGGTCTTGCCCATCCGGCAGTACCGGCAGGCACCGCACGAGATCGTCGAGTTGATGACCACGCGGTCGCCCGGGCTGAAGCCGCGGACGGCGTCGCCGACCTCGGTGACGACGCCCACCGCTTCGTGGCCGAGGATCGTGCCCGCGTCCATCGGGGCCATGGTGCCGCGGACGAAGTGCAGGTCGGTCCCGCAGATCGCGCTCTTCGTTATCCGGACGATCGCGTCCTCCGGGTGCTGGATGGTGGGCTCCGGGACCTCGTCGAGTCGGATGTCCCCGATGCCGTGCCAGACGACTGCGCGCATGTCTTCCTCTTCCTTCGTGGGGTTGCGCACACCACACAACCCGTCGGCCGCTCCGAGCACTCGGAGGGTCGGTCCGCTGGGCGCACCGGACGGCGACGGTCAGGCGGACCGGGTTGGGTCGACCCATGAGCGACGACCAGAAGGAGATCCGCGACGACTTCGCGGACGCCGTGAACATGACCGCCTCGGAACTGAAGCGGTGGCTCGACACCGACGAGTCGAAGGAGGTCGGCCAGAAGTCCGGCGGCTCGGGCGAGTCGACCGGGCACGAGAGCGGACGCCACATCGTGCGGATCCTCGAGAAGAAGCAGGCCGACTACACCGACGTCGACTACGCCCACATGAAGAAGGTCGTGGGCTACGTGGCGCGGCACTCGAAGCAGCGGCCGAAGGGGGATGTGGAGGACTCCAAGTGGCGCTACTCGCTCATGAACTGGGGCAACGACCCCGAGAAGGACTGAACCGCGCCGCGGTGGGACCGATCCCGAACAGCGCCGACGGGCGTCGGCGTACTGTCCGGGCCATGCCGAACCAGTTGAAGAAGCCGGACATGTACGAGGAACTCCGCAAGGAGGGCGCCTCGAAGGAGAAGGCAGCGCGCATCAGCAACGCCGCCGCTGCCCGGGGCACCGAGGCCGTCGGGCGGAAGGGCGGCGAGTCCGGCTCCTACGACGACTGGACGGTCGCCGACCTGCGGAAGCGGGCGAAGGAGCTCGGACTCACCGGGTACTCGTCGAAGCGCAAGAGCGAGTTGATCGACGCCCTGCGCAACCATTGACTCCGGACGTCACGCCACGTGGGCGTTGGTGCGGACGGAGGGCAGGCGGTGGTGGTCCCGGACCAGTGCCCGGACCTCGCGGACACGTCGGTCGATGCCCCACTTCGTGACCAGGGTCAGCGACTCCCGCACGATCCCACCGCTCATCTTCGACACCCCGTGCTCACGCTCGGTGAACGTGATCGGCGTCTCCACCACCCGCAGCCCCGCCTCCAGCGCACGCCAGCACAGATCGACCTGGAAGCAGTACCCCTTCGACGCGATCCCGGCCAACTCGATCCGCTCCAACGCCGCCCGGGTGAACACCCGGAACCCGCCGGTGGCGTCCCGGACCGCGATCCCGAGCGCGAGCCGGGTGTAGAGGTTCCCGCCGCGCGAGAGCGCCTCGCGGTACCACGGCCAGTTCTCCACCTGCCCGCCGGGCACCCACCGCGAACCCAGCACCAGGTCGTTGGTGTCGGCCAGTTCGAGCATCCAGGGCAGGTACTCGGGGTGGTGGGAGCCGTCCGCGTCCATCTCCACGAGCTTGTCG
>CAJYUW010000017.1 GCA_913778205.1 uncultured Curtobacterium sp.
CCACCGACACCGTCGCGTCGTCCGTGAACCCGGTACCGGTGAGGGTCACCGTCGTGCCGCCGCCGGCCGGGCCGTTGGCGGGGTCGATCGTGGTGATGGTCGGAGCGACCGCGGGCGCCGCGTTGTAGGTGAACGTCAGCGGATCCGAGGTCCCACCGGCGGTCGTCACGGTGACGTCCACCGGACCGGCAGCGTGCGCCGGGGTCGTGAAGGTCAGCGTGGTGCCGTCGTCGGAGATCGAGTCCGGCGTGATCGGGTCCGACCCGTCCACCGACACCGTGCTGTCATCGGTGAACCCGGTGCCGCTCACAGTCACCGACGTGCCACCCGCCGCCGGCCCGTTGTCCGGGTCCAGCGCGGTCGCCGTCGGCGCGGCGAGCGGGCCGGCATTCGGTCCGACGGCGGCCGAGGCGAGGTTGACGACCGCGGCCGGGGTCGCGGCGTTCGGCAGGAGCCCGACACGGAGCGCGCGCTGGGTGAACACGCCGCCGGCGGTCTCCTGCACGTTGCCCCGGAGGGACAGGACCTGCGTCAGCGCGTTCGCGAGGGGCGTCACGACCGTGGTCCCGAGACCGCTGATCGTGGTGTCGATCGGCGCGGTCACCTGCGTGACGACCGGGTTCACGATCGGCAGGATCAGACCCACGGCGACCGGCGCGCCGAGGAGCGTCACCGTGAGGCCCCGCAGCGACGTCGTGATCTGCGTCACGACACCTTGGAGCGCCTGGGTGATCGCCGGCAGGAGCTGCGTCGTGAGCGCGTTCGTGATGTACGGCAGCAGCTCGGTGTTCGGCGGCAGGTCGTTGAGGTCGAGCCCCTGGCTGGCGAGCACCGCGGCGACGTCGATCGTGATCGCACCCGTCTGCAGGTTCGCGGTGATCGACCCGTCGGCGGTCGTCACGGTCGTGACCGAGTCGAGGGTGGCGGTCAGGTTCGGGAGTCCGGACACCTGCACCGCACCCAGCGTCCCCTGCAGCGTCGCCGGCAGGGCGTTCACCGCCGGCTGCAGTCCCGCGAGCGTCCCGCGGAGACCGGAGACGGTGGAGGCCAGCGCCGGGCTGGTCAGCGACAGGTCGAGGTCGGCGACGCTGTAGTCGCCGGTCTGCGCACCACCGGGCCCGGCTGCCTGCGCTGCCGTCGCGGAGACCGCGCCGACCTCGAGGTCGAGGTCCGCCAGCGCGCCGGCGAGGTCCTGCCCGATCAGGCCGGACAGCGCGAAGGACGCATTCGCCTGCGGGACGCCGTCCTGGCCGCCGACACCGAGCCCGCCGGTGTTCGTGACGGCACCCGATGCCGCGACGGAGCTGCCGTCCGGGTTCGCCTGCGCGTACTGGTTGACCGCGCCGAGCGTCAGGATGCCGTTGTCGCCGAGCAGGTTGAGCCCGTTGCCGAGGTCGACGTTCACGGCGTTGAGCGCGGTCACGTCGAGCGGGTGGACGTCGGTGTCGGTCGCTCCGCCGGTGTTCCGGGCGTCGGCGGGCGTCACGGCGAGGAGGTCGTCGAGGTTCAGGCCGAGTGCCGTCCCGCTGAGGAAGCGGCCCTGCCCGACGGACGCAGCCGGGGCCGCGGTCGCCGGCGCCGCTGCGAGCACGCTGCCACCGGCTCCGAGGAGCACAGCGGTGAGCACCGCGAGCCCCTGGCTGCCCCGATTCCGCCACCTGGTGCGGGCCTGGCTCGATGGTCGTGATGGTCCAGGCACGTTTTCGGCGCGCGCGAGTGTCCCAAGCCTCATGTGGCTTTGCTCCTGATCCTGATCCGAGCGGTTGGTGAGACCGCTTCCGGCGGTTGGTGAGACCGCCGACAGCTGGTGTGCTGTGCAGGGAGCGTAACCCTGAGCGCGCGCTCACGTCCAGGACCCCCGATCGGGGGTCAGCCCGGCTCCGGGTCAGGCGCCGCCGAGCGCCCGCGTCGCCAGGTGCAGCGCGAGCCTGGTCTCGGGGTCGGACAGGTCCACGCGGAGCCGGCGCTCCACGCGGGCGATGCGGTCGGCAACGGTGTTGCGGTGCACGCCGAGCACGGCCGCGGTCTCGGCGATCGAGGACTCGGCGTCGAGGTACGCCGCGAGGGTCTCGTGGAGCACCCCGCCCCCGAGCGGCGCGAGGAGCTGCTCGGCGGCCGGGAGGAACGTGTCGGTCTGCGTCCACGCGAGCAGGAGCTGCGCCAGGCCGAGCCGGTCGACGTGCACGAACCAGCCGGACTCCGGCCGGGCTGCGGCCAACCGGACGGCGTCGCCCGCCTCGCCGAGGGTCCGGACGAGGCCCGCCGGCCCGGCGTGCACGCTGCCGACGCCGACGTTGGTGTCGACGGCTTGCCGCAGCGTGTTCTGCGCGGCTCGGGCCCCTGCAGCGACGGCGGTGACGAGGTCACGGTCGGGCTCGTGGTCGACCGACGCCCAGAGCGCCCAGCCGTCCGCCTGCTCCACGACGGTCGCGTCGAGGTCGTGCGCCGCGAACGCCGTCTCGACCTCGCGGCGCAGGGCGACCGCGTCCACCCCGTCGGCGGATCCACGGGCGGCCACCAGTCGGATGCCGACGTGCCAGGCATCGAGCCGCCACCCGGCCGCGAGGGTCCGCTGCACGAGCGCGGGACCCGGGGTGCCGTCCGCCGCGCGGACGTCGTCGAGCATCGCCATCCGGTAGCGCGCGTCGCGCTCGTCGTCGAGCCGGGTGAGGACGAGCCGGTGTCCGGCCGCGACCGCGGCGACCCGGAGTGCGGTGGCGACCGTCACCCGTTCGGCGGCGACCGGTGCGGCGAGTTCCACGGCCAGCCAGGCCCGGGCGCCGATGCCGGTCGGGACGGGGACGGCGACGACGGTCGCACCGCGGTCGTCCGACGCCCACACGGGTTCGCTCGTCCCGGACGTGCGGGCGAGGAGCGCGGCGGTGGACGGAGCCACGGGCGCACCACGGAGTGCCCGACCGGAGGCGTCGAGGAACAGCAGATCGTGCCCGAGCTCGGCCTCGAGGCGGGTGAACAGGTCCTCGAGCGACGGCCCGGCGTCGAGGCCGACCCGGGCGGCGACGAGCGCGGCACGCGTCGCCGGTGCGTCGCCGGTACCGATGAGCTCGTGCAGTCGCACCGACGCGGCCCACGGGTCCGTGGTCCCGAGGACGGTGACGCCGAGCCGGTCCGCGAGCGCCGCCGTGCCGGCCCCGAGCGAGGGCGCCTCCGCCGCCGGCGTGACGACGAGCAGTGACACACCGGAGGTCGCGGCGCGTCGGAGCAGCACGTCGAAGCGGGCGTCGAAGCGCTCGACCGGCGTCAGCAGCACGACGCAGTCGTCCGCCCCGGTGACGGTGCGGCCGACCTGCGCGGGGGCCCCGGCGACCCCGCGGACGGACGCGACGGAGCCGGCGATCGGTCCCGCGAGCACGGTGGCGTCCGCCCCGAGCAGCGGCAGCGCCTCGGCGACGGGGATCACGCCGCCGCCTCGGCCACGGTGTCGGCGTCGATCCCGAACGCGCGGGGGGCGACGCGGGCGGTGCGCCGCGGGTCCGCCCACCACCACGGCGCACCGGGCAGGACGAGCACGGCGAGCTCGTCCCCGACCCGGGCGCGGTCGGTCGGCACCGGCCGCAGGGACCGGGCGTCGACCACGACGATGCAGCTCGGAGTGCTCGCGACCGGCTCCCCGTCGACGAGGCAGTGCACCCACTCGCTCCCGGCCTCGATGCGCGCGACCGCGCCGGTGCGGGCGTCGCGGACGGCCATCGAACCGTGCACGAACGCCACCGCGTCCCCGCCGCGCTGGACGTCGAGCACCCGCCCCTCGGCGAGGACGCGCCCGCCGACCGCGGACGCGAGTCCCGCGACGTCGGCGGACGCTCCGGCAGCACGGCCGACGCGCAGCGCCCGGCTCACGCTGCCGACGACCGCCCGCTCGGCGAGCACGTCCCCGGCGACGGGTCCGATGGCGAACGCGGCCCAGCCGCCGCTGTGCGACACGGCCTCGCGCCAGACCGTCTCGAGGTCGCGCGGGTCCGGCGCGTCGACCACGATCCGGAGTCCGCTGGAGGTCACCGCCGCCGCCGTGACGGCGGGCAGCGGGTCGACGAACAGGGAGAGCTGGTCGATCCGCGGCGTCGCCCGGCCCACCAGGTCGGCGTCCACGAGCGGCAGACCGGCGGCGTGCGCGGTGAGGGCTGCGGCCGGCCCCGTCACGCCGCCGATCTGCGCGGCCACGACCGCGTCGGCACGGAGACCCGTCCACCGTTCGACGGCCGCGAGTGCGTCCGGCAGCTCCCGGCCGCTCGGCGTCTTCTCCTCGAGGACGGTCGTCGAGCCGACCACCCCGACCGCCATCACGGACCGCACGGCGTCCCCGAGCGGGACCACCGGGACGCGACCGTCCCCGAGCGCCAGCCGGAGGGCGTGCACCATGTGGTCGACCTGACCGCCGCCACCGCACCCGAGCAGGGCGGTGCCGCGGCCGAACGCGTCGACGTCGCCGGCCTGGAGGCCCGTCACGGCTCCGTCACGCTGCTCACCCGGGTGCACGCGCCCATGCTCTCACCCCGCCGGGCTCGCTCAGGCGGTGGTGGCGAGCGCCCGCTCCGCGGGCACCGGTGTCGGGACGAGCTGCTCGACCGGCACGAACGCGTCGTCGAGCCCGAAGCACGACGGGCCGAACACCGCGAGCGCCTCCGGCGTCCGCATGAGGTCCGGTGTCGAGACCCCGACGACGCGGACGCGTTGGCCGTACCGCAGGCGCTCGGTCGTGATCGGCTCGGCGGTCTCGGCGTCGAGCACGCACACGAGGTCCGGGACGACCGCGACGAGCTCGCCGTCGCGGCGCGCGACGAGGTTCTCGTTCTGGAACGCGATCTCGAGTGTGGACCCGTCGGCGCCCTCGACGACCGCCCTGCCCTTCGCGAAGCCGTCGACCGTCCGGCGCTCGACGTCGACGACCTTGCCGTCGAACAGCTCCCGCAGGTGCGTGTAGATCGTCTCCGAGAACGCGTCGGTGAGCGCCGCCACCGGGTCGCGGTGCTCCTCGCGGGCACGGCGGACGGCGCGGCCCACGGACAGTGCGAGCGAGAGGGTCCGCGGTACCGCCGTGTCCTTGACCTGTCGGCCGGTCATCGCGTACTCGGCGATGTAGGCGACGCCGCCGAGCCGGATCGTGACGCCGCGGGCGAGCCACTCCATCTGCCGGTTGTCGTGGCCGGTGTCGATGACGACCCCGTGCCCGTTCTCGTCGCTGATCGCCAGCGGGGAGCCCGGGACGCCGTACACGGAGAACGTCTCCATCTGGAGTTCCGGGAACGCGCGCCCCATGCCGTCCGCGTCGACGACGGGCAGCCCGCCGGTGGCGCCGACGAGCAGCGGGATCATCGAGTTGATGCCGCCGCACTCGATCGGCATCGTGGCCGTCGCGGTCCGACCGAGGTGCTGTTCGAGCCGCCGGAGCGCGCCGAGCGGCTCCGGCCCGGCGGGGATGCGTTCGAGCACGACCGTCGGTGCGCCCATCTGCGCGGTCGGGACGACGAGGGCGTCGTCGTCGACCTCGGACGGGTCGAGGATCGTGACGGGTCCGTGCTCCTCGATCGCGGCCTTGACGAGCAGCATCCCGATGGTCGGGTCGCCGCCGCCACCCGTGCCGAGCAGTGCGGCCCCGCGGGCGAGGTCCGGCAGGTCGTCCACGTCGATGGTCCAGCTCATCGGGTCGCTCCTTCGCTGACGGTGCCGTCGTGGCGGACCGCCGGGGTGTCGTAGCCGAAGTACCGCGGGCCGGCGAGGTCGAGTCCGGCCGCGGAGTGCCAGCGTTCGTCGGCGGGTGCGCTGACGATGCGGACGCGGGCGCCGTACCGGAGACCCTCGGTGGTGATCGGTTCGCCGGTCTCGGCGTCCAGGGTGATGACGAGGTCCGGGGTGGTGGTCCGCACCGAGCCGGCCACCTCGACCAGCAGGTGCTCGTTCTGGAAGGCGAGCCGTGCCTCCAGGCCGGTGTCGGGGCCGGAACCGACGATGCGGGCGGTGCCGCGCGCGAACCCGGTGACCGTCTTCCGCTCCACGTCGGCGACCTTGCCCTCGAACACGACCGTGCCGCCGAGCACCGCCGCGACGGCGGCGACGGGGTCCTCGTTGGCGCTGCGTGCCGCGACCAGGGCCTCGCCGAGCTGCACGCACCGGGAGAGGCTGCCGCGCACGTAGGACGCCTTCACCTGTGCGCCGGACACGGCGTACTGCGCGCCGATCGCGGAGCAGCCCATCTCGACCGTGGCGGTGCGGGCGAGCCGTTCCGCCCACCGGTTGTCGACCGTGTCGAAGACGGCGGTGTTGCCCTTCTCGTCGGCGAGCGCCATCGGCGTCGCGCGGACGCCGTAGAGCGTGGGCAGGACCATCTGGACCTCCGGGAAGGCGCGCCCCATGCCGTCGGCGTCGACGAGCGGCAGGCCGAGCTCCGCCGCGGCGACGATCGGGCTGGTGGAGTTGACGCCGCCGACCTCGATGCAGGCGATGTGCGTCGGGGTGACGCCGAGGTGGGTCGCCAGGCTGCGGACGGCTCCGGCGAACTGCGCGGCGGACGGGAGCTTCTCGACCATGACGGTCGGGGCGCCGATCATCGCGACGTTGAGCACCACCGCGTCGTCGGGCAGGTCCTCGACGGCCACCACGGGCACGGGGCCGTGCTCGCGGACGGCGGCCTCGGCGAGGAGTCGGCCGATGTACGGGTCGCCGCCCCCGCCGGTACCGAGGATCGCGGCGCCGCGGGCGAGTGCCGAGCAGTCGGGGCCGATCTCGGTGAGCCGGCGCGCGGGGGCGGGCGCGACCGGGCGCTCGGCGGCCGCGGTGGCGCCTGCTCCGGGGAGCCGCGGCTGGTCGGTGACCCGGGCGGTGGCCGTTCCGGTGACCGGCGCCTGGTCGGTGACCGTTCCGGTGACCGGCGCCTGGTCGGTGACCGGGGCGCTCTGGAGGGCGCTCACCGGACCACCGCCCCGAGCGCGAGGTCCCCGACCGCCTTCGCGCGGATCCGGGTGGCGTTGCCGGGCAGGTACGGGATCGGGACCTCGTCGAAGTCCACGATCGCGACGCTCGTCGGGTCGGCTCCCGCGGCGACGGCTCGGTCGACCGCTTCCTGGCGGGCCTCGTCGACGACGCTCGATCGCTTGCCGTCGCTGATCGCGTAGACCTTGTCGACCTCGCCGGAGACCTGCGCGATCGCGGCGCCGATGGCGTTGGCGACGGAGTGGTGCTCGGGGCGGTGCACCGTGCCGAGACCGGGCAGCTCGTCCGGCAGCAGCACCGATCCGCCACCGACGGCGACGACCGGCAGCGGGGCCGACGACGTGCGCATGCGCTCGACGACGTCGGCGACGCGTTCGGCGATGACGGCGAGGGCACGCTCGGCCACGGCGGCGGGGACGCCCGCGACCCGGGCGGGATCGCCGATGCTGCTCCGGCCGCCGCGCACGGCGACGTCGGTGGCGGTGAGGGTGTCGCCGCCGAAGACGAGTCCCTCCTCGGTCAGCCGGTAGCCGACGGAGTCCGGGCCGACCAGGGCGCCGTCCTCGCGGATGCGGGAGCCGCCGCCGATGCCGATCGACAGCACGTCGGGCATCCGGAAGTTCGTGCGGATCCCGGCCACGGCGACCTCGCCCGTGGCCTCACGCGGGAAGCCGCCGGTCAGGACGCCGACGTCGCTCGTGGTGCCGCCGACGTCGACGACGGCGCAGGTGTCGAACCCGGACAGCACCGCTGCGCCGCGCATCGAGTTCGTCGGGCCGGACGCGAACGTGGCGACGGGGTACCGGCGGGCGTACTCGACGTCCATCAGCGTGCCGTCGTTCTGGCTGAGGAACAGCGGGGCCTCGATGCCGCTGGCCGTCACCGATGCCGAGAGCCCGTCGACGATGCCGTCCGCGAGCTCCCGCAGGGCCGCGTTGATGATCGTCGCGTTCTCCCGCTCGAGCAGGCCGATGCGGCCGATCTCGCTCGAGAGCGAGAACGCGACGTCCGGGCCGAGCTCGGCGGCGAGGATCTCCTGGGCGCGCTGCTCGAACTCGTCGTTGATCGGGGAGAACACCGACGAGATCGCGACGGACCGGATGCCGGCGGCGGCGATGGCCTCGGCGTGGCGCTTCAGCTCGTCCGGGTCGAGGTCGGAGATGACCCGGCCGTCGAACTCGTGGCCGCCGTGGGCGAGGAAGGGCCGGGCGCGGACCGCGTCGACCAGGTGTGCGGGCCAGTCGGTGAACGGCGGGAGGGACGCGGTGGCGGGCAGCCCGAGGCGGACCGCTGCCGTCGGGGCGAGCCCGCGGGCCTCGATGAGCGCATTGATGAAGTGCGTCGTGCCGATCATGACGCCGTCGACCTCGGAGGACCCGAAGTCGCGCTGCTCGCGGAGGCCGGCGAGCGCCGCGACGATGCCGGAGGTGACGTCCTGGCTCGTGGACCGCTTCACGGCGGCGGCGACCGTGCTGCCGTCCATGAGGACGGCGTCGGTGTTGGTGCCGCCGACGTCGATGCCGATGCGCATGGGGTTCCTTCCGGGTGGTGCGGGTGCGGGAGCGGGGTGGTGGGGGGGGCTGGGCTGGAGCGGGACGGGGTGGTGCGGGACGGGGTGGTGCGGCACGGGGTGGTGCGGCACGGGGTGGTGCGGCGGCGTTGGCGTGCTGGTCCGGCACCGGGGGCGGGTGGCCCGGGGGCCGGGGAGGGGGACCGGCCGCCCCGCCACCGGATCAGGTGGGGGCGGGACGACCGGCCGTGGGAGGCGGCCGGGTGGGGGACCCGGCCGCCGGTCTGGACCGCTACGGGGCGGTGGCGGGGGCAGGCTCGGGCGCGTGCTCGACGGCCGTGGGCTGCTCGGTCCGGCTGACGCCGAGTCCGCGGACCCAGCCCGCCTTGCCGGCGATGACGTAGAGCACGAAGGCGATGACCACGGAGTTGATGGACGGGATGCCGACCGTGACGAAGTAGCCGACCACCGCCGCGATCGCCCAGATGACCAGCGTCGCCGGGACCCAGGTCGGGCTCGTGGCCGGGAGCGACTCGCCGGCGCTGAGCTCGGCACGCCAGCGCTTCACGACGAAGTACTCGGCGACCATGATGCCGGCGATCGGCGGGAAGACGACGCCGAGGACGATGAGGAACGGCGTGAACGCGTCGAGGAACCCGACGGCGGCGAGCACCGACCCGACGACGCCGAGCACGAGCGTGACCACGCCGCGGTTCACCTTGCGGCCGAACACCACGTCGATGAAGTTCGTGACCCCGAGGCTCGAGCTGTAGATGTTCCAGTCGTTGATCTTGAACGTGCCGAGCAGGATCACGAGGATGCCGACCCAGCCGACGCTCGACGTGATCACGCGGGTGATGTCCGACGAGCCGACCGCGTGGGCGAGGAGGACCCCGGCCAGGCCGATCACGTACTCGCCGAGCGTGACCCCGAGCGCGGTCTGCTTGACGACGTCGCCGACCGAGCGGTTGAAGCGGGTCATGTCGGGGGTGATCACCGCGCCGACGATGAACCCGCCGGCCACCAGCGTGGTGCCCGCGACGAAGCTCAGCTCCGGGCCGGCCGGGGCCTTCGCGGCGAGCTCGGCGATCGAGTGCTTGCTCAGCTCGACCACCACCGCCCACCCGACGAGCACCAGGAACAGCGGCACCGTGACGTTCGCGAGCCACTGCATCGAGTGGAAGCCGCGGAGCACGATCGCCGTCACCACGAGGCCGAACACGAGCGACCACGCCCACGCGGGCAGGATCGGCAGGATCGCGACGAGGCCGGCGGCCGACACCCCGGACTGGATGCCGAACCAGCCGATGAGGCTGAGGCCGATCGCGAGGCCGACGAGCGCCGAGCCGGCCTTGCCGAAACCGGTCCACCGGGCGATCACGGAGGTGTTGAGACCCTCCCGCATGCCGATGACGCCGACGAAGACGGACACGATCTCGAGGATCACCGCTCCGAGTGTGATCGCCCAGAAGGCCTCCCAGAAGCCCATCCCGAAGCCGAGCGTGGCGCCGAGCAGGAACTGGGAGAGCGCGGAGATCTGCCCGAAGCGCTGCACGGCGACCTGGAACCAGCCGTAGCGGGCGGAGCGGGGGACACGGGACAGGGAGTAGTCGTCGACGACGACGGACGGGGCTGGTGGTGCTGACGCTGCACTGGCCATCGGGTTGCTCCTGGGGGGAAGGGAGCCGGTCGGGGCGACCGGGTTGTGGCCACGGTAGTGAGGGGGCCGCGCTGCCAGAACGGGCAGAGTGTCGTGACGAGCATGTGAACTCGTGCAGAGTGCACATGGGGTCGACGAGATGGTTGGTCGGCCAGGCGGCCGCCCTGCGGTGCGCCGTCGACCTGCAGGACGGGAGGCGCGGGGCGGGCCCGCCACGGGCCTCCCGTCCGCTTGGTGCCCCGTCGGGGCCCGGGGCGCGGGCCGGATCGGTACGCTCGCCGTCGCACTGTCCGGCGAGCGCCAGAGCACCGTCGCGTCCGACAGCGAACCGGACCGCGCGGAGCAGAGCGGCCACCTCAGCTCACACGAGAGCGAGGCCTTGGATCAGTGCCCGTCGACGTCGCCGGTGAGGATCACGCCGACGACACCGGCATCGAGTTCATCGTGGAGCACGCCGACGATGAACTCCTCGACGCCGAGGCTGAGCAGGTGTTGCAGCACCGCCTCGTGATCCGGCAGCCACGGCCGCCACTCGTCGTGCAGGAACGCCTCGACCTGCCCGTTCGCGTGCACGACGATCGCGCCGACCTCCTCGAGGCTCCCGTCCTCGTCGAGACGCACGCCGAGCACGAGGGGTTCAGCGTCCTCGCGGACCGGCTCGACGGTGATGTCGCCGGGCAGCGGCCACGCCGGACGCTGCAGTTCGAGGTTCGACATGTGCAGATGCGGCTCGCTGTCGTGAGCCGCGAACTCGAGGGTGCCGTCGAGGAACCGGTCGATCACCTCGTGCACGCGGTCGTGCAGGGCCGGCTGGTACGCCCACCACCGCTCGTGCACAGCGCGGAGCCAGGCCTGCGTCTCGACCGACGTGCCGACCGCTGCGCCGACGAGCTGCGGCGCGTTGCCGGGAAGCCCGACGACCTCGAACTCCCCCTCGTCGGTCTGGATGGTGAGCGCTCCCGAGTCCGGGTCAGCGTCCACGTGCAGGATCCCCGCCGGGGCGCCAGCCCAGACGTCCGCTGGCAACGCCGGCGGCAGGGCGAACGGCACCGCGAGGGCGGGCCCCTCGGCCGCGCGGTCGAGGATCTCGCTCACCCAGGTGTCGCTGTGACGGGCTCCGTGCGTCGGCGCATCCTCGGCGGTGCGTGCGGCGATCAGGTCGGCTGCGCGCTCGTGGGCCTCGTGCGGATCTGCGTTGACGCCGACGAGCACGCCGGTGTCGGCCCACCGGGCGAGGTTGATCGCCTCGAGGTCGTCGTCGGACAGCGCGACGTTCCACTGCGCCGGGTCGGCGAGCACGAACGCCGCCGTGCGGCCGGCAGGCCCGTTCTGCACGGCGGACACGATCGCCGGCACCAGGTGCGGTAGGTCCTCGAAGCCGGCCTCGACCTCGAGGCGGTCGATGATCAGCAGGTCGTCGCGCTCGAGGACCTCGGCGGCGCCGGCGAAGAGGCTGGCGAACGGGCCGCCGTCCGGGTCCGTGCCGGTCACCACGGACGAGTACGAGCCGTGGGCGTCGGAGGTCTGCAGCGCCTCGACGATCTCCTCGACCGCGTCGGGCGCGCGCACGGTGAACGCCGTGACCCGAGCGACGGTCGCCGCCTCCGCTTCGTCGTCCGTGAGCGGTACGCGGACGTCGATGACCCACCTGTCGACATCGAAGGACGGGTAGCCGTCGCCGTCCTCGTCGGCGATGGTGATGTGCACCAGGCGCAGGCGTCGGTCCCACGCGTCGTGCACAGCACGGACGAGGGCTGATCGGTCGGGTGCGTCGGAGCTCACGAGCCCACGGTACTGAGCAGCGGCCGCATGGTCACGCCTGCACCGGATGCTCGAGCCTCAGCCCGCGGGCACATCACACCAGGACGCACCGCGACGAGAACCTGGTGCGCGACCCCTCAGCCTCACAAGTCCTCGAAGTACCCGAGGTAGACCCACGAGCCCTCGTCGCAGCGACCACCGACGTCCAGTCGTTGAGCCCCACCGGATGGTGCGACCAGCCGTACCTCCTCCGCCCCCGGCCCCTTGCCACGCCAGTCGTGGCGCACCGGGTAGTCGGACACGGGTGACTCGACGAAGCCCGCGCGCTCCGCGTCCTGCAGCAGCGCGCTCACATCTGGAACGCACGCCACGGCCCACGCTTCGGACGCCTTGATCAACGACCGCGCGCCCGATGCCTCGAGCTGTGCGTCCGCGGGCAGTCTGACGCTGAACCTCGTCTCGGTCGACGTCCGCCCGAGACGACTGCACTCGCCCTTCAGCGGCTCGCAGATGCTGCCGTCCGCGGTCTCTCGTGGTCCGAGTTCCCGGTGCATCGAGGCACCGACGCTGAACACCACCGCGGCGACCACGCCGCCCACGAGCAGAACGAGCGCGGCGAGCATGCCCAGCAAACGGAGCACGCTCGGCGCCTGTTCGTCCATCCCTTCACGGTGCCCGGACGCGCTACCTGCCCGGCGATCCGCCTCATCCGCATCTGCGAACAGACGCAGCATCAGGTCACTTCACCTGGCCGTTTGCTCGACGCACGGCCGGCGCGAGTTCGGACGGACTCTGGGCGAGCCGGCGGCAGCACGGACTGGCCCGACAGTGGGTGCTCGTGGGCGGGCGACCGCGCCAGAACGCGTTTCGGAGACCGTCGGCCGGGGTGGGTTCACCTCAGGTGGCGTTGCCCTACCGGTCGAGCCGTCAAGGAGCGGGTGGCGATGAGGGTTGCAGCAGCGGTTGCGAGCAGCACGACGATCATCGTCGCGATGATCGGCGTACTGGGGATTGCTGTGACGGCGTAGTGCCCGGCGATGGCACGCAGGCTCACCACGCCGCCGACGACACCGGTGACCAGTCCTACTCCGACGATGACGGCGGCCTGCACTGCGAGGACTCCGCGCGTCCATCCCGGCCGGAGGCCGATGGCGACGAGGCGTTCGGAGTAGTCGCGCAAGCGCCGTGCCTGGTCGGTGACGACGAGGAGGAGGACGACGAACCCGCCCAGGGCGAGGCCTGTGAAGAACACCCATGCCGCGGCGGGGAGGGTCGGCGCGGGTGGTGGCACGTGGTAGTGCACGAATTCACTGTCGTAGCCGGCATCGACGCTCGCCGTGACGGCGGAGCGGATCTGGGCGGTGGTGACGGAGGGGTAGAGGTACTTCACGGGGCTGCTGACGGGCAAGCCGAGCTTCTCGGCGGTGCTGGTGAGGACGGCGCCGGAGAACTGGGTGCTGAACGCGGGTGCGACGTGCGCCTTGAGGGTGGGCAGCACGGGTGTGGTCAGTTGTCGCTCTCCGCCGTTGGCGACGACCACGAATCGCTGCGAGCCGCGGGCAGCGCTGAAGTCGATGACGCCGCCCGCGCGGAGCACTGATTCAGCCTCGTTCGGCAGGTCTGATCCGATGAGCCGCCGGAGGTCAGCTGGGTCGTCCAGGGTCAGGGTGCCGGTGCCACCGGAGGCTGCGTGGAGGAACCGAGCTGCGGGTCCGGCTGCGCCCGATGCCTGCGCGGGACCGGACAGGGCTCGCACCGTCACCGGTGCCGGCATGCCGGGGATGTTCGCGATCGCGCGGGCGATCCCGTCGACGTCGCCGACGGCGCTTGCACGCTCGACCCACATCTGCCCGGTGGGGACAGTGCTGAAGGTGAACGCGCTGTCGTTGGCTTGCTTGCTGGCCAGCTGCGTTCCGAGCCCGATGGGAACGGCTACACAGGCGGCGATGACCGCCGCCGCCACGCCTTGCCGGACCAAAGAGGCGCGCATGATGCCTCGAGCGACGAAGAGGCGGGCACTTCGCCGCGGGATCGCCCACACGACGAGTCGGACGAAGTCGGGAGCGAGGAGGACCGCGGCACCGATGGCCGCGTGAGCGCCGACGATCCAGGCGTGCGTTGTCGCGCCGAAGAGAACGGCCGCGACGATGCAGAGCCCGATGAGCACCCGACGGACCAAGCCGACGTGGATGTCGCCGACGATGCGACCCACGGCGGAGACCGTCTTGCCCGGTGCGACGCCAGCAGGCCAGGCAGCGCCGGCGGCCACGACGACGAGGGTTGCGGCGATGATCAGCCACGCCGCGGGGGTGACTCCGGTGAGCGGAGAGAACGGTTGGGTGGCGAAGCGCGCGAGTACGGTGCTGCGGAGCAGCACAGCGATGAAGGTTCCGAGCGCGATGCCGACGATGATCGATGCCGCGGCGGTGATGGTGAGCAAGCCGGTGTGCAGCCGTCGTACACGCGCTCGATCGAGCCCCAAGTGCACGAGACGGTCTGTCGCATCGACGATGGGTCGTCGTGTGGTGGCGACGACGAGCGCCGCGACGAGGAGCGCGACCATGAGCAGTGGCAGGTAGGACACAACGACTTGGTCGCTGCCGAACGTCACCGGCCGTGCACTGGTGAGCTCGGAGCGGGACGACGTGTTGGCGTTCCAGATCTCGTCGCGGCTGCCCTGCTCCTCCGGAAGCGCGGGGAGGACCCGATCAGCAGCGGCAACGATCGCCGTCAGTTTGCCGTCGTTCCAGTAGATGCTGGTTTGTCCCTCGGTTGGCTGGTACTGCTGCGCGGCATCACGCGGTGTGAGCGCCTCCCAGGTGCCGGCGCCGGCGATCATCACGTCACCCTGTCGGTCGTCGTCGTCCCGGACGACGCCGACGACGTGGAAGCGGGTCGTTCCCGACAGCACTGTGAAACTCGACCGGTCAGCGGATGGAAGCGCCTCCAAGAGGTGCTCCGACACCACGACGTCGTTCACCTTCGACGGCCAGCGCCCCTTGAGGAGCGCGTAGCGGTCGGGGAACGCGCGCCGCAGCTGGGGGTCCTCGAGGAAGCGGACCACGGCGGTGGGGGCTTGGAAGTAGAACTTCGGGTAGGCGTCCGGCCGCAACGTCCGGGACTCGATGACGAGATGCGCGCCTGGGGCGGCCGAGGTGATCGCTGCCTGCAGGCGCTTCGTGTCCCCTCGCTGCAGATCACCGACGGTGATCGAGGTGTACGTCGAGTGGTCATAGGTGCCGAACCGTTGCTGTGCCGTGTGCGCAGGAGTCTGTTCGAACGAACAGACGCTCATGAACACGGCCGTCAGCACGGCGAACGCCACCGTGAGCGTGACCGCAGCCCGCCGGAGGACCGCCCCGGCGAACCAGCGCGCGGCGAGCAGCCGGACGGCGGCAACCGGAAGCCGGGTCACAGCGCTGTCACCGTGCCGTCGACCATGTGGAAGACAGCATCGGCGTAGTCCTGTGCGATCGGGTCATGGGTCGCGATGACGATGGCCGTGCCGTCCGCGGTCGCACGACGCCGGAGCAGCTCGAACAACGTTCGCGAGTTCTCGGAGTCCAACGAACCGGTGGGCTCGTCGGCCACGAGGAGGCGCTGTTCCCCCGCAAGGGCTCGAGCGATGCCGACTCGCTGCCGCTGACCGCCAGACATCTGCGCCGGCAACCGGTCGGCCAACTGCTCGATCCCGACCGCGGCGAGGGCGTTGCTCGCTTCAAGCGTTGCAACGTGTCGACGATGCCCTTTGACCAGCAACGGCACGAGGACGTTCTCGAGTGCCGTGAACTCCGGCAACAGGTTGTTGGACTGGAACACCACACCCACCCGATGGAGCCGAAGATCCGCCCGCTGCGCCTCGCTGCGCTCGGTGAGATCCTCGCCGGCGATGGTGACCGTCCCGGAGTCAAGGGTTTCGATCCCGGCGAGCACATTGAGCATGGTGGTCTTCCCGGAACCACTCGCGCCGTAGATGCATGCCACCTCCCCGGGGTCGAGATCGAAGTCGACCGAGTCGAGCGCGATGACCGTGTCAGCATTCGTGATGAAGGCCTTGGACGCGGCTCGGAGCTGAGCAACCACGAGGTCGCCTTTCGTGGGCGGCGCGGACAGGTCGAAGCCCGCCCGCGCCGGAGTGTGAACGGTTCGGTCAGCAGGCGCGGGTGAATGCCCAGGACTCAGCCTGGTCGTTGTCCGGGTTGCTCGCCGAGGCCGAAGCGCGGTTGTTCGCGCCCATCGACACACAGGTGCCGCCACCGCCGGTGTTGTAGTAGAACCGTGCGCCCGTGTCGGTGTAGTTGATCCACGACGACAGCTTGTTGCGGTTGCCTGCACTGATGTCCTGCAGCCCCACCCCCGGTGCACGAGAGCCGAGGAACGTGCTGTAGCCGGCATTGACGTACGTGCAGGTGAGGTTGCCGCTACAGGTTGCGGCCGGCGCAGCGGGAGCTGCGAGCGCGGGCGCGCCGAGGCCGACAGCTCCGAGCACCAGCCCGGCAGAGACCCCCAGCGACACCAGCAGAGAACGCTTGTTGATGATCGTGTCCATCCGTCATCGAAAGGAGTGATGAACATCACTCAGCACCTTCATAACAGAAACACACTCCCAGCCGATGTGGGTATTTCTGCTGACCCCCTGTACCCCGCGTGGAACCATTGTGAAGCTGAGCGTTCTATCATATTCGGTGAAATCGCGTCAGCCTCCCCCAGACCGCTATGCACATTTGTCCGGTCAGCAGGTACGAGTGAACGCCCATGCTTCAGCCTGATCATCGTCAGG
This sequence comes from uncultured Curtobacterium sp., assembly GCA_913778205.1. Classification (GTDB taxonomy): domain Bacteria; phylum Actinomycetota; class Actinomycetes; order Actinomycetales; family Microbacteriaceae; genus Curtobacterium. Next base: position 16,660 of record CAJYUW010000017.1, read on the forward strand.
CCTGCTCGCAGACGCTGAGGCGCGAGTGTTTGCACCCATCGGAATACACTTCCCGCCACCGCTCGAGTTGTAGGAGGACCGAGCTCCAGTGCTCGAGTTGTTGATCCAGGAAGAAAACTCGTGCGGTTCTGCACGACAATGTTCTCCAGACCCGTACCAGGGATGCGCCCCCAGAAAACCGTCGCAACTTGCGTTGTAGCATTCGCGGGTTTGCGAGCCGCTGCATTCCACACCAGCCGCAGCCTGAGCAGCCAGTGCCGGCACAGCGAGTCCGATTGCCCCCCAGCACGATTCCCGTGCAAACTCCCGGTGAAGTCCGGGGCGCGTATCGCGATCAGCGCTGGGGTTGACGTCAGGGACCGGAGGTCGCGCACGCTGATCGACTCCCCCTCATCCATGAGCCCGAGAAATCTCAAACGCCTGACCTGTTCGAAGAGACGGGCAGAGCACGGGACGGACACAGCATCGGTCCTTTCGTGCCTCACGATCACCCGCGCAACACAAGGCTCGCCGCACATCTCCGCAGTGAGCCAGATCTCCGAAAGCAGTGGCCCTCCCCAATCCGCCACAGGGCGGTGGCAAGCGTGAAGCCCTGGGCCGGGCTGCCCGCTTGCTCAGCGCACGGACTGACTTCTGCAACGGTTCGAACGTGTGTCGTCTGTGCGCGCACCCGAGCAGGTACCGCACCGAAGACGCACCACAGGCACTCCCGGAAACGAGAAAACCCCCGCGTGAACGGGGGTTTTCTGTGGCGGTACCGGTGGGATTTGAACCCACGGTGGAGTCGCCCCCACACATGTTTTCGAGACATGCTCCTTAGGCCGCTCGGACACGGTACCGGGATCGATGGTACACGATCCCGGAGGCCCGCCAGACCACCCCACGTCGCCCCGCCCTCCACAGGTGCCTGATCGGTCGCGCTCGTCCACAGTTCAGCTCGCTCACCGTGAAGGGGCGTGCAGGCGCGCGTACCGTCCTCGGCATGAAGTCACGCACCGTCATCGCCCTGCTGTCGTCGATCCTCGGCGGTCTGACGGTCGTCGGTGCCGGACTGTTCGGAGCGAGGGCCGGGATCCGCGGGCAACGGGCGGCGTCGCAGCGCGTGGTCGACATGCTGCCCGTGAACGCCCAGTGGTGGCGGGAGCACCTCCAGCACGATGGTGAGATCACGTACCTGGCGATCGGTGACTCGGCAGCGCAGGGGGTCGGTGCGACGGTCCCGAACCGGGGGTACGTCGGACTGCTCGCGCGACGTGTCCGGCACCGGTCGCGGATGACGGTCCGGGTGGTGAACCTCAGTGTGTCCGGCGCGACGACGTGGGCGGCAAGGAAGGACCAGCTCCCCAAGCTCCGCGGGTACTCCCCCGACATCTGCACGGTGTCGATCGGGGCGAACGACATCGCCGAGTTCGACGCGGACAAGTTCGAGCGCAACATCCGCGAGATCTACGGCGCGGTGCCCTCGCACGCGATCGTCGCCGAGTTGCCGTGCATGTTCGTGCCCGACCGGGAACGGAAGGTGGCCGTCGCGAACGAGATCGTCCATCGGGTGGCGGCGGAGTTCGGGTTGACCGTCGCACCGTTGCACGTCATCACGAAGCGCGTCGGCATCCGACGGACCTTCTTCAACAGCTACGGTGACCTCTTCCACCCGAACGACCGTGGCTACGAGATCTGGGCGAGCGCCTTCGAGCCGGCGGTGGACGCGCGGGTCGACACGGTCGCGGCGATCCGGCACTACCTGTCGGCACGTGAGGCGGAGGAACTCGGGACGGGTGCGGGTGCGGTCGCAGCGGCCCGGGCCGAGCACGACACGGACGACGCCGAGTCGCTCGACAACGCGGAGCGTCCGGGTCGGGTGGATCGGCTCCGGCGTCGGGTGACCGGTTCGATCTCCCTGCCTGAGCAGGCCGACCGCCGCACGGGGGATGTCGGCGGCTCGGCCTAGCCTGTCGATCATGGCGCGCCCGCAGTCCCTCTACCGTTGCACCGAGTGCGGCTGGACCAGCATCAAGTGGGTCGGCCGCTGTGGCGAGTGCCAGTCCTGGGGAACCGTCGAGGACACGTCCGCGGCGTCGGCGAGCAGCCGCGGCACGTCGGCCGTCGCCGTCGCCGGTGCGCGGATCGCCCGCCCCATCACGGAGGCACGTGGCACGTCCGTCCAGCGCTGGCAGACCGGCATCGGCGAGTTCGACCGAGTCCTCGGCGGCGGTGTCGTGCCGGGCGCGGCGGTCTTGCTGTCGGGCGAGCCCGGCGTCGGCAAGTCGACACTGCTCCTCGAGGTCGCGTCGCGCGCGGCCGCGACGGGCAAGCGCGTCCTCTACGTCAGCGCCGAGGAGTCGGTCGACCAGGTCCGGCTCCGCGCCGAGCGCACCGGCGCGATGCACGACGACCTCTACCTCGCGAGCGAGGTCGACCTCGGAGTGATCCTCGGCCAGATCGACCAGGTGCGACCGGACCTGCTCATCGCGGACTCCGTCCAGACCATCTCGTCGAGCACGATCGACGGCATCGCGGGCGGGACGTCGCAGGTGCGCGAGGTCGCCTCGACGCTGATCCGGGTCGCGAAGGAACGCGCACTCCCGGTGCTCATCGTCGGCCACGTGACCAAGGACGGCACGATCGCCGGGCCCCGCCTGCTCGAGCACCTGGTGGACGTCGTCTGCCACTTCGAGGGCGACCGGCAGACCGCGCTCCGCTTCGTCCGGGCGCTCAAGAACCGCTTCGGCCCCACGGACGAGGTCGGCTGCTTCGACATGGCCGGCGACGGCATCCACGAGGTCCCGGACCCGAGCGGCCTCTTCATGTCGCGGAACGGGGCCCCGGTCTCGGGCACGTGTGTGACCGTCGCGCTCGAGGGTCGGCGGGCCCTCCCGGTCGAGGTGCAGGCGCTCGTGGTGCCGAGCTCGGCGCCACAGCCGCGTCGGGTCGTGAACGGTGTCGACGCGTCGCGCGTGGCGATGCTGCTCGCGGTCCTCGAGCGACGCGCAGGACTCAAGCTGTCCGACGCCGATGTGTACGTCTCGACGGTCGGCGGGATGAAGCTCACGGAACCCGGTGCCGACCTCGCGATCGCGCTGGCCCTCGCGAGCGCCGCGCGGGACCGTCCGTACCCCCACACGTTGGCGGCGATCGGGGAGATCAGTCTCGCCGGCGAGATCCGTCCCGCGACGGGCGCGAAGCAGCGGGCCGGCGAGGCCTCGCGTCTCGGGTTCACGACCGTGCTCGGCTCCGGTGCGGAGCACCTCCGCGAAGCACTGCGGGTGGCGTTCTCGATGACGAAGTCGGCTCGCGAGCGCGAGCTCGACCGCGCGTTCTGACGTCACCTCGCGCGCCGCGCGCCGCGCCGCGCCGATGCACCTGGCGGACACGAGCGCGCCGCGCGCAGCGCTCAGCGACCAGCGCTCAGCGACCAGTCCCGCGGAGCGCGCGAGCGCGCCACGCGGAGACACGACGTCGGCAGCAGATCCGAGCGCAGCGCACGCGAGCGCGCCACGCCGAGACACGACGACCGGGGCGGACCCGAGCGCCCCGCACCCGACACGAGTCCCGCACCGGACCCGAGCGGCCCGCAGCGCACGCGAGTCCCGCAGCGCACGCGAGCGCGCCACAGCGGCGAGCTGCGTGGCGGAGGCGAGCCGCGCCTCCAGGCCGGGTGATCCGTTACGCGCGCAAGGCGGCGAGCAGGTCCTCCGGCGTGGACTGCATCGTGTGCGGTCCCGCGATGTCGAAGAAGACGCCCTCGAGCGAGTCGAGGTGCTCCGCGAGGAACGCCTCGAGCCGAGGACCGTCGTAGACCATGACCTGGCGGACCTTCTCGTTCGGCACCATCGCGGTGTAGGCGTCGGCGGACGAGAAGAGCAGCAGGATGCGCTTGTCGGTGCCCTCGCGACCGAAGACCCGCACCTGCATGTCCTTCTTGCCGGTGACGAGCCGGGGGACGATCACGATGTCGTTGCGGAGCGCGAACGCCACCGCTGCGACGTCCTGCTTCGCGAGGGCTTCCTCGAGCTGCTCGCTCCGGAAGCGCTGTTCCTTGTCTGCCATCGCCCCTAGTCCACCAGATTCATGGGCCCGATTGCGACCTCAGCTCTTCCGTTGTCGCCGGAGCACGGTAAGTTGGTCTCAACCGCTCCGGCGGGAGTCCATCGTTCTTCCGGTGCGCAGCGCACCTCGAGCGCCATCGGTCACTGACCTTCCCAGGTCGCCTGGCCCCGAACCCGTTCCGCCGGCCCATGCCCGCGGGACGCATCGATCCGACGACGACCGTCGGCGGATCAGCGGCAGAAATTGTCGCCCCGCAAGAAAGTAAGGAAACGCCATCATGGCAACTGGGACCGTCAAGTGGTTCAACAACGAAAAGGGCTTCGGCTTCATCGCGCCGGACGACGGCAGCGCTGACGTCTTCGCCCACTTCTCCGCGATCTCGGGCAACGGCTACAAGTCGCTCGAAGAGAACCAGAAGGTGGAGTTCGAGATCACCGAGGGCCGCAAGGGCCCGCAGGCCGAGAACATCTCGGTCATCGGCTGATCACCGAAACACCCTGAACGGGCTCGTCGTCTCCGGACGGCGGGCCCGTTCTGCGTGCGCCCGGGCCACTGGTACGCTGATGTTTCATGGGAGCGGGTTTGTCGTCTTCCGCATCGCGAGCAAGCAGTCGAACAGCACGGGTCTGCAACTCGCCGACCTCGTCGCTCGCCCGATCGGAACCCACATCCTCCGACCCGACCCGAGCAACCGAACCGGGCGTGGGACCGCATCGTCTGCCGGATGCCGAGGGACCCGTCCGGATCAGTGAAGGGCTGGGGCCTGAAGGTCTACCCGTGAGGGGTGCAACTGCAGCTGGCAAAGCGAGAACCCCCGGATCGCTCCGAGGGTTCGACGCCGACCGGGCATTCCCAGTCCACTTGAGTCTGACTCTTTCAGAGCCGGGGGTCACTGCAGGATGAACTGCACCGACTTCGCCGACTCGATGTTGCCCACCGCGACGGACAGGTGGTAGCTCGCTCCCCCGCCGGTCACCGACGCCCGGGATGCATCGCACGTGGACGCGGAGGACCGGGTGCGGTCCCAGGAGATCGACGGCGTGGTGAGCTTCTGTCCCGCCTTGATCGTGACGTCCTGGTTCGTGCCGTTCGTCTGGCAGTCCTTCGACGTCCAGTACTGCTCCTGCCCGGAGCCGATCGTGAGGACCTGCTGCGAGGACCCGAGGTCCATGTGGCACGAGTTCGACCCGGTGTTCGTGATCGACATCGCGATCTTCGGGTCCTCGGTGGGGCCGTAGCTGGTCTTGTCGACGACGGGGGTCAGCACGATCTGGTCCTTCGTGCAGGTCGCGCCGTCGGCAGCGGCGGACGCGGACGACCTCGACGGCGCAGCGGACGGCGACGACGCAGCCGACGAGGACGAGGCGGCGGAGGACGAACCGGACGACGCTGTGGCGGACGGCGATGCGGACGGTGCCGCCGCCGGCGTCGCCCCGTTGCCTCGACCGACCACGATCAGCACGACGACGACCACGACGACGAGGACCGCACCGAGCGCGATCGCTCGGCGACGCCAGTACACGCTGGGGCGCTCGGGTCCGACGGGGTGACGGAACGACGACATGCGCACAGGCTAGGGCGGGACCCGCGACGCGCCGGGTTGCCGCGCGACGCGTCAGAGGATCTTCAGCATGCGGGTGTTGCCGAGCGTATTCGGTTTCACCCGGGCGAGGTCGAGGAACTCCGCGACCCCCTCGTCGGAGGACCGGACGAGCTCGGCGTAGACCTCGGGCGACACGACGCGCTCGCCGATCTCGAGGTACCCGTGCTTGGTGAAGAACTCGACCTCGAACGTGAGGCAGAAGATCCGGGCGATGCCGAGCTCCCGGGCGTCGTGCTCCAGCGCCTCGAGCATGCGGTGTCCGACGCGCTTGTGGATCCACTCGCCGTCGAGGGCGAGGGTCCGGACCTCGGCGATGTCGTCCCAGAACACGGCGAGCGCACCGCAGCCGATCGGGACGCCGTCGGGGCCCTCGGCGATGCGGAACTGCTGGATCGAGCCGTAGAGCGCGACGTTCTCCTTGCCGAGCAGGATGCGGCGGTCGACGTAGGGCGCGATGAGGCGCTGGATGTGGGGGACGTCGGAGGCGACGGCCGGTCGCACGAGGATCCCGTGCTCGTCGCGTTCGTGGAAGGCGTGCCGGCCGTGTTCGCTCATCCGCCTCACGATAGCGCGAGCACGCTGACCCCCGCCGTCCCGCGGTCACGCAGTCCCGCGCCGGAGCGACGGGGTCGCGTCCGGTGCGCACCGGACGCGACCACGTTCCGGACGGGAGGCACGGCACCAGCTGGCACCGTGCCTCCCGTCCGTCATGCGGCCGGCTCGGCATCCCCCCACGAAATGCCGACCTGACAGGACCGGCCGAGCGTGGCAGGGTAGAACGAGCGGTCGATCCCTTGCAGACCGTTTTACCATGTCTGAGACATCTGCGGGAGGGGAAGCCGTGATCGAGTACACCGACGACGACGCACACCGACGCGAACTGTCGAGGAAGCTGCAGCTCCTCATGGACGTGGTCGAGGCGAACTCCGGCCAGCGTCCGTCCTACAAGGAGATCGCCGCCGAGATCGAGACCCAAGGCGCCTCGATGAGCCGCCCGCGCTGGGGCTACATGCTCGGCGGCAACGGACCCGCCGTGCGTGACCGCCGGCTGCTCGAGGCACTGGCGCAGTTCTTCGGCGTCCCGGCCGCGTACCTGACGGACGCCGCGGGCAGCACCGACGTCCCCGCTCGGGTGCAGGCGCAGCTCGAACTCGTCCTGGAGCTCCGCAAGCGCGAGGTCCTGGCGTTCGCGACGCGGCGGCTCGGCGAGTTCGCCTCCGCGGACGAGATCCGCGAGTTCACCGAGCACCTCCGGGCACTCGACGCTCCGGGCGGTGTGTCGTGAGCCCCGCGCGGCAGCGGCTCGCGGGCGCCGGTCGTGATCGTGCCGCCGCGCTCCACCTCCAGGCCGACGCGCGTCGTCGGGTGCAGCGACTCGGGCTGCCCCGACGCCTGACGCTGTCGGAGCTCGTGGCCCGGGCAGAGGCGGCGCTCGGCAAGCCGATCGAGGTGCGCACGGCCGACCTCCCCGGTGACCTGTCCGCACGGCTCATCCAGCGCCGCGACCACGCCCTGCTCGAGACCCGGCCGGGACTGTCCGACCGGTCCCGCACGGCGTCGGTGCTCCACGAGCTCGCGCACGTGTTCCTCGCCGACCACGGCTGCGACCACGAGGCCTACACGGGGCTGCTCACCGGACGGACGGCGTTCACGCGGTCGCTCGACACCCCGCATGAGCACACCGTGGAGCTCGTCGCCGACCAGCTCGCACTGCACATCGGCCTCCTCGACCCCGACCAGCGCACGCCGGGGATCTTCCGGTGACCCTGCACGTCTGGGGGTCGCTGCCCGTGTGGGGCATCCTCGCGGTGCTCCTCGTCCGGCTCTGGTTCGTCCGCACCCAGTCGGCGAGCGTGACCTGGCTCACGGTGTGCTGTGCGTTCGTCGCCGTCGGGCTGTCGATCAACCAGCCGGACGTCCTCGGCGTGCTCGCGGGCGTGACCGGCGTGCCGAACGTCGCGGACGTCGTGGGTCGCTGCCTGATGGTGTGCGGCATGTTCGCGCTCGCGCAGTCGGTGGAGGCCGCGGCGAGCAGTGCCCGGCTCCTCCGCCCGTCGAGGATCACCGGGTGCGCCGCCGTGCTCGTCACCCTCGTGGTGCTCTTCTCGCTGATCGACGCCCCGCGGCCGACCGCGCAGTTCATGGTCGTGTACGGCGACCAGCTCCCCACGGCGCTCTACTCGGCGGTCGAGATGACGTACATCGCTGTCGTGGTCGCACGGTCCGCCCTGGCGGTGCTCGCGTCCTTCCGCCGGGGTGAGCAGATGGGCCGGATGTACTGGCTCTTCGTGGTCGGCGCGGCCGCGATGGTGCTGCTCGCCGCGATCGCGGTCGCGATGGACGCGGCGCACGTGCTCGGCGCGGCCGACGTCGTCAGCGCCCTGTCGTTCGTGTACGCCCCGGTGTTCCTCACGTCGATGGTCCTGCTCGCGCTCGGTGCGGCGGGCGGGGTGCTCCCGGACGCGGTCCGCGAGTTCCGCGAGTGGCGGTCGGCCCGTCGACGCTTCCGGGCGCTCGAACCCGAGCTGCACCGCCTGGAGTCCGCGTCCGGCAACCAGGGGCTGTACTTCACCGTCGTGTGGCAGCGTCGGCAGTGGCGGAGCCGTCTGCACCGCCTCGCGGTCGAGATCGAGGACCGGGCGCGCGAGGCCGGACTCACCGCACCCTCCACCGAACCGGACCCGTCAGGAGCGAGATGACCATAGCGACCCGCACCACCGCGATCGGGACGGCGATCGGCGCCGCCGGTACCTTCGGCCTCGGGGCCGTCGTCGCCCGTCGATTGCTGTTCCCGTCGCCGTACACCGCGACCGCCACCGTCCGGGCGTCGTCCGCCGACGAGGTGGAGTTCGACGCCACCCGCGACACCCGGCTCCCCGGCACCTACCGGATCGTCCGCGGCAGCACCTCGGTCCGTGTCGGGGGCGTCGCCGGGCACCGCGACGACGTGGTCCGACGGGCGCTGCTCGACGGACCGGCCCCCGCGACCGGCGAGTGGACCTGGGACGCGCTCATGCACGACGTCGTCGCCGAGGTGCTCCCCGGCCCGGCGACCGGGCGAGCGAGCGGTCAGGCGACCGAGCGCGCGACCGGTCGGGCGACCGGGCGCGCGAGCAACCCGGCGACCGGCCAGGCGACCGAGCGCGCGACCGGCCGCGTGGCCGCGACGCACGTCGTCCACGTCCACGGACAGTCGCTCGGCCCCCGCCAGGTCCTCCGCGGCATCCCGGTCTGGGAGGCCCTCGGCGCCTCGTCGGAGATCGTCGACACCACGGACCTCCCGCTGCGCTCGCTCGACGCCGGCGCCGCGGAGCGCATCGTCGAGCGCGTGCGGTCCGCACGGGAGCGCGGCGCCGAGCGGGTCGTCCTGCAGGGCTGGTCGGCCGGCGCGCTCGCGTGCTCGATCGCCGCGTCCCGGACGTCCGTGGACGGCCTGGTCGGCATCGCACCGCTCCTCGACGTCCGCTCGGCGCTCCGGGGTGCCGTCGGCGCGTTCCGCCTCCCCCGCTTCGTCGGGAGCGTGGGCGCCCGGATCGCGACGACCCCGACGCTGTCCCGGCTCGCCGGGGCCGCGGTGCCGGTCCGGATCGCCACCTGGCAGGCGTCGGGGACACCGACACTGCTCGTCCGCTCGACCGCCGACCCGTTCGTCGCGGCAGCCGACGTCTCGGCCGCCGAGCAACGCGGTGCGACCGTGGTCAGCTTCCGCACCGCTCCGCACACGCTGGAGTGGAACGAGGACCCCGAGCGCTTCGACGACGCCGTCCGCACCTTCGCCGGGAGCCTCACCGCCTGAGCTCCCCGGAACGGGCAACGGCCCCGGTCCGAAGGACCGGGGCCGTCGGCGGCTCGACACGTTGGGGGGAACAGCCGAGCCGCTCACATCCGAGGAGCTGGGGGGAACGCCTCGGGTGTGGTTCAACCGTACCGCGCCTCGGCGACGGATGTGGGGAACCATCCGACCGACGTGACGGGATACGGACTGCTGGTGACGAGCTCCGCACGGGAGGCGCGGTGCCGGCTGGCACCGTCAATCCCCCGCGGGCACGATCGGAACGCCCCGCTCAGCGGCTCACATCGCCGCTGCGCGGGGCGTGCCCGTCAGGGCGTGGTCGCGTCCTAGGACTCGATCTCGCCGGCCGTCTCGGCAGCGCCGGTGAGGACCTCCTCGCGACCCGGCTGCCGCCCGGTCTCGAACTGGAACGCACCGTCGTGGAAGTCGACCTTCACGTGGTCACCGGCGTTGAGCTCACCCTGCAGGATGTGCTCGGACAGCTGGTCCTCGACCTCGTGCTGCATCGCGCGACGGAGCGGGCGAGCACCCAGGGCCGGGTCGAACCCGACCTTGATGAGCTGCTCCTTGGCGGCGAGCGTCAGCTCCACCGTCATGTCGCGGTCGAGCAGGCGGTCCGCCAGACGCTTCACGAACAGGTCCACGATCTGCAGCAGCTCGGACTGCGAGAGCTGGGGGAACACGATCGTGTCGTCGACGCGGTTGAGGAACTCCGGCTTGAAGTGCTTCTTGAGCTCCTCGTTCACCTTCGAGCGCATGCGGTCGTAGCCGACGCCCGAGTCGCCCTCGATCTGGAAGCCCACCGGACCACCCGCGATGCCCTGCGAACCGAGGTTCGTGGTCATGATGATGACGGTGTTCTTGAAGTCGACGACGCGGCCCTGACCGTCGGTCAGGCGGCCTTCCTCGAGCACCTGCAGCAGCGAGTTGAAGATGTCCGGGTGGGCCTTCTCGATCTCGTCGAAGAGGACCACGGAGAACGGCTTGCGACGCACCTTCTCGGTGAGCTGGCCGCCCTCCTCGAACCCGACGAACCCGGGAGGGGCACCGAAGAGTCGCGAGACCGTGTGCTTCTCACCGAACTCCGACATGTCAAGGGAGATCAGCGCGCCCTCGTCGTCGAAGAGGAACTCGGCGAGCGCCTTGGCGAGCTCGGTCTTCCCGACGCCCGTGGGGCCGGCGAAGATGAACGAGCCCGAGGGACGGTTCGGGTCCTTCAGACCGGCACGGGTGCGGCGGATGGTCTTCGAGAGGGCCGAGATGGCCTCCTCCTGTCCGATGACGCGCTCGTGCAGGGCCTTCTCCATGAAGACGAGCCGCGAGGTCTCCTCCTCCGTGAGCTTGAAGACCGGGATGCCCGTGGCCTGCGCCAGGACCTCGGCGATGATGCCCTCGTCGACGGTGCCGGACGCGGCGACGTCACCCGCACGCCACTGCTTCTCGAGGCGGAGACGCTCGCCGAGGAGCTTCTTCTCCTCGTCGCGGAGCGAAGCGGCCTTCTCGAAGTCCTGCTCCTCGATCGCGGCTTCCTTCGACCCGCGGACCGTCGAGATCTTCTCGTCGAACTCGCGGAGCTCCGGCGGCGCGGACAGGATCGACAGGCGGAGGCGTGCGCCGGCCTCGTCGATCAGGTCGATGGCCTTGTCCGGCAGGAAGCGGTCCTGCACGTAGCGGTCCGCGAGGTTCGCCGCGGCGACGATCGCGCCGTCGGTGATGGACACCTTGTGGAACGCCTCGTACTTGTCGCGGAGGCCCTTGAGGATGTTGATCGCGTGCGGCAGCGACGGCTCGTTGACCTGCACCGGCTGGAAGCGGCGCTCGAGTGCGGCGTCCTTCTCGAAGTGCTTGCGGTACTCGTCGAGCGTGGTGGCACCGATGGTCTGGAGCTCACCGCGGGCGAGGAGCGGCTTGAGGATCGACGCGGCGTCGATCGCACCCTCGGCAGCACCGGCCCCGACGAGCGTGTGGATCTCGTCGATGAAGACGATGATGTCGCCGCGGGTGCGGATCTCCTTCGTGACCTTCTTGAGGCGCTCCTCGAAGTCACCGCGGTAGCGGGAGCCGGCGATGAGCGACCCGAGGTCGAGCGAGTAGAGCTGCTTGTCCTTCAGCGTCTCCGGGACGTCGCCCTTGACGATCGCCTGGGCGAGGCCCTCGACGACCGCGGTCTTGCCGACACCAGGCTCACCGATCAGGACGGGGTTGTTCTTGGAGCGACGGGAGAGGATCTGCATGACCCGCTCCATCTCCTTCTCGCGCCCGATGACCGGGTCGAGCTTGGCGTCGCGGGCGGCCTGGGTGAGGTTCCGACCGAACTGGTCGAGGACCTGCGACCCCTGCTGCGCGTTCTGCTGGGTCTCGCCGCCGACGGCGACCGCTTCCTTGCCCTGGTAGCCGGACAGGAGCTGGATGACCTGCTGACGGACGCGGTTGAGGTCCGCGCCGAGCTTGACGAGCACCTGGGCGGCGACGCCCTCGCCCTCGCGGATGAGGCCGAGGAGGATGTGCTCGGTGCCGATGTAGTTGTGGCCGAGCTGCAGCGCCTCGCGCAGGGACAGCTCGAGCACCTTCTTGGCGCGCGGCGTGAACGGGATGTGCCCGGTCGGCTGCTGCTGCCCCTGCCCGATGATGTCCTGGACCTGCTCGCGGACGGCATCGAGCGAGATGCCGAGCGACTCCAGCGCCTTGGCGGCGACGCCCTCTCCCTCGTGGATGAGGCCGAGGAGGATGTGCTCGGTGCCGATGTAGTTGTGGTTGAGCATCTTCGCTTCTTCTTGAGCGAGGACGACAACACGACGGGCTCGGTCGGTGAATCTCTCGAACATGTGCTCTCCCTTGCCGGACCGGTACTGGCCCGGTGACGTACATCGAGACTAACCAGCGGACCCCGTGAGGGCTGCCCCTGTTCGCCGTGGGCGTGACCCCTGTGCGCTCACGCGCACACGGCGGACGGGAGGCACGGTGCGGGCCCGCCACGGGCCTCCCGTCCGGCGGTCGGCCGCGACCCGCCACCGGGGGCGCGGTCCGTCGCGACGCGCCACCCGCCGGGGGTGCGTCCGGCGGGAGTCGGTACCATCCGGGCATGGAGCAGCCCGTCGTCGGCCTCGTCGTCCACCCGACCAAGAACGTGCAGGAGTCCGTCGAGACCCTGCGCCGCTGGAACGCCTCCGGCCGCGGCGAGCTCATCGCCCGACGAGCCGACGCGCAGCGCCTCGGCGGGACGATCGACGTCGTCGACGAGGACGAGTTCACCGACCGCGTGGACATGGTCGTGGCGCTCGGCGGCGACGGCACCATGCTCGGGGCGATGCGCCTCGTCGCCCGGCGACCGGTACCCGTGCTCGGGGTGAACTACGGCAACGTCGGGTTCCTCGTCGAGATCGAGCCGCCGGAGCTCGAGGCGGCGCTCGAGCGGCTCTCCGCCGGCGAGTACCAGCTCGAGCCGCACCACGCCCTCGAGGCGAAGCTGTCCTGGAGCGGTGCGCGGACGGAGTACCTCGCCTTCAACGACCTCACCGTGGTCCGACGCCCGGGAGCGGGTCAGGTGTCGGCGGACCTCAGCGTGGGCGGCCTCGGCTACGGGTACTACCGCGCGGACGCGATCGTGGCGTCCACGCCGGCCGGGTCCACCGCCTACAACTACGCGGCGGGTGGGCCGGTGCTCTCCCCCGCGCTCTCCGGTTCGGTCGTCACGCCGGTCGCCCCGATGGCAGGCATCGACCGGTCGGTGGTGCTCGCGGCGCGGGAGCGGTACCGGCTGGACATCGCCGAGGGGACGCGGAGCGCCGCCCTGGAGGTCGACGGGCTCGTGGTCGGCGAGGTCGCGACGGGTGCGCAGATCGACGTCCGGCTCCGCAAGGACGCGTCGAGCGTGGTGCGCCTCGACGCCGCACGGCACGGCCGGACCGGGCGGGTGAAGCTCAGCCTGCTGGACCTGCCCGTCCGACCGGACCAGCTCATCGAGCTCATCCCGCAGGACCTTCGGCAGCGCCTGTCCCACGACCTCGAGCAGTAGCCGCGCGGGCCGGAGCTGCGCGGGCGGGAGCCGCGCGGACCGGCCGTCGTCGGACCGGCCCCGGACGTGCGAGTGGCCCGCCCCGGCATCGCCGGGACGGGCCGTTCCCATCACCCCACCGGTCCGTCTTCCCACAGAGCGGACCGGTTCCCCGAGCCGGAGCGGACGCCCCGGCCGAAGTTCCTCGCTGACCTAGTCGGTCAGGTACAGCTGCATGTCCTGCGAGACCGCCTTGGCGAACAGGCGCAGCTTCGCGCGGGACTCCACCCGGCTGACGGCCTGGCGGGTCGTGTGCACGATCTTGGAGATCTCGTCGAGCGTCATCGGCTTGTCGTCGTCGAGGCCGTAGCGCATGCGGATCACGTTCGCCTCGTCGCTCGGCAACTCGGCCACGATCGAGCGGATGTCGCGGTGCAGCAGCGTGGTCTCGGTGAGCTCGTTCGGGCTCGCGGCGTCCTCGTCCTCGATGAAGTCGCCCAGCTCGCTGTCGTCCGAGTCGCCGACGACGGTGTGGATCGACACCGGCTCGTGCGAGCGGCCCTTGAGGTCCAGCAGTTCCTCGACGCTCATGCTCAGCTCGGCCGCGACCTCGTCGGGCATCGGCGCGCGGCCGAGGTCCACGGTCAGGTCGCGCTCGGTGCGGCTGATCTTGTTGATGAGCTCGACGGTGTGGACCGGGATGCGGATCGTGCGGGCCTTGTCGGCGAGGCCGCGCGAGATGGCCTGGCGGATCCACCACGTGGCGTAGGTCGAGAACTTGTAGCCCTGCGTGAAGTCGAACTTCTCGACCGCGCGGACGAGGCCGAGGTTGCCCTCCTGGATGACGTCCATGAACGGCAGGCCGCGCTGCGAGTAGCGCTTGGCGATGCTCACGACCAGGCGGAGGTTCGAGGTGATCATGCGCTCCTTGGCGCGCTCACCGTCGCGGACCAGCCAGCGCAGCTCGCGCTGGAGGGTCTTGTCGATCCCGGTCTCGGTCGTGAGCTTCTCCTCCGCGAAGAGGCCGACCTCGATGCGCCGGGCGATCAGGGCTTCTTCCTCGGCGGTGAGGAGCGAGAGCCGACCGATGTGCCGGAGGTAGTCGCCGACCTGGTCGACGGATGCGCCGCGGACTCCGGCGAGCTGCTCGTCGGCCTCGACCTCGGTGTCCAGGGTGGTCGTCTCGACGGACGCGTCGGCGGTCTTGGCCGCCGCGGCCTTCCGCGTCGTGCTGCGACGGGTGGTGGTGCCGTTCGTCGTGGTCGGTGCTGCCGTTGCGATCGTCATCTGACTCTCTCCCTGCGTTCGACGGTGATGGGCCTCAGGTGGGGGTGCTGATGAGTAAAGCGGTTGCAAGGTGTACCCCACAAATCGTTCGGACCGATTCCCAGGGTTCTCCGTGCTTCACCATCGGAACCGTCCCCCACGGGGTACGGCGTGCCGTCAGTCTGACGCCGCACGACGCCCGGTGACAAGCGGATGTCGCCGTGTTTCCGGGGTTGCATCGGTGTTTCTTGCACGTTTCGGAGCATGTACCCCGAGCGGCCGCGCCGCGTGGACACGAAAAAGGGGTACGACGTTCCGGATCGCAGCGATCCGGATGTCGTACCCCGATGAACGGCGGTGCGGGTGTCACCAGGAGGGTTCGAGCCACCCGTCCCGGCGCTTCGAGACCTCGAGGTCGGCGTCGCGGTCGAACTCGTCGTACTCGCTCTCGATGTCGCCGACGAGGCTGCGACCGGCGGGGAACTGCTTCAGGGGCATGCGGACGATGCTCGCCCCGCGGGGCAACCTGCTCGCGACGCAGCGGTGAACGGCGGGTGACGGGGCCCCGGCTGTCAGACGTCGACGTCGTCCTCATCGCCGTCCACCCAGTGCTCGTCACGCATCGGGTCGGCGAGGACCCGGTGGCCGAAGGCGTCCTCGGCGTCGACGGGTTCCAGCTCGGCCGGGCCGGCGTCGGGCGTGCGCATGCCTCCAGTGCAGCACCGACGGGTGAACCGCACGTGAACCCGGCCGCGGGTCTGAGCGCGGGTGCTCCGCAGGGCGTCCCCCGGCGGCCGCCACTCGGCGGGAAGCGCGGGCGGGCTCCGCCGCGCGGGTGCTCCGCAGGGCGTCCCCGGGCGGGCGCTACTCGGCGGACGCCGGGGAGGGCGCAGGCCGGCCGTGCTCCCGTTCGAAGCGCGCACGCTCCTCGGCCTCGACCTTGGCGTAGGCCGCGCGCTCGGTCCGGTCGGCACGCATGATCGCGCGCATGACGAACCAGAAGATGAGGCCGACGATGACGGTCGGCGTCAGGGCGAAGATGATCCCGGTCACGACTCCATGCGGCACGGCAGCATCCTAACGCCCCACCCTGCGCGGCAGGGTGGGGCGTCTGGGTCGAGCACCGGGCCGGCGGACGACGCGCCCCCTCGGCCGCGTCGTCCGCCGGTCCCGCGGTCAGGCCGCGGGGATGAGGCCGTTCGGGTTGAGCACGTACTTCGTCGCCGCGCCCTTGTCGAACTCCGCGTACCCCCGGGGCGCCTCGTCCAGCCCGATCGGCTTCGCGTTGACGTTCTTCGCGATGCTCGTCCGGTCGTGCAGGATCGCCATCATCAGCTGCCGGTTGTACTTCATGACCGGGCACTGCCCCGTGGTGAACGACAGCGACTTCGCCCAGCCGGTGCCGAGGCTCAGGGACAGCGCACCCTTCTTGGCCGCCTCGTCGATGCCGCCCGGGTCACCGGTGACGTAGAGACCGGGGATCCCGAGGGCACCACCGGCCGCCGTGACGTCCATCAACGAGTTGAGCACCGTCGCCGGCGCCTCGTGGTCGGACCCGGCTCCGTGCCCCTTCGCCTCGAACCCGACGGCGTCGATGCCGCAGTCGACGAGCGGTTCGCCGAGGATCTGGTCGATCTGGTCGGCCGGGTCGCCCTTCGTCAGGTCGACCGTCTCGCAGCCGAACGACCGGGCCTGCGCCAGCCGGTCGGCGTTCATGTCACCGACGATCACGACGCTCGCGCCGAGCAGGAGCGCACCCGTCGCCGCCGCGAGACCGACCGGGCCGGCACCCGCGACGTAGACCGTCGAGCCGACCTCGACGCCCGCGGTCACCGCGCCGTGGAAGCCCGTCGGGAAGATGTCCGACAGCATCGCCAGGTCGAGGATCTTCTCCAGCGCCTGGTCACGATCCGGGAACTTCAGCAGGTTCCAGTCCGCGTACGGTACGAGCACGTACTCGGCCTGCCCGCCGACCCACCCGCCCATGTCGACGTAGCCGTAGGCGCTCCCGGGCCGGTCCGGGTTGACGTTGAGGCAGATCCCGGTCTTTCGTTCCTTGCAGTTCCGGCAGCGCCCGCAGGCGATGTTGAACGGCACGGACACGATGTCGCCGACCTTGATGAACTCGACGTCGGGTCCGACCTCGACGACCTCGCCGGTGATCTCGTGCCCGAGCACCAGGTCCGACGGCGCGGTGGTGCGGCCGCGGACCATGTGCTGGTCGCTCCCGCAGATGTTCGTCGCGACGGTGCGCAGGATCGCGCCGTGGTGCACCTTCCGGCCGACGTTCGCCGGGTTGACCCCGGGTCCGTCCTTGAGCTCGAAGGTCGGGTAGTCGGTCTCGATGACCTCGACCTTCCCCGGCCCCTTGTACGCGACTGCGTGGTTCTCCGCCATGTGGTCCTCCTCGACCCCGGCCCACCCCGGGACGCACGGCCGACACACGTGATCGACGCCCGCGGTCGTTCCCACGTCGTCGTGGGAGGGTCCTGGAACGGGGTGGTGACCGGAGGCTACGCCTCCGGACCGGGAAGGACCGGAGGCGGCTACTTGACCAGCGGGAACAGGATCGTCTCGCGGATGCCGAGCCCGGTGATCGCCATCAGGAGCCGGTCGATGCCCATCCCCATGCCGCCCGACGGCGGCATCGCGTGCTCGAGCGCACGGAGGAACTCCTCGTCGACGCGCATCGCCTCCGGGTCGCCCCCGGCGGCGAGCTTCGCCTGCTCGACGAAGCGCTCGCGCTGGACGACCGGGTCGACGAGCTCGGAGTACGCCGTCGCGAGCTCGAACCCGCGCACGTAGAGGTCCCACTTCTCGACGATGCCGGGGCGCGTCCGGTGCTCACGGGTCAGCGGCGAGGTGTCGACCGGGAAGTTCATGACGAACGTCGGGCGGTCGAGCGAGTCGATGACGAAGTGCTCCCAGAGCTCCTCGACGTACTTGCCGTGCGTGGCGTGCGCTACCTCGACGCCCTCGGCCGCGGCGAGCCCCTGCAGCTCGGACAGCGGCGTCTCCGGGGTGATCTCGCGCCCGGCGGCCTCGGACAGCGAGCCGTACATGTCGATGCGCGGCCACTCGCCGCCCAGGTCGTACGTGGAGCCGTCGGCCCAGGTGACCTCGAGCGAGCCCCCGGTCACCGCGCGCGCGGCGTTCTGCACGAGCTCCTGGGTCAGGTCCGCCATCTGCTCGTAGTCGCCGTACGCCTGGTAGGCCTCGAGCATCGCGAACTCGGGCGAGTGCGTCGAGTCGGCGCCCTCGTTGCGGAAGTTCCGGTTCACCTCGAACACCCGGTCGATGCCGCCGACGACCGCGCGCTTGAGGAACAGCTCGGGGGCGATGCGCAGGTACAGCTCGGTGTCGAACGCGTTCGAGTGCGTGACGAAGGGGCGTGCCGAGGCGCCGCCGTGCTGGGTCTGCAGCATCGGGGTCTCGACCTCGAGGTACTCGTGCGACGAGAAGGTCTGCCGCAGGGACGCCATCACGGCCGCGCGGGCGCGGACGGTCGCGCGGGCGTCCTCGCGGACGATGAGGTCGAGGTAGCGCTGGCGGACCCGAGTCTCCTCGTTCAGTTCGTTGTGCAGGTTGGGCAGCGGCAGGATCGCCTTCGCCGCGATCCGCCAGTCGTCGACCATGATCGACAGCTCGCCGCGACGGGACGAGATGACGCGACCGTGCACGAAGACGTGGTCGCCGAGGTCGACGAACTCCTTCCAGCGCGCGAGCGACTCCTCGCCCACCTCGGCGAGGGACACCATCGCCTGGATGCGCGAACCGTCGCCGGACTGGAGCGACGCGAAGCAGAGCTTGCCGGTGTTGCGGGAGAACACGATGCGCCCGGCGAGCCCGACGACGTCCTGGGTCTCCTCGCCCGTCCCGAGCGACGCGTGGCGGGTGCGGACCTCGGGGATCGTCGTCGTGATCGGCAGCGCTGCGGGGTAGGCCTCGATCCCGGCGTCGAGCAGCTTCGACCGCTTGTCGAGCCGGACCTGTCGCTGCTCGCTGGTCTCCTCGGCGGACAGGACGTCTGCGGCGGCGGTCTCTTCGCTCATTGCTGGTGCGGCTCCGATGGGGTCGTGGGGGTCGGGGGAAATCGTACCCGGCGGGCCCCGCGCCCGGGGACGGGCCCGGTCGGCGCCGCGCCCGTCCGGCGGTCTGGGCTCGTGTGGTCGGCGGTCAGAGCCGCGCCTGACCGTCCACCGCGGCGAGCGCGTCGTCGACGGCGCTCCGGACGAGCGCCCCGAGGACCCGACCGGGGTGCTCGACGCCGATGCCGTCGAGCGTCCCGGCGGACTGCTCGACGATCGCGGTCGAGAAGCTCGCCGCGGCCCGGACCGCGTCGGCGTAGGCGGGGCGGTCCGACTCGGCGACGACGAAGGGCTCCGCACCCATCTCGACGACGAGGGCCTGCGCGATCGGCAGCACGGGCGAGGGAGCCGTGACGGCGCAGTACGCGTCGCGGAGCCGGGTGAGGTCGACGCTCGTGCCGGTGAACACCATCGCGGGGTGGATCGCGAGCGGGATCGCGCCGGCGCTGCGGGCCGGTGCGAGGACCCCGGTGCCGTGGTCGGGACTCGTGTGCACGACGAGCTGCCCGGGCTGCCAGATCCCGGCGTCGGCGAGCCCCTGCACGAGACCGCCGAGCTGGTCGTCCGGCACCGCGAGCAGGACGAGCTCACTGCGCTCGACGAGTTCCGGCGTCGCCAGGACCGGGACGCCGGGGAGCATCGCCTCGGCGCGGTCGCGTCCGGCGTCGGACACGGCCGTCACGCCGACGACCGCGTGCTCCGCGTTCGCGAGGGCCGCCCCGAGCACCGGCCCGACGCGTCCGGCGCCGACGATGCCGACGCCGAGTCGTCCGGCCCTCACCGCGTGGCTCCGGGGGTCGGGACGGCGCCCCAGCCGGGAGGCCCGTCCTGGTCCCGCCACGCGGGCGCGGCGGACGAGGTGGTCGGTCCGGCGCCGGGGGCGACCGGCCGCGGGTCCGTCCCGTGCGTGGCGGGGGCGATCCGGGCCTCCCGTTCGCGCCACCGGTGGGAGGTGTCGACCGCAGCGGCCTCGACGGCGCGCGCAGCGGTCTCCGACCACAGCCGCTGCGCGTCGTGGGCGTCGAGCGCACCCACGCGCGCGCTCACCGGCCCCTGCACGGTGTGCACGTGGACGGCGGCGAGGCGGAGCAGCCGCTCGAGCGGGCCCTGGTCCACCTTGACGCTCTGCACGCGCGGCAGCGGCACGATGACGAGCGACCGCCAGACGGCACCGAGCCGGAGCAGCACCGCACCCTGCACGAACCGGTACCCGTTGCGGCGGGAGGAGAGCGGGCGGAGCCATGCGCCGCGCCGCGGGGAGTGCACGAAGCCGCCGCGGGCGCCCGACGTCGTGAGGCTGTCGTCCACCACGCTGACGGCCTCGGCGGAGCCCTCGCGGAGCTCCTCGCGCGACGCCCGCGGCCCGGCCACCGCCGTGCCGACGAGGCCGGGGAGGATGATGTCGAGGACCTCGCGGACGTCCTCGGCGCGGCCGACCGGCAGGACGATCGAGGACGCCTGCTGGTTGGTCGACTGCCCGTTGCCGGCGTTCGTCGCCCGGTTGATGCGGATGTCCCACCAGCCGAACGGACGCCAGAGCAGCGGCTGCGCGACGCTCACGGCGTGGATGCGTCCGGGCGGGAGCGTCTCGTTCGAGGTGGACACGAGCCCGAAGCCGATGCGGATGCCGTCGCGGGTGTCGGCGATCGTGTACTGCAGCGACCGCGAGAACTTGCGGACGTAGTACCCGCCGGCACCGATGACGGCCGGGAAGAGCGCGAAGAGGATGCCGTACTCGCCGGTGATCGCGACGCTGACGACCATCACGGCGACCGCGACGACGAGGAACACGGTCGTGGTGGACAGGAGCATCGAGGCGATGAGCCGCCCGGGGTGCACCTTGACCACCCTGGTCGCACGCACCGCGGCCGGGTCGAGCTCCGGTGAGAAGACCTCCTCCAGCCGGTCCTGCAGCGCGCCGTACGACGGTCGCGAGGGATCCTGCTGGTCGTCCTCCTTCGCCCCGGAGGCGAGCACGAGGATGCGGCGACGGAGGTCCTCCGCGGGCTTCGAGCCGAGGTAGGCGAGCTGCACGTTCGCGTCGTTCCCGGCCTGTGCGATCTCCAGCTTGGCGGTGCCGAGGAGCCGCGGCAGGATCGGCCGCGAGATGTTGATGCCCTGGATCCGGTCGAGTCGCGCCTTGCGGTGGTTCCGGAAAAGCACCCCGGAGCGGACCTCGACGATCTCGCCCGTGACGCGGAACTCGTGCATCCGCCACGACAGGTAGAACAGCGCGATGAGCACGACGAGCAGCGCTGCGACGCCGAGCAGGGCCCACCCCACGGCGCCGTGCTCGTACACGTAGCGCACCGGGTCGCCGTCGTCGGGCGGACCGCCCCCGGGGATCACGAGCTCGACGAGTTGGTCGCGCAGGCTGTTCAGGACGTACCCGAGCACGACGATGAGGACGATGCCGCCGCGGAGCAGCGGGGTCAGGGGGTGCAGTCGGTGCCACTCCCCGTCGGTCAGCGGGGCGGCGGCGGCCGCGTTGCCGACCTGGCTCGGCGGGGTCGGGGGCGGCGGTCCGGGGCGGAAGGTCACGGCGGCGCCTCAGAGCCCGGCGCGACGGGACTCGGCCAGCTCCACGAGCCGGTCGCGGAGGTCGTCGGCGTCGGCGGCGGGGATGCCCGGGATGCGCACGTTGGTCGCCGCGGCCGCGGTCACGAACTTCAGCTCGCTCATGCCGAGGGCACGGTCGAGCGGGCCGCGCGCCACGTCGACGAGCTGCATGCGGCCGTACGGCACGGCGGTGAAGCGCTGCCACATGAGGCCGCGGCGGAACACCAGGTCGTCGTCACGCAGCGCGTAGCCGATCGAGCGGACCCGGCGGGGCGTGAGCACGGCCGTGACGAGGGCGACGATGCCGATCGCGATGCCGATGCCGGTCCACACGACGCCCGCGGGGCGTCCGAACCCCCCGTTCACGACGCCGAGGAGCACGAACCCGGCAGTCACGACCACGCCGACGAGCACGGTCGTCACGAGCTCGGTCCAGACCAGCTTCGGCGAGACCCGGGTCCAGGTGGTGCCGGTCAGGCCGAGGCCCGGCTCGTCGAGTCGTTCTCTCGGCATCGCGGGCTCCGCTCCCTCAGTTCGTGGCCGCCGGACCGCCGCGGTGGTCGTCCTGGTCGTCGTCGCCGGGTGGGGCGATGCACATGCGTTCGGCGACCAGGGCGCACACCGTCAGGACGACGGCACCGCCGAGCGCCACGGCGTTCGGCAGGGTCGAGCCTAGCGAAGGGGTGGCGTTCCGGGTCAGGAGGTACAGGAGCAGCCCGGCCCCGAACCCGCCGAAGAGGGCGCCCCCGATGCTCGACGCCTTCGCGAGGACGACCACCCGGGTCGCGTACAGCGGGTCGACCGGGCGCTGTCGGAGCGCTCCCTCCTTGGCGTGGCGTCGGACCGGGCGGGCCATGAGCACGACGGCGATGCCGATGAACGCGAGGGTGAGGCCGAACGGCGTCGTCAGCAGGAGCGTCGGCGCGCTGCGGGAGGCCAGTACGGCGTCGACGGCGAAGCCCGCCACGGCCGCGACGACGGCGACGCTGACGAGGACCGACGCCCGGGTCGGCTTCACGTCCCCGCTCCGCGTGCCCCCGGCTCGTCGGCCCGCGGGTCGTCGGCAGCTAGCTCGTCGGCAGCTGGCTCGTCGGCCCGCGGCTCCTCGAACAGGCGCGGCTCGTCGACGCGTTCGGTGTCGTCGCCGACGGCCGCGAGGAGGTCCGCCACCCGTCCGGCGCCGGGCAGCACCGCCTCGGGGTCGGCGTCGGCCCAGGGCGCGAGCACGAAGGCGCGCTCCGCGGCGCGCGGGTGCGGCACCGTGAGCGTCGCGGTGTCCAGCACGAGGTCGTCGACGGCCACCACGTCGAGGTCGAGCGTCCGGTCACCCCAGCGCACCTCGCGCGTGCGGCCGTGCTCGTCCTCGATCCCGTGGAGCGCGTCGAGCAGGGCCTGGGGCTCGAGGTCGGTCTCGACGACGACGACGCCGTTCCGGTACCGCGGCTTCGTCTCGTCGCGACCCTCGAGCGTGACCGCGACGGACTCCACCTCTCGGCTCGACGCCACCGGGGTCACGCCCGGCAGTGCCGCGATCGCCGCGGCCGCGGCCCGGAGGGTGCTGCCGCGGTCGCCGAGGTTGGCGCCGAGCGCGATGACCGCGCGACTCACTCTTCTTCCTCGCCGGCGGCCCCCGACACCGCGGCACCGCGGGTCCGGCGGATGGTGATCGAGACGTCCGTGAACGGCACCGTGATGGGCGCTTGCGGCTTGTGCACCGTGACCTCGACCGCCAGCGCCGCCCGGTGCGTGAGGACGGCGGCGGCGATGCGCTCCGCCAGGGTCTCGATGAGGTCGACCGGCCCGCCCTCGATCTCGGCGACGACCTGCTCGGCGACGACGCCGTAGTGCACGGTGTCGTCGAGGTCGTCGGACCCCGAGGACACCCGCGCGTCGACCTCGACGGCGACGTCGACGACGAAGTCCTGGCCGTCGGCGCGCTCGTGATCGAACACGCCGTGGTTCCCCCGGGCACGGACCCCGGTCAGTCGGATGGTGTCGTTCACGATCGTGCTGCCCTCCAGGCATCCCAGACGTCGAGCACCGCACGGGTCGGTGCGGGGTCGTGCACGCGCACACCCCACGCGCCGCGTTCGGCGGCGAGCAGGCTGATGGCGGCGGTGGCGAGGTCGCGGTCCCGGGGTGGTGCGCCGGCAGCGCTGCCGACCCCGTCCAGGAACCGCTTGCGGGACGCGGCGACGAGCACCGGGAGCCCGATCGAGGCGAAGCGTTCGTAGCCGGCCAGGATCTCCCAGTTCTGGGCACCCTGCTTGGCGAAGCCGAGGCCGGGGTCGATCACGACCTGCTCCTCGCGCACCCCGAGGACGATGAGTTCGGCGACGCGGAGCTCGACCTCGCGGCGGACCTCCTCGACCGCGTGGGCGTACTCGGCGTTCCGGTACATCCGGTCACTGTGGCCGCGCCAGTGCATCACGACGAAGCCGGCACCGGTGTCGCGCACGACCCGGGCCATGTCCTCGTCGGCGAGTCCCCCGGAGACGTCGTTCACGATCGCGGCGCCTGCCTCGACCGCGCGTTCGGCGGTCGAGGCGTTCATCGTGTCGACGCTCACCGCGATGCCCTCGGCGACGAGTTCCCGCACGACCGGGATCACGCGGTCCTGCTCGACCTCCACCGGGACCCGATCGGCGCCCGGTCGTGTGGACTCGCCGCCGACGTCGACCAGGTCGGCGCCGGCCGCGACGAGGTCTCGGGCGTGCTGCACCGCCGCGTCGTACGCGTGGTGCAGTCCGCCGTCGCTGAAGGAGTCGGGCGTGACGTTGAGGATGCCCATCACCCGCGTCCGATCGGCGGCGGGCGGCTCCGTCACGGCACGGCCGCGCCGACGACCGGTCACGATCTCGGGCACCGGTGCCGGCGCCCGGAGGTCGATCGCGACCGTCGGCGGCTCCGCGGCGGTCGTGCGCGCCCGGTGTTCCTCGGCGCGCGCACGGTCCGCCTCGGCGAGGCGACGCGAGCGTCTCGTCGGCAGGTCGGTCATGCCGGCCTACGCGGGGGCGATACCGGGGTTGCCGAACGGACGGCGGCGGGGCTTCGACGAGGACTCGGTGTCGCTCGGCTCGGCCGCGGTCGACGCCGCCTTGCCCGGGAACTCGATCGCCGGCAGGTTCGAGACCGGCCGCTTGTCGCTCGAGAGCCACTGCGGGCGCTCGGGCAGCTTGCGGACGTCCTTGAAGATCTCCACGAGCTCCGGCGCGTCGAGCGTCTCCTTCTCGAGGAGCTCGCCGGCCAGACGGTCGAGGATGTCCCGGTTGTCGTTGAGCACCTGGTAGGCCTCGTCGTGCGCGGCCTCGAGCAGCGCACGGGTCTCGGCGTCGACCGTCTCGGCGATGTTCTCCGAGTAGTCGCGCCCGCTGCCGCCGCCCATCTCGCGGCCGACGAACGGCTCGCTCGAGCCGGACCCGAGCTTGACGGAGCCGACCGCACGGCTCATGCCGTACTCGGTGACCATCTTGCGCGCGGTGGACGTGGCCTTCTCGATGTCGTTCGACGCACCGGTCGTCGGGTCGTGGAAGACGATCTCCTCCGCGACGCGCCCGCCCATGGCGTAGGTGAGCTGGTCGAGCAGCTCGTTGCGGGTGACGGAGTACTTGTCCTCGAGCGGGAGCACCATCGTGTAGCCGAGGGCACGGCCGCGCGGCAGGATCGTGATCTTCGTGACCGGATCGGTGTGGCGCATCGCCGCCGCCGCGAGTGCGTGGCCGCCCTCGTGGTACGCCGTGATGAGCTTCTCCTGGTCGGACATGATGCGCGTCCGGCGCTGCGGACCGGCCATCACGCGGTCGACGGCCTCGTCGAGGGCTCGGTTGTCGATGAGCTGCGCGTTCGACCGTGCGGTCAGGAGCGCGGCCTCGTTGAGCACGTTCGCCAGGTCGGCGCCGGTGAAGCCCGGCGTCTTGCGGGCGAGGAGCTCGAGGTCGACGCTCGCGGCGAGCGGCTTGCCCTTCGCGTGCACCTCGAGGATCTGCTTGCGGCCGTCGAGCGACGGGGCGTCCACGCCGATCTGGCGGTCGAAGCGTCCGGGACGCAGGAGCGCGGGGTCGAGCACGTCGGGGCGGTTCGTCGCGGCGATGAGGATGACGTTCGTCTTGCCGTCGAAGCCGTCCATCTCGACGAGGAGCTGGTTCAGCGTCTGCTCGCGCTCGTCGTTGCCGCCACCGATGCCGGCGCCGCGGTGACGACCGACGGCGTCGATCTCGTCGATGAAGACGATCGCGGGGGCGTTCTGCTTGGCCTGGTCGAAGAGGTCACGGACACGGCTCGCACCGACACCGACGAACATCTCGACGAAGTCCGAACCGGAGATCGAGTAGAACGGCACGCCGGCCTCGCCCGCGACGGCACGCGCGAGCAGGGTCTTGCCGGTGCCGGGCGGGCCGTACAGCAGCACGCCCTTCGGGATCTTCGCGCCGACGGCCTGGAACTTGGCCGGCTCCTGCAGGAACTCCTTGATCTCGTGGAGCTCCTCGATCGCCTCGTCCGAGCCGGCGACGTCCGCGAAGGAGACCTGCGGGTTCTCCTTGTTGTTCATCTTCGCGCGCGACTTGCCGAATTGCATGACCTTCGAGCCGCCGCCCTGGGCGCTCGACAGCAGGAACCAGAACAGGGCGCCGATGATCAGGAACGGCAGGATGATGCCGAGCAGCGACAGGAACCAGTTCCCCTGCTGCACGCGGTCGGTGTAGCCGTCCGGCAGGTTGGCGGCGTCGACGGCCTTGATGACGTCCTCACCACGCGGCGTCGCGTAGTAGAACTGCTCGGTCGCCCCGTCCTTGAGCTTGAGGTCGACGCGCTGCTCGGTGGAGTTCACGACGACGGAGGAGACCTTGTCGTCGGCGAGCTGCTGCAGCCCCTTCTGCGTGTCGATCTGCTGGGTGCCGGCCTGACTGATGACCGCCCATCCGATCCAGATCCCCACGAGCGCGATCAGGATGTAGATGTACGGCCCGCGGAGGATGCGCTTGAAGTCCATGTGATCCGGGCAGGACGCCCGACACCTTTCTCTGCCGAAGTTGCGTGCAGGTCAGCATACGGCGGCGATTCTGTGGCGAGAATGGGTGTCCTCTGCGGGCGAACTCCACGCCCCGCCAGGGTCGCCCGAGCGTCGTCAGGAGTAGACGTGCGGCGCGAGCACGCCGATGCCGCGCAGGTTCCGGTAGCGCTCGTCGAAGTCGAGGCCGTACCCCACCACGAAGGCGTCCGGGATCTCGAACCCGACGTACTTCACGTCCACCTCGACCTTCGCGGCCTCGGGCTTGCGGAGCAGCGCGACGATCTCGACGCTCGCGGCACCGCGCGACTCGAGGTTCTGCTTGAGCCACGAGAGCGTCAGGCCGGAGTCGATGATGTCCTCGACGATGATGACGTCGCGACCGTGCAGGTCGGTGTCGAGGTCCTTGAGGATGCGGACGACACCGGAGGACTTCGTGCCGGAGCCGTACGACGACACCGCCATCCAGTCCATCCGCGCCTGCATCTTGAGGTGGCGCGAGAAGTCCGCCATCACCATGACGGCACCCTTCAGCACGCCGACGAGCAGGGGGTCCTTCCCCGCGTAGTCACGGTCGACCACCGCGGCGAGCTCGGCGAGCTTCTCGTCGATCTGCTCGGGGGTGAAGAGCACTTCGGACAGGTCTGCCTGGACGTCGGAGAGTTCCACCACCCCAGCCTAACCGGCGGTGAACGCCAGACGGTCGCCCGATCGCGACGCCCGCACGCCCGGGAGGTCGATCGGCCCCTGCCCGTGCCAGTCGGTGACGAGCCGGCAGACCTCGAGCGTCTGCGTGCGCGTGAGCGTCACCCCGAACTCGCTCTCGACGGCGAGCCGGACCAGGCGCTGGCGGAGGGCGGGCGGGTTCGCGGCGAGTTCCCGCACCGAGAGCGAGATGCCCGCCTCGGAGTGCTCGGCGAGGTCCTCCGCCATCTCCTCGGCGAAGTGGTCGAGCGCGGCGGAGTCCTCGCGGAGCTGCTCGGCCGTGCGGGCGAGCGCCTCGGGCACCCCGGCGCCGAGGTCGCGTTCGAGCGCGGGCATGAGGCTGGTCCGCACCCGCACCCGGCCGTACGCGGGGTCCTCGTTCTGCGGGTCGTCCCACGGGACGAGTCCGGCGGCGACGCACACTGCCCGCGTGACGTGCCGACGGACGCCGAGCAGGGGCCGTCCGTAGGCCGGCCCGGCAGCCCGTCGCGCGAGCGGCGGCATCCCGGACAGCGCGTCGGGACCGCTGCCGCGGAGCAGCCCGAGCAGGACCGTCTCGGCCTGGTCGTCGAGGGTGTGCCCGAACAGCACCAGGGGCGATCCGACGTCGGACGCGACCTCCGCGATCGAGGCGTGCCGGGCCTCCCGTGCGGCCCCTTCCGGACCACCCGCGGTGCCCACGGCGACCCGACGGACGGTCACCGGGTCGAGACCCAGCGCGGCCGCCTGCCGGGAGGCGCGGATCGCCACGTCCGCGGAGCCCGCCTGGAGCGCGTGGTCGACCACCACGGCGCCGGCGCGCAGCGCCTGCTTCGGCGCCTCGAACGCGGTCGCCGCCGCGAGCGCCAGCGAGTCCGCACCGCCGCTCAGCGCGACGAGCACCGGGACGCCGTCGGCGACGATGCCCTCGACCCGCGCGGTCTCGAGCAGGACGCGCACCGCACGGCGGGTCTCGGCGGTCGCGGGGTCCAGCCGGGGACGCGGAGAGTTCACCCGGTAACGTTAGCCGCGCTCACCGAACCACCGACAGACCAGGAGTGCACATGGCCGCGTACGACGTCGTCATCGAGATCCCCAAGGGCAGCCGCAACAAGTACGAGG
This sequence comes from uncultured Curtobacterium sp., assembly GCA_913778205.1. Classification (GTDB taxonomy): domain Bacteria; phylum Actinomycetota; class Actinomycetes; order Actinomycetales; family Microbacteriaceae; genus Curtobacterium. Next base: position 44,824 of record CAJYUW010000017.1, read on the forward strand.
TCGACCACGAGACCGGTCGCGTCTACCTCGACCGCGTGCTCTTCACGTCGTTCGTCTACCCGACCGACTACGGCTTCTTCGAGAACACCCTCGGGCTGGACGGCGACCCCGTGGACGCGCTCGTGCTCCTCGAGTACCCGGCGTTCCCCGGCGTGGGCGTGAAGGTCCGCCCGGTCGGCGTCTTCAAGATGAGCGACGAGGCCGGCAGCGACGCGAAGGTGCTCGTGGTCCCCGCGAAGGACCCGCGCTGGCAGCACATCCAGGACATCTCGGACGTCGACGAGCAGACGAAGGCCGAGATCGCGCACTTCTTCGAGCGCTACAAGGACCTCGAGCCGGGCAAGTGGGTCAAGGCCGACGGCTGGGGCGACGCCGCCGAGGCCGAGGAGATCGTGCAGGCCGGCCAGAAGGCGTACGTGCCCGCCGGTCACTGACAGTTCGACACACGAAGGGCCCCGCACTCCTGGTGAGTGCGGGGCCCTTCGTCGGTTCGTCGGTTCGTCTACAGCGAGCCGGTGGGGCGCGCCACGTAGGGCAGGAGCTGGTTCGGGAGCCAGACGGCTCGCTCGACCACGCCGACACCGGGCCTGGCGGCCTCGATCATCTGGCCGTTGCCGGTGTAGATCGAGTCGTGGTAACCACCGCTGGCGGTTCCGTTGTTCGAGTAGAAGAGGATGTCGCCGGGCTGCCGCTGCGCGAGCGGGACGAGCCGGCCGATCGACGCGAAGTAGTTGTACTGCCACACGACGTTGTGCCCCCCGGTCGCCACGCCCTGCGAGCCGTAGGCCCCCATCACGAGGCCGGAGCAGTCCCAGCTGTTCGGGCCAGCGGCGCCCAGGAGGTACGGATCGCCGAGCTGCTGCCGCGCGAAGGCGATCGCTCCCGCGGCCTTCGACGGGCTGCTCGGGGCGGGGGCGGGCGTGGTCGGCTTCGGCGTGCTCGGCGCGGGGCGGGCCGGGCTGGGCTTGCTCGGTGCGGGCTGCGCAGGGCTCGGCTTGCTCGGCGCGGGCTGCGCAGGGCTCGGGTTGCTCGGCGCGGAGCCCGAGCCGCCGTCGGAGCCGCCGCCGGTGCCGGGCGCGGTCGCCGTGCCGGACCCGGTGGACGAGCCGCCGCCCGTGCCCGGGCTCGTGGTGCCCGCGCCGCCACCGCCCGCTCCGGTCTGCGCCCGTGCCGCGAGCTCGGCCTCGGCCTGCTTCGCCTGCTGTGCGTTCCAGTACGCCGTCTCGGTGGCGACGCTCGTGCCCTTGAGGTAGGCGAGCTGCTGCAGGACCTGGTCCTGCTGGTCCTGCTCGCGCTGGAGTCGGTCCTGCGCCCGGGATGCGGCGTCCTCCGCTGCCCCGAGGGCGGTCTTCGTCGAGTCCGTCGCCTTCGCGAGCGCCGTCGTCGCCTGGCGCTGCTGGGACGCGAGCGAGTCGACGGTGTTCTGGTCCGCCTGGGCCTGCGCGAGCACGGTCGCGGAGCGCTGCGACAGGTGCGACATCGTCCCGACGCGGTAGAGCAGGTCCTTGGAGTCCCGTGCGTCGACGAGCATCGAGGTGGAGAGGTCGCCGCCGCCCGTGCGTGCCAGCTCGACCACGAGTCCGGCGACCTGGGCGGCCGAGTGCTCCGCGGTCGCCCTCGCCCGCTTCGACTGGGCCGCCAGGTCGTCGAGGTCGGACTGCGCGACCTGCTGCTCCGACGCCGCGAGCGCGTAGGTCTGCGCCGCCTGCTGCTCGCTCACGGACGCCTCGTCGGCGGCGTCCTGCAGCCCCTCGAGGCGCGAGCCGAGCTCGTCGACCGTGCGTTGCGCAGCGGCCTCGTCCGACTTCGCCGCCCGCACGTCGTCCCAGCTCGGAGCCGACGGCGTCGCCTGCGCCGGTGCCGCGAGGGCGATCGACAGGCCGATGCCGACGACGGCGACGACCGCGGTGCAGGTCAGGGAGCGGGCGGGGTGCTGCATGGTGGGGTCAATGCCTCCTGGCGACGCTCGTGCTCAAACCGAGATCCCCCGCGCTGCCATGAAGGGGACCGGGTCCGTTGCGGCGCCGTTGACGCGCGTCTCGAAGTGGAGGTGGCAACCGGTGGACCAGCCGGTCGAACCGACCTTCGCGATCTGCTGCCCGGCGCTGACGTGCTGCCCGTACGAGACCAGGATCCCGCCGTCGACGACGTGCCCGTATGCGGTCGAGATGCCGCCGCCGTTGTCGAGGACGACCTCGTTGCCGTAGCCCCCGCCGTTGCCGGCGAACGTGACGATGCCGTCGTGGGCGGCGTAGATCGGCGCGTAGCACGCGGGAGCCAGGTCGACCCCGGCGTGCAGTGCCGTGGCGTGCGTGTACGGGTCGACGCGCATGCCGAAGCCGCTCGTCTGGTAGCCACCGGTCGGACGGACCCAGCCGGACGAGGTCGGGGTGCCGCCGCCGGTCCCGCCGGAGGTCGTCGCGGCGGCGCGAGCGGCGGCCCGAGCAGCGGCGGCGGCGATCTGCGCCTGCCGCTTCTTCTCCTCCTCGACGCCCTTCTTGTACTTGGCCTCGACGCCCTGCTGCTTGGTCGTGAGCAGGGTGAGCTGCGCCTCCAAGCGGTCCTGGTTGTCGTTCTGCGCGGCCACGGCGGCCTGGGCGGCGTCGGCGGCGCCCTGCGCCTCGTGCATCTTCGACTCCGCTGCGGCCGCGAGGGAACCGAGTGCCCGCTTCGCGGCGTCGGCCTTGTCGGCGAGCCCCTGCGCGACGCCGCGGTCCTGCGATGCCTGCGCGTAGATGCCGTCCGCCTGCTCGCTGAGCTTCGACATCGCCCCGAGCTCGTACAGCAGGTCGGTCGACTTGCCCGGGTGCGCGAGCAGGTCGGTGGAGACGTCGTTCGAGCTCGCCCGGCCGAGTTGTGCGGCGAGCTGACCCGCCTGCGCCTCGGACGCGCTCGCCGTCTTCCTCGCGTCGTCGGCCTGTCCCTGGAGCTTCTGCTGCTTCAGGGTGGCCTCGTCGTACTTCGTCTGCGCGGTCTGGTAGGCCGTGCCGGCGGCCTCGGCCGCCCGCTGCTTCGACGTCGCCTCGTCCTTGAGCGTGTCGATCAGCGACTTGATCTCGTCGACCTTGTCCTGCTGGGCCTGCGTCGACGCCTTCGCCTTCTGCACGTCGTCCCAGCTCGGGTAGCTCACGGCGCTGGCGGGACCGCTCGGCGTGAGCACGGCGACGCCACCGGCCGCGAGCGCGACGGCGACCACAGCGGCGACGAAGCGGCTGCGGCGGCGGAGGGACAGCGGGGATGAGGTCGGCATGGGTCTCGATTTCGTAACAGCGCGGCAAGGCTCACGCACGTAACACTGTCAACAGACGCAACAGTAACAACAGGTGTCGCACCCGGTCACCCCTCGTGTGAGGGGCAGCGCGGGACGACGACGATGCTCGCATGCGGGCATCGACGGCTCGGTTCGGAGGCTGGTGCTCCACGGTGAGTGAATGCCCACGGGGCAGCTGCACCCCCGCGACACGCCGGGGAGGACGCGCTGGAGCCGCTCGATTTGTGAAACCCGGAGGGCATCCGTATGCTTGTCCATCGGTAGCGCACTGCACCGCTTGCGGCCCTATCGTTTAGTGGCCTAGGACACCGCCCTTTCACGGCGGCAGCACGGGTTCGAATCCCGTTGGGGTCACTCCACGTGGGTGAGCAAGCAAGCAGAGCAACACCGAGCAGTGCAAGCAAGACAGTAATTCAACATGGCCCTGTAGCGCAGTTGGTTAGCGTGCCGCCCTGTCACGGCGGAGGTCGCGGGTTCAAGTCCCGTCAGGGTCGCCACGGCTGGATAGCTCAGTTGGTAGAGCGTTCGACTGAAAATCGAAAGGTCCACGGATCGATGCCGTGTCCAGCCACGGTGAAAGGCCCCCTACTCCGGTAGGGGGCCTTTTCGCGTTGGAGGTCAGCCGCGTCGGCGGCCCGCCTGCGGTCCGCCCCGCCTGCGGCTGGCGTCCGCACGACTGAAGTCATCCGGCGCCGCGGTTCGGCGCGGTTCGGGCGGACTTCGGTCGTGCGGACGCGGGCCCGGGCGCACGGGCGACGCCAGCTCGGACGAGCCCGCGCCCCGCCGCCGGGCCCACGCAGCCGCTACGCCTCGCGGGTCTTCGGGCTGCTGTCGTTCGTCTTCGCCGGGTCGCGCTCGACGACCCTGCCGAGGGCGTCGTCGATGCGGGACATCAGCTCGGCGGGGATCGTGACCCCGGCCGCTCCGGCGTTGTCGTGCACCTGCTCCGGACGCGAGGCCCCGATGATGGCGGACGCCACGTTCTCGTTCTGCAGCACCCACGCGACCGCGAGCTGCGCCATGGACAGGCTGAGTTCGTCGGCGATCGGCTTCAGCTCCTGGACCGCCGTGAGCACCTCGTCGTTCATGAACCGCTCGATCATCTTCGCGCCGCCCTTGTCGTCGGTGGCACGCGAGCCCTCGGGCAGCGGCTGGCCGGGCTGGTACTTGCCCGTCAGGACACCCTGGGCGATCGGCGACCAGACGATCTGCGAGATGCCGAGTTCCTTCGACGTCGGGACGACCTCGCCCTCGATGACCCGCCAGAGCGCGGAGTACTGCGGCTGGTTCGAGATGAGCTGGAAGCCGAGGTCCTTCGCGAGCGCGGCGCCGGCCCGGAGCTGATCGGCGGTCCACTCGGAGACGCCGACGTAGAGGACCTTGCCGGCGCGCACGACGTCCGCGAAGGCCTGCATAGTCTCCTCGAGCGGGGTCTCGTGGTCGAACCGGTGCGCCTGGTAGAGGTCGACGTAGTCGGTCTGCAGGCGCTCGAGCGATCCGTCGATCGACTCGAGGATGTGCTTCCGCGAGAGGCCGACGTCGTTGTGCCCCTTCGGTCCGGTGGGGCCGAACACCTTCGTGGCGATCTCGAGGGACTGTCGCCGCTCCCCCTTCAGCGCCTCGCCGAGGACGGTCTCGGCGCCGGTGTTCGCGTACACGTCGGCGGTGTCGAACGTCGAGATGCCGACGTCGAGCGCTGCCCGGACGCAGGCGATCGCGGCGTCGTTCTCGACCTGGGAGGCGTGGGTCAGCCAGTTGCCGTAGGTGATCTCGGAGACCTTGAGGCCCGAGTTGCCGAGGTAGCGGTACTCCATGTGCGTGTCACTCCTGTCGTGGGCCGCGTCGGTGCGGCCCGCACCGTGACGCTACGCGGCGAAGGAGGTGCAGGATCGCAGGGGCGCGGTGCACAGCGGCACCGCCGGGAGCGAAGGAGCATCCATGACCGGAGCGAGCGTGCTGTTCATCGGCGGCAGCGGGGTGATCAGCGCCGCGTGCGTCCGCGAAGCCGTCGAGCAGGGGTTCGACGTGACGGTGCTCAACCGGGGGACCACCGGGGGCAGGCCGATCCCGGAGGGTGTGACGCGCCTCCAGGCCGACGTGTCGGACCGCGCCGCCCTGGCGGACGCACTCGGCGACCGCCGGTTCGACGTGGTGATCAACTGGATCGCCTTCACGGCGGACCAGGTGCAGGCGGACGTCGACCTCTTCGCCGGGCGGACCCGGCAGTACGTCTTCATCAGCTCGGCCTCGGCGTACCAGACGCCGGCGACGCACCTGCCGATCACGGAGTCGACGCCGTTGAAGAACCCGTACTGGCAGTACTCGCGCGACAAGATCGCGTGCGAGGAACTGCTGATGACGGCCTACCGGGAGCAGGACTTCCCGGCCACGATCATCCGGCCGTCACACACCTACGACGAGACGAAGCTCCCGCTGACGGGTGGCTGGACCGCGGTCGCGCGCATGCGTGCGGGGAAGCCGATCATCATCACGGGTGACGGGTCGTCGCTGTGGACGCTGACGAACAGCCGCGACTTCGCGGTCGGGTTCACGGGGCTGCTCGACCGGGCGGAGGCGATCGGTGAGGCGTTCACGATCACGAGCGACGAGGCGCCGACGTGGAACCAGATCGCGGAGGAGATCGCGGCGGCTGCGGGGGTGGACGACCTGCGGATCGTGCACGTGCCGGCGGACGCGATCAACGCGGTGGACCCGGAGTGGGGTGCGGCGCTCCTCGGCGACAAGGCGAACAGCTCGGTGTTCGACAACAGCAAGGTGCGCTCGCTCGTGCCGTGGTACCGGCCGCGCGTGGCGTTCCGGCAGGGCGTGCGCGAGGTGATCGCCTGGTACGAAGCACACCCCGAGGAGCAGGTCGTCGACGACCGGCTCGACGCGCTGATGGACCAGCTCGCCGAGCGCTGGGCGCTGTAGCGCGCTGCGGCGGTGGTCGCACGGCGGCGCCGCCCCCGCGTGAGCTGAAGCGCGCGGCAGCGCACAACCAAAGCCACCCGGAACCACGCGATCGCGTGGTTCCGGGTGGCTTTGGTTGTGCGGAGTCCAGACGAACCGCGGTGGCGCCCACCGGCCGGGAGGCACGGCGCGCGCCCGCCCCGTCAGCTGCGGGCGCGCAGGACCTCGCCGAGGACGCCGACGGCGTGGCGCACCTCGTCGTCGGTGACGACGAGCGGCGGCGCGAAGCGGATCGTCGACCCGTGGGTGTCCTTCACGAGGACCCCGCGGTCGGCCATGTCGTGCGCGATCTCCTTGCCGGTGCCGAGCGCCGGGTCGATGTCGATCCCCGCCCAGAGTCCGGCCACGCGGTGCGTCACGACGCCCTGCCCGACGAGGTCGTCGAGGAGGCCCCGGAGCAGCGGTTCGCCGTCGAGCGCCCGCTGCTGGAACGTGCCCTCGCCGAGCATCGCCACGACCTCGGAGCCGACGGCCGCCGCGAGCGGGTTGCCGCCGAACGTGGAGCCGTGCTCGCCCGGGCGCAGGACGCCCAGGACGTCACGGCGACCGACCACGGCGGAGACGGGGACGATCCCCCCGCCGAGCGCCTTGCCGAGCGTGATGAGGTCGGGCGTGACACCGACCCGCTGCACTGCGAGGGTGTGCCCCGTGCGACCGAGCCCGGACTGGATCTCGTCGGCGACGAGCAGCGCGCCGAACTCGTCGCAGACCTCGCGGACGGCCGGAAGGTACGACGCCGGTGGGATGACCACGCCGCCCTCGCCCTGGATCGGCTCGAGCAGCACGGCGACGACGGTCTCGTCCATCGCCGCACGAACGGCGTCGGCGTCGCCGTAGGGCACCGTGCGGAACCCGGGGGTGAACGGCCCGAAGTCGTCGCGGGCGGTCGGGTCGTCCGAGAACGACACGATCGTGGTCGTGCGGCCGTGGAAGTTCCCCGACGCGACGATGATCGTGGCGCGGTCGGCCGGGACGCCCTTGACGCGGTAGCCCCAGGCGCGGGCGACCTTGATCGCGGACTCGACGGCCTCGGCACCGGTGTTCATCGGGAGCACCATGTCCGTGCCCGTCAGGTCGGCGAGCGCCTCGGCGAACGGTCCGAGCCGGTCGTTCACGAACGCGCGGCTCGTCAGGGTCACCCGGTCGAGCTGGGCACGGGCGGCGTCGAGCAGCCGGGCGTTGCCGTGGCCGAAGTTCACCGCGGAGTACGCGGCGAGGCCGTCCAGGTAGCGCTTGCCGTCGACGTCCGTCACCCACGCCCCGTCGCCCGACGCGATGACGACGGGCAGCGGGCTGTAGTTGTGGGCGAGGGCGCGGTCCTCGACGGCGAGCGCAGCAGCGGTGGCCGCGCCGTGCGACGTGGCGGCTGCGGCGTGCGACGCGGACATCGCGGTGGCCATCAGGACCGCGCGACCGAGTTGCCGGTGCCGACCGGGTGCAGGTCGAGCGTGCAGCACTTCACGCCGCCGCCGCCGAGCAGGAGCTCGGACAGGTCGACGCCGATCGGGTTGTAGCCCTTCTCCCGCAGCTGCTCGGCGAAGGTCGTCGCACGGGACGCGATCACGACGTTGTAGCCGTCCGAGTACGAGTTCAGACCGAGGATCGCGGCGTCCTCCTCGGTGGCGATGATCGCGTCCGGGAACCGCTCGCGCAGGATCGCCAGCGAAGCCTCGTCGAAGGCGCTCTCGAGGTAGGCGATGTTCGAGCGGCCGGAGGCGTCGGGCTCCGGGTCGAGCACGGCGATCGCGGTGTCGAGGTGGTAGAAGTTCGGGTTGATGAGCTTGAGCGTGACGACCTCGCGGCCGTAGATCCGCGCGAGCTCCTCGTGCGAGCTGCTGTCGGAGCGGAAGCCGGTGCCGGCGAAGATGGTGTCGCCGACGAGCAGGAAGTCGCCCTCGCCCTCGTTCGTCTCCTCCGGCTCGGCCACGGTCAGGCCGGCGCTGCGGAACCAGTCCATGTACGCGGGCCCCTCGGGCTGACGCTCGGGGTACTGGAACTTCGCGCCGTACGCGACGCCGTCGAGCACGAAGCCGCCGTTGGCCGCGTAGACCATGTCGGGCAGGCCCTCGATCGGCTCGATGTACGAGATGTCGAAGCCGAGCTGCTCGTAGACGTCGACGAGCGACTGCCACTGCTGGACGGCCTTCGACGTGTCGGTCGGGTCCTCCGGGTGCATCCACGGGTTGATCCGGTAGCTGACCGTGTAGTGGGTCGGCTTGCACATGAGGATCGTGCGCTTGGTGGCGACCCGCGTCGGGGTGGCGAGGGATTCGGGAGCGGTGTTCGACATCAGTCCTCCTGGGGGACCGGGGCCCGAGCCTGCCAGGAACCACCACTGGACGAGTTGCAGAGCTCCGGCGAGATGCAGGCTCACTCGCCGTAGCGGACCAGGTCGACGCCGTCACCGAGTCTTGCACGAACCGTCCGGCCCGTGCAGTCACGAAGCGGTCACAGGGTGGCACCCGTTCGGGTGACGCACGTTTCGTGCGTGAGACCCACCTGACGTGCAAGAACCCCGCGTAACATTGGTGCAATGGATTCGCTCGACCACCGCATCCTGGATCAACTCCGGGAGAACGCCCGCGCCGGCTACGGCGACATCGGGTCGGTGGTCGGCCTCTCGGCCTCCGCCGTGAAGCGTCGGGTGGACCGACTCGTCGCCGACGGAGTGATCCAGGGCTTCACGATCAAGGTCGACCCCGCCGTCGAGGACCGCGGCACTGAGGCCTGGGTCGAGCTCTACTGCCGCGGGACCGTCTCCCCCGACGAGCTGCGGTCGCTCCTCGACAGCGTCCCCGAGGTCATCGACGCGGGCACCGTCACCGGCAGCGCCGACGCGGTCGTGCACATGCGGTCGCGCGACCTCCCCGCACTCGAGGAGGCGCTGGACAAGGTGCGGCTGGCGCCGCAGGTCGACCACACGCGGAGCGCGATCGTGCTCTCGAAGCTGGTCACCCGCGAATCCGCCTGACGACGGGGCGCCACCGGCGCGTAGGTTCGCCCCTGTGGGACGGAAGACGACGGACGGGAGGCGCGGCGTGCCTCCAGGACGGTCCGTGACGGCCCGCCACCTGGTCGCCGCCGCCTGTGCCGCGTACGCGGCCAACTGCCTCTGGGGCACGGCCGTGGCCGTGCGCCTCATCCGCACGAGGCGGCTCCGCGTGGTGCACCACGGCCTCTTCGTCGTCACCGCCACGCTGACCGGGGTGGCCGCGACCACGCCCGTGTGGACCCGCGACCGCCGCGCGCTGTTCCTGCTGCCCGCGCTCGTGCCCCTCGCCGTCGCGCCACGCACGAACCCGCGCTCCGGAGCACACTGGAGAGTCGCGGTCGCCGCCGCTCCGTCCTACCTGGGGGCGCTCCTGGCGGGCCGACGACCAGAGAGGTGAGCCGTGGAGCTCTTCGAAGCCATCCGACGCCGACGGACCACGAACGGCGCGTTCCTGCCCGACCCGGTCTCCGAGGAGCACCAGCGCCTCCTGATGGAGCTCGCGGGGCGCGCGCCGTCGCAGCTCAACAGCCAGCCGTGGCGGTTCGTGCTCGTCGAGGAGCGGGCGACGATCGACCGGGTGGCCGAGATCAGCGGGTCCTCGATGACGCGGACCATGGCCGCGGGCACCTTCTTCGAGCGCTACAAGCCGTACTTCCGGTTCTCGCAGGCCGAGATGGACGAGCGGCGTGACGGGATGCTGTTCGACAAGCTCCCGGGCCCGCTCAAGCCGTTCACCAAGCAGGTGTTCACGAAGCGCGGACAGCTGCTCATGAACACCCTGCGTGTGCCGCAGACGCTCGGCGAGGAGAACCGGCGGCTCGTCGCGGGGTCGCCGTTGCTGCTCGGCGTGATGCTCGACCGGCACGAGTACCGGAAGGAGGAGCTCTCGGGCTTCTACTCGGTTTTCAGCATGGGTGCGGCGATGGAGAACATCTGGCTGGCCACGACCGAGCTCGGCCTCGGCATCCAGTTCGTGTCCTTCCCGATGGAGACACCGGGTGCGTGGGAGGAGATCGAGGGACTGCTGCGCGTGCCCGAGTCCCTCGAGCTGATGGCCGTCTACCGGATCGGGTACCTCCCGCCCGAGCGCCGTCGACCGGCGATCGACTGGACGTCGAGCGAGCGGAAGCGGCCGTCGCAGTACGTGTTCCGCGGGACGTGCGAAACCCCGCAGCAGGGGTGGGACGACGTGTCCGGCACGCCGTCCGCCACCGCTGGGGAGGACCACCGGTGACCGCGATCTCGGCCGCCGCGCCGCGACTGCCCGGACGTCCGTGGATCCAGCAGGCCTGGCGCGACGTCGTGTTCGTGCACTGGCGCGTCGACGTCTCGGCGATCGCCCCGCACCTGCCCCCCGGCGTCCGGCCGGACACGCTCGGCGCGGACGGGGCCGATGACGGGGCCACCACGTGGGTGGGACTCATCGCCTTCCGGTTCACCGACACGGCGTTCCCGCCCGTCAAGGTCGGACGCGTCGGTGACTTCGTCGAGGTGAACGTCCGCGTCTACACCGTCGACGACCAGGGACGGCACGGCGTGGTGTTCCTCTCGCTCGACGCCGGCAAGCTCCTGCCGACGCTCGGTGCACGGGCCGCGACCGCGCTGCCGTACTGGTGGGCGCACGCCGAGTTCCGCCGCCCGGAGCCGGACCGGGCCGCGTACGCGATGCGGCGGCACGGCACGCACACGCGGTCGATGGTCGACGTGCGGATCGGCTCGCCGATCGCCGAGCCCACCGCCCTCGAGACGTTCCTCACGGCACGGTGGGGGATGCACGTGGCGCGGTTCGGTCAGACCCGCTTCTGGCCGAACGAGCACGAGACGTGGCCGTTGCACCGGGCGTCGATCGTGCACCTGCGCGACGACCTGATCGCCGCGGCCGGGCTGCCGTTCGCGCTGACCGAGCTCGAGCCGGACTCGGTGCTCTACGCGCCGGGCGTCACGACGCGGTTCGGTCTGGGGCGCTGAGCGGGTCCGCACGCCGACGTCCGGCTGCACGCCACCACAGCACCGCGAGGACGACGGCCGCCGGGACGATCGCGACGCCCCACCCGATCCACCCGTCCGGTGTCCATCGCCCCTGATGCTCCTCCGCCCCTGGCCCGCCCTGCCTGGACGGTCACGCGGTACCGCCTCGGTACGACGGGGGCATGACGCGAGTGGCAGTGGTGACCGGTGGTTCGGCTGGACTCGGACGGGCGACGGTGCGCGAGCTCGCCGCCCGGGGATGGGACGTCGCGGTGCTCGCCCGCGGGCGGGACGGCGTCGACGCCGCGGTCGCCGAGGTCGCCGAGGTCGCCGAGGTCGAGGCTGCGGGCCGCCGGGGACTCGCGGTGCTCGCGGACGTCTCCGACCGCGAGGCCGTCGAGGCCGCCGCGGACCGGGTCGAGGCCGAGCTCGGCCCGATCGACCTCTGGGTGAACGACGTCATGGTGGGCGTCTTCGGGCGCTTCCTCGACACCGATCCGGACGACTTCACAGCCCGTCGCCCCGATCTACCAGCCCGAGGTCGGCGCACGGGCCATCGCGACCACCGCCGAACGGCCGCGACGCCGTACCTGGGTGGGTGAGTCGACGGTGTACACGATCCTCGGCAACCGGGTCAGCGCGCGGTTCGCGGACTGGTACGCGGCCAAGACCCTCGTGTCGGGTCAACAGGCGCCGCGGAAGGACGGGGCGTCGCTCGGGGTCAACCTGTACGAGCCGATCCCCGGCGACCACGGCGCGCACGGGGTGTTCGACGACTCGGCGCACGCCTGGTCGCCGCAGACGTGGTGGGTCGAGCACCGACGACTCGGCAACGACGTCATCGGCGCCGCGCTCGGCGTCGCCGGCGCGATCGCCCTCGGGGCCGGGCGCCGACGGTGAGCGCGGCCGAGGTGCTCCGACTCGCGGCGGCGGCCGGGCACGTGGTCCGGCTCGTCGGTCGGCGCGGGACCCCGGTGCTCGATGGTGTGCTCGTGGTCCGGCAGACCGTGCAGGCCGCGCTGGTCACCCGCGCCGGCTCGGCCGACGCGCACACCGCCAGCGCCGTCGTGGACCTGCTGCACGGCGCGTCGATGGTGCCGGTCGTGCTCCTCGGCGGTCGGCTCCGCGGGTTCGCGGCGGTGCAGCTGCTCCTCGCGACCGTGCTCGCCGGGTCCGAGGTCGCGGCGGCCGGACGGGGACGCCACCGGCGCTGACCGGTGGTCCGCGTCAGGCGAGGTGCGCGCGGAAGCTGCGGAGTGCCTCCAGGCGGTCTGCGTCCAGACCGGACCGCTCGACGAAACGGTCCACGTCGAAGCCGTCGACCACGGCGCGGAACGCGCCCTCGACGGTCGTGCCGTGCGCTGCGCAGAGCGCCTCGATCCGGTGCTCGGGGTCGGGCGCCCCGCGGGACCCGGCGAGCGCGGGCGCGGTCTCGACGCTCAGCAGGTAGTCGTCGACGATGCCCTCCGGCGCGGCTCCGGCGATCGACAGCAGTGCGAGGGCGACGATCCCGGTGCGGTCGCGTCCGGCCGCGCAGTGGAGGAGCACCCCGCCCGGGGGCGCGTCGGCGATCGCGGCGAGCGCGGCCGCCGTGCGCTCGGGCAGTGCCGCGAGGTGTGCGCCGTAGTAGAGCGGCGTGCAGACCAGACCGGTCTCCCAGTACGGCTCCCAGAACGCGGGCGCGTCGTCGCGGCCGTCGTGGTCCACCTCGATCGTGGTCAGCCACCCGGGCCGCGTGCCGGTGTCCGCCGCACGCTCCGCCGGGGCGCGGAGGTCGACGACGGTCCGGACCCCCGCGGCGTGGAGCGACCGCCAGCCGTCCGCGCGCACCCGGTCGACGGACTCCGAGCGGAAGACGCGCCAGCGTGGTGTCGTGCCGCCGCCGCGGAGTGGCACCCCTCCGAGGTCCCGGGCGTTGTGCAGGCCGTCGACGTGGAGCGTGCGACCGTCAGACACGGAGCTCCTGGAAGTCGGGGTCGAGGTCCCCGAACCGGTGCGCGGTGATCGACACGGACTGCTCGCGCAGGAACGGGAGCATCTCGATGACACCCGACTCGACCACCGGAGCGTCGTGGATCGCGGTGTCGATGCTGACGCCGAGGGCTTCCTCGAGAGCGAGGGGGTCCCCGCCGAGGAGGCGGATCCGGCTGCCGGGCCCGCCGAAGGCGGTCTGCCGCGGGCGGTCGTCGGACTGCGCGAGCACCTGGTCGAGGGCGTCCTGCGGCTCGTCGTCGGGGTCGCTCCACCGCTGGTCGAACAGGGCTCCGGAGGCGGCGCGTGCGAGGAACTCGTCGTCGCTCTCGACGAGGTGGTCGACGACGTCGAGGGGCGACCGGGCGGACGCGAGCAACTGCGTGAGCGGCCCGGGCAGCGGACGGGCGGTGCTCAGCATGAGGTGGGCGCGAGCGGCGGTGGCGGCGGCGAGCACCCGGACCAGGTCGCCGGTCGCGGAGTCCTCGGCGTGCCGGACGATGACCGACTGCGGGCGGAAGCGGAGCACGTTCCGCTGCACCAGGAGTCCGGAGTCGTCGTGCGACCGCCCGTACAGGGTCTCCCGGGCGCGGACGTCGCTCAACGCACCGGCGCGCACCTGGTCGAACTCCTCGAAGGACAGTCCGCTGCGGGCCGACTCGATCAGCGCCGTCACACGCGACGGGAGCCCGTGGAGCTGGATGCTCCTGTGCACCTGCCGCTCGGTGCGCTCCCACCGGCCGAGGGTCGCCACGAACAGCGGACCGCCGGCACTGGTGCCGGAGCCCACCGACGAGCGCTTCCACCCGCCGAGCGGATGCCGGCCGACGACGACGCTCGTGGTGTCGCGGTTGACGAACAGGTTGCCGGCCTGTACGGTCGCGAGCCAGTCCGCGACCTCGTCGACGTCGAGGGAGTGGATCCCCGCGGCGAGGCCGTGGCCGGTGCCGTTCTGGATCGCGACGGCCTGCTCGAGCGTCTCGACGCGCATGATGCCGAGCACCGGGCCGGCGTGCTCGGACTGGTGGAACTCGCTGCCGGGACGCACGCCGTCGCGGATCCCGGGCGACCACAGCCGGCCGGTGTCGTCGAGCGGCGCCGGTTGCACGAGCCAGGACTCCCCCGGACCGAGCTCGGTCAGCCCGCTGCGCAGCGTGCCCGTCGGCTCGGCGATCAGCGGGCCCACACGAGCGCCGGGGTCGTGCGGCCACGCGACCCGGAGTGTGCGGGTCGCGTCCACGAGCATCTGTCGGAAGCGGTCGCTCTCGCCGACCGAACCGACCAGGACGACGAGCGACGCCGCGGAGCGCCGCTGCCCGGCGTGCCCGAACGCGGACCGCACGACGTCCTGCACGGCGAGGTCGAGGTCGGCGCTCGGGGTGACGACGATCGCGTTCGTGCCCCCGGTCGCCGCCGTGAGCGGGAGTCCTGCGCGCCACCAGCGGAAGGAGCGGGCGGTGTCGGCGGACCCGGTCAGCAGGACGCGGTCGACCGCGGGGTGCGCGACGAGTTCACGGCCGAGAGCGTCGGCGTCGAGGTCGACGAGCTGCAGGAGCGAGTGCGGCACCCCGGCGTCCCAGAGGACGTCGGCGAGGAGTGCCCCGCTCCGCCTGGCCTCGGGCGCCGGCTTGAGCACGACTCCGCTCCCGGCGGCGAGCGCGGCGAGCACCCCGCCGGCGGCGACCGCGACGGGGGACCGCCACGAGGGGACCACGACGGTGAGCCGGGGCGGGACGAAGCGGGCTCCGTCGCCGTCGAGGGCGGCGAGCCGTCGGGCGCTCTCCGCGGAGTGGTGCGCGGCGTCGACGGCGGCGGTGACCTCGGCGTCGGCCTCGGGGAGGGTCGTGCCGGTCTCGGCGATCGTCACCTCGATGAGGTCGGCGCGGCGGGTCTCGAGCTCGTGCCCGATGAGGTCGAGCAGTTCGGCGCGGTCGGTCGGGTCCTGCCGACCCCAGTTCACGCCGGCCTGGGCCGTCCGCGCGACGATGCGCTCGAGGGTCGACCGGTCGACGACCTTCGCACCGCGGATCGTCTGTGCGCCGAGCTGCGACCGCGGCACCCGACGGAGCACGTCGAGCGCCCACGACCGGTTCGCGGCGATCGACGGGTCGGTGTCCGGGGCGTTCCGGAAGCCGTCCCGGTGCTCGGGCTCGCCGAGCGGGCGGCGGCGGTCCTGCGTGCGGTGCGTCGTGGGGACCGGCTCGTCGAGCGCGGCCACGGACGCCAGGTACCGGCCGTGCTCGCGGGCGAAGACGCTGGCGTCGCGGTCGATGTCGGACGCGCCGGCGACGAAGTGCTCCGGGTTCGCGGACTCCTGGAGGCGTCGGGCGAGGTAGGGGATCGCGGCGTCGAACTCGTCCGGGTGGACGACCGGCGCGCTGAGCAGGATGCGTCCGACGTCGGCACGCACCGCTTCGGCGTGCGTGGACGCCATGCCGAGCAGCATCTGGACCTCGACCGCGTCGGTGACCCCACGACGCTGGGCGAGGACCCACGCGGTGGCGAGGTCGAAGAGGTTGTGCCCGGCGACGCCGATCCGCACGGCGTCGGTGCGCTCGGGAACGAGGGCGGCGTCGAGCATCCGCAGGTAGGCCGTGTCCGTCTCGCGCTTGCTGCCCCACGTGGCGAGCGGCCACCCGTGCAGGATCGCGTCGACACGCTCCGCGGCGAGGTCCGCGCCCTTGACGAGCCGCACCGTGACGGGTGCCCCGCCGCGGGCCCGGCGGGCCTGCGCCCAGGAGGTCAGCCGGTCGAGGGCGCCCGCGGCGTCGGGCAGGTAGGCCTGGAGCACGATGCCGGCCTCGAGGCCGCGGAACTCGTCACGGTCGAGCAGCGTCGTGAACACGGCGAGGGTGGCGTCGAGGTCGCGGTGCTCCCCGGCGTCGAGCGTGACGGACTTCGCGGGGCGCCCGTCGGCCAGCGGCGCCGCGGCGAGGCGGTAGAGCGGGAGGAGGCGGTCGACCGCGTGCTCGACGGTCTGGTCGAACGCCCACGCCGAGGGCTGCGGCACGACGGCACGCAGCGCGATCGAGACCTGGTCGACGTCGTCCCGCGCGAGGAGGTCCATCGCCCGCTGCAGACGACGGTCGCTCCCGGCGGTCCCGAGCACGGCTTCGCCGAGGGGGTTCACGTCGAGGCGGACGCCGTCGCCGCGCACCTTCGCCAACGCCGACCCGAGCTTCGCCGGGGCGGCGTCGATGACGAGGTGCCCGGTCATGCGCCGGAGGATCCGACGCGCCGTCGGGACCACGGCCCACGGCGCCATCGCCGCGACGCCGCCGCCGAACGTGACCGCCCCGCGCAGGTACCAGGCGAGGAACTCCGGGACGTCCTGGCTGATCCGTTCGAGGTTGCGGGCCGCGACCCTGGGGTCCTCCGGACGGACCACGCGGTCGACGAACCCGCGCGTGAAGTCGAGGCCCTGCTCGTCGCGGAGCACCTCCGCGAGACGCGCGGCGCCCGGGTCCGGCTTCGTCCCCGCCGATGCCGCCAGCCAGCGGCGCACGAGGGCGACGGCGTCGTCGGTGCAGTCGGCGATGCTGGGGCTCGGCATGCCCTCGATCGTATGCCGCCGCACCGACGCTCCCCCTGAGCACGCCGAGCGTGGCCGACCGCCCTCCGGACGGACGGGACCGGCGTCGCTCCGGGCCGCCGTCGATACGCTGGCGGGCATGGTGGCGCACGAGGACGAGGGACACGACTGGGTCACGTGGGACACCTACCACGACGCCTGGCGGCGGCTGGACCGGGCGCTCGACCACGCCGTCCAGCAGGGCGCGGGCATCTCGATCCCGGAGTTCGAGATCCTCATCGGGCTGCACCGCGACCCGGACCACCGGCTGCGCGTGCGTGACATCGCGGCGGGCATCGGCTGGGAGAAGTCCCGCGTCAGTCACCAGGTGACCCGGATGGTCGCGCGCGGCCTCGTGCAGCGTGCCGACTGCCCGACCGACGGCCGCGGGAGCTGGGTGTCGATGACGGCGGACGGACGGCGCGCCGTCCTCTCCGGCATCCGCGCGCACACGCGGGCGCTGGAGGACCTGTTCTGGAGGCCCGTGGGGACCGACGCGGACACGCTGCGCTCCGTCAGCGCGCGCGTCGACACCGCGATCGGCCCGGTGGACGTCGACGGCGCGGAGCGCGGCGAGCGGCCAGCGGACCCCGTGGCGCGGCCAGTGGACCGCGGACGGCCCGCGGACCGCGACTAGCCGGCGGACCGCGACGAGCCGGCGGACCGCGACGAGAGGGCGACGTCCGCGAGCACACGGTCGTCGCCACGGAGCCGGACCTGCACGCTCGCGATGTCGTCGCGGGGCACGGTCGTCGAGGCCGACAGCCCGCGGGCGTCCTCCCCGGCCGCCGACCACGACGCCACGGTCTCGGTCGCGCCGTCGTCCCGCACGACGACGAGGTCGTACGCCACCGACCCGTCCGCCGCCCAGGACCTCCCGCCGTACGAGCAGCCCCAGTCGAACCGCGTGCCCCACGGTTCGCCGCTGACGGCCAGCTCCACGTCGAGGCCCCGGTCACCGACGAGCGAGTAGCGGTCCGCTGCCGACGCGGCCCGCACCGGCCCGGGGTCGACCCGGGCGGAGCCCACCGCGAGTCCGCCGAGCACGGCCGCGAGGACGGCGGCGGCCGCGGTGGCGGTGACCCACACCCGACGGCTGCGCCGGCGGCGCCGGACGCGGTGCGCGACGGACGCGAGGGTGCCCTCGGAGCCGGTGACGGGCCTCCCGTCCGGTTCCGCGATCTCGACCGCCTGGTCGGCCGGCAGCCGGGACAGCAGCCCGGGCAGTCCGACCAGCTCGGCGACCGCGCCCGCGCAGCGGTCGCACGTCTCGAGGTGGCGCTCGTACTCGAGCCGCTCGTCCGCCGGCAGCGAGCCGAGCACGTAGGCGGCGTCCCACTCGGCGTAGCGGTCGTCGCTCATCGGGTCACTCCTCGTTCCTGCAGTGCGAGCCGGAGGGCGCGCAGGCCGTAGTGCAGCCGCGACTTCACGGTGCCCTCGGGGATCTCGTGCCGACGCGCGATCTCGGGCACCGTGTGGCCGAGCCAGTACGCGTCCACCACCACCCGGCGGTGCTCGGGGCTGAGGGACGCGAGGGCGTCCGCGACCACGATCCGGTCGAGGACGGCGTCGGTCCGGTCGGCCTCCGCCCGGTCGACGGGCTGCTCCGTGCCGTGCTCGCGTCGGTTGCGCGCCGACCGGGCGTCGTCGACGACGAGGTTCCTGGCGACCGTGAACAGCCACGCCCGCACGCTGTCCGACGGCCGCTCCAGCACGGCCGGACGTTGCCACGCCCGCACCATGGTCTCCTGCACGACGTCGTCGACCGCGTGGCCGTCCCGCGTGAGGTGCCGGACGTAGCGGGTGAGGGCGTCGCCGTGCTCGCGGTGCAGCGTCGCGAGCAGCTCGTCGGTACCCCTCCCCGTGACCATCACCGCTCCAGGTCGAGGGAGAACTCGACGGAACCCTCCGGGTCCACGGTGACGAAGCCGAGCGACGGGGCCTCGACGCCGTAGTCCTCGAACGTGATCGGGATGCTGCCGGCGACCTGCACGGTGCCGTCCTTCCCGACCGCGACCTGGGCGTCGGCGGTGACGGGCTTCTGGACGCCGTGGAGGTCCATCGTGCCGGTCAGGGTGACGTCCTGGGTGGAGCCGTCGAGGGCGCCGGACACGTCGACGGGCTCCGTCAGCGTGAACGTGGCCGTGGGGTGCTGGTCGGTCTGCAGTGCGGTGTTGCGGAAGTACTCGTCGCGGGCGGCCTCGGGGGTGCTGATCTTCGCCACCTGCACCGTCACGGTCGCCTTCGTGAGGGACCCGCCGCTGACCTCGGCGGTGCCCTCGACGTCCTTCGTGCGTCCGACCACGTTCACATCCTGGCCCTGCAGCTCCTCGTGCACCCGGTAGCCCGCGAACGAGTCGCCCGTCGACTTCCACGTGCCGTCTGCCTCGGCCGCGGAGAGCGTGCCCGCACCCGACGGCTCCGCGCTGAGCGACGGGGCCGCCGCCGCCTGACCGTTGACGGTGTTCGCGTAGATGACCGGGCCGGCGATCGCGGCTGCGGCGCCGACGACCACGACGCCGGAGGCGATGCCGATGATGACCTTGGTGCGTGTGCGGAGTCCCATACCGAGGACACGAGACAGCCGGGCGGATCGTTCACCGGTCCCTCGACCGGCGTGTCGATCCGTGCCAGGCTCGGACCGTGGAAGCGCAGTCACCGGTCGTCGTCGCCGTGGCCCGTGACGGGGGTCACCACTTCAGCAAGCCGCTCGTCGACGAGGTCGTCCTCGTCGCCGGGTGGGGCATCGAGGGGGACGCCCACGCCGGCACCACGGTGCAGCACCGGTCGCGGGTCGCCCGGGACCCCGCACAGCCGAACCTCCGGCAGGTGCACCTGTTGCACGCCGAGTTGTTCGACGAGGTCGCGGGCGCCGGGTTCTCGGTCGACCCCGGGGACATGGGCGAGAACGTCACCACGCGCGGCATCGACCTGCTCGGCCTGCCGACCGGGACGGTCCTGCACCTCGGGGCGTCGGCGAGCGTGCGGGTGACCGGCCTCCGGAACCCGTGCCAGCAGATCAACGGGTTCGAGCCGGGGCTGCTCAAGGCCGTGCTCGGACGGGCCGAGGACGGCGCCGTCGAGCGGAAGGGCGGGGTGATGTCGGTCGTGCTCACGGGCGGGACCGTTCGGCCGGGCGACGCCGTGCGGGTCGAGCTGCCCTCGGGAGCGCCGGAGCCGCTGCAGCCCGTGTAGCGCGGGTGCCTGCGCACGCGGCCGGGCCGCGTGGACGCTGTCCGTCGCCAGTCGTCCGTCGCCAGTCGTCCGTCGCGGTCGCCCGTCGCCCGTCGCGGTCGCCCCGCCGAGACTCGGCTCCCCGGACACCTTCGCGGGTGCCGGACCGCGGAACTGTCCGCCGACGCGAGACTCGGCGTGCGACGCCCGCCGGGGCGCGACGCCCGCCGGGGCGCGACGCCCGCCGGGTGCGACGCCCGCGTCCGGCCCGCACCGTCGCCTGGCACAGTGGACGCGTGCAGCACCACGGAACCGTCGTCATCGCCGGCTGCGGCGACCTGGGGACCGAGGCCGGTCTCCGCTTCGCCGCCCTCGGCCACCCCGTCATCGGCCTGCGTCGCCGTGCCGAGCTCCTGCCGGCACCGCTCGAGGGCCGGAGCACCGACCTCCGGGCGGACGTGCCGACGATCCCCGCCGACACGGCCGTGGTGGTCGTCGCGACCGCGGCCGGCAGCCGTGCCGTCGACGAGTACCGGGCGACCTACGTCGACGGGTTGCGGAACGTCCTCGACGGGATCGACGGGTCGTCCGCGGACCCGCGTGTGGTCGTGGTCTCCTCGACCGCGGTGTACGACGTGGACGACGGGTCCGAGGTCACGGAGAGCACCCCGGTGTGCGGGGCCACGCCGACCGCGGCCGTGCTCGTCGAGGCCGAGGAACTGCTGCGCCGCCGAGCGCCGGGTGCGGTGCTGCTCCGGCTGAGCGGCGTGTACGGGCCCGGTCGCGAGCGACTGATCGACCAGGTGCGTTCCGGCAGCGCGCGACTCGCCCCGGGGACCTCCCCGCACACGAACCGCATCCACCGCGACGACGCCGCCGCGGCGCTCGTGCACCTCGCGACCGTCCGCGAC
Source organism: uncultured Curtobacterium sp. (assembly GCA_913778205.1). GTDB lineage: Bacteria > Actinomycetota > Actinomycetes > Actinomycetales > Microbacteriaceae > Curtobacterium. The sequence goes on from CAJYUW010000017.1 coordinate 65,652, forward strand.
CCCGCGCCGACCTACCTCGGGACCGACGACGAGCCGTCGCGGCTGGACGACGTGCTCCGGTTCCTCGCGCAGGAGCTCGGTGTCGACGAGCCGGTCCGGGGCGACGGCGACGGACGGCAGGCGGGGGGCGACAAGCGGCTGTCGAACGCCCTGCTCCGTGCCACCGGGTGGACACCGCGGTACCCGACCTTCCGCGAGGGCTACCGCGCGGTGCTCGCGGGCGAGGGCACCCGCCACCCCTGACGGACAGGAGCGCCGGACGCGACGCGACGCGGCGTGGTGCGCCACAACCGCCACCGCGACCGCGACCACATGCCGGACGGGAGGCCCGTGGCGGGTCCGCCACGCGCCTCCCGTCCGTCCGCTCGTCGCGTGACGCCGGTCAGGCCCGGATGAGGTTCGGCGCGAACCGGCACCAGTAGTCGGTGATCGGCCCGTCCGACTCGCGGATGCCAACGCCGAAGGACTCGCCGTCGACCACCCACGACCCGAGCACCGGGTGGTTGTGCCCGTTCCGACCCGGGAAGTCGGGCAGCTCGTGGTACTGCTGCCAGACCCGCTCGCCGTTCGTGCCCGCGCGGCGGTACTCGGTGCCGTTCGTCGTCACGGAGCCGTCGGCCCGGTGCACGGCGATGCCGTCGCCCTCGCGGCCGAAGACCGGCTTCACGACGAAGTCCGTCATGCCGTTCGGCCCGTCGGCGTACGACGGCAGCAGGTTGTCGTGACCGGGGAACAGCCGCCAGAGGGCGACGAGCAGCAGCTTGTTGGACAGGAACATCTTCCAGGCGGGCTCGTACCAGCGCCCGAGCCGGCCCCGGTCGCGCACGAGGAACGCGCCGAACTCCTGGTCACCGGAGGCACGGTCGTCACCCGAGACGAGGTCCTCCCACGGGTAGAGCTTGAAGATGTTCCGGATGACCGGCCACTGCGTCCCGGGGTCGTCGCCGGGCAGCGTGAAGGCGCTCCGCGAGGACCCGGCGGGCTCCTGGTTGCCGACGAACTGCCGGGCGGCGGCGTGCCAGCCGATGTCCTTCATCTCGATGCCGGTGTGCTCCCACCCGGCCTCGCCGGCGAGGTCGCGCATGTAGGCGACGGTGTCCCAGTCCTCGCCCGCGGTGTCGAGGTCGGAGTGCGCGACGAACAGCCGGCCGCCGTCCGCTGCCCGCAGGGACGCGTGCAGGAGGGTCCGCCACCGGGCGACGAGCGCCTCGTGGATGCCGTTCCACTGGTCGGTGTCGGCGGGCAGCTCCCCGGACTCGACGCGCTCGCGGAACCAGTGCCACTGCGTGACCGACGCCTCGATCAGCCCCGTCGGTGTGTCGCCGTTGTACTCGAGGAGTTTGGCGGGCGAGCCGTCACCGGCGTACGCGAGGTCGAAGCGGGCGTAGACGTCGGGCTCGTCGTGCCGGAGTGACCAGGAGGCCAGCTCGAAGCCCTCCGGCGTGAGCCCGAGCGTGCCGAGCTCGCCGGTGGCCAGGTACCGGGCGGCCTCGAGGCACATGCGGTGCAGCTCCTCGGTCTGCCGCTCGAGCGCCTCGACCTCGGGCAGCGTGAAGACGTAGGCCGCGCCGTCGTTCCAGTACTCGACCTCGCTGCCGTCCTCGCGGACCGACCGGGAGTACACCAGGCCGGTCTGCTGGATCCGCCGCCGCCAGTCCGGCCGCTCGGTGAACTCGACGCGTTCCATCAGCCGCCGAACCCGCCGTGCTCGCCGGACCCGCCGAACCCACCCTTCGACACCGAGCTGCCGCGCGACGAGAGCCCGGACTCGGCGGTCTTGCCCGCCGGCAGCGAGCTCCGGCCGCCGGCGACGGTGTCACCGACGGCGGGTACGGTCGTCGTCCGACCGCTGCTCACGGGCAGGTAGTACCAGCCGGCGTGGCCGCCGTGGTTGTTGCAGTCGTCGTCCGGGAGTCGCTTCTGCGTGCTGTTGTCGCGGCAGATCTTCGCGTAGTCGGCGTCGACGCCCGATCCCTCGCCGCAGCCGGTGAGGGAGGCGGCGAGCGCGGCGACGACGCCGATCGAGACGACCCGGGACGCACGACGATGACGATCGGAACTCACGAACGTCGACACTAGGCCGTCGGGACCGTCACCGTGCGACGGGGGCCGCGGGCCGCGACGGCGGCAGCGGCAGCGGCAGCGGCAGCGGCAGCGGCCCAGGACATCGCTCGTGGGGGGGGACGCGGACGGGAGGCCCGTGGCGGCGCCGCCACG
>CAJYUW010000018.1 GCA_913778205.1 uncultured Curtobacterium sp.
CTACCACCGGAAACGACGGCAACGCGGTCTCGGCAAGTTGACCCCGATCGAGTACGAGACGATCATCAACCCACAGGTCGCACTCGCGGCCTAAACGAATGAGTCAACTCAACCTGCAGCAGTCCCAGTCGAGAGAAGTAGTCCCACCCACCGACGAAGCAGCGGTTGGCGCCTTGCCGATGGGCGATGAAGACCCCGCACTGGCATTCGACCATGCTGCGCACTAGGCACTGGGTCGGCGACTCGTGGAGCCGCCGCACGAATCAACCTCCGTGCCCGACCGGCTCCGCATATCCCGTCTAGCAGCGTCAGCGGACCTAGCCAACGTCAACTACGGGCGACGCTTCACCGAACCGCTGGAGAACAGCTGCACGAGCGTCACCGAGAGGATCACGGCCGTCTCCGCCTCACCCTGCGTCGGCCTACGGTACCCGTTCCCACCGTGCCGGGACTCCTGCCCACTCCAAAGCGCCTCAGCCAAGGGGATCGCGACGTCCGTCGCCCGACCCGGAAGGTCGATCGTCCAATCTTGCTGCGCCTTCATGTCTCGGATGATGGTGCCGAGCGTTGTCAGCGAGTTCTTCGGGCTCACCACGGGCGCCGCCGCTTCTTCAACCGCTTTCACGGCCTTCTCGTACGCTTCCTCCGGATCGGGCACGCGGCCATATGCAGCGGCCCACGCCTCGCCGAGTAGCCTCCCCGACGAATTGCCCGAGATAGCAGCGTCGACAGCTACCTGCACGCTCTTTGGCATGCGTCGGACAAGTCCATCGTTACCGTCCCGCTTGCCGATCGTCCACGCCGATCCTGCTGCTTCGAGAATGCGGTCGAGGCTTTGGCCGACCGCGCGGTTGTTCTGATGCACGACCCAATCGGCGACGTCGAGAAGTTCTTCCTCTGGCAGACGGTTGAAGAACCCCGGCCAGGATTAGCCGTCAAGCCGATCGACGTACGACGGTCGGAGGCGTGCAACGAGGTCGAACATCGTCAGCGGATCGCGCTGAAAGTGCCAAGCGCCCGACGCCCGCGATGCCCTGGCAAAGTGCGGCTTCAGGAAATCCAGGAGAGCGGGCTTCATATAGGACGGAGCGCCATCCGCGAGAACCTCGCGTGCGGCAGCATCCTCGCCGCGCGGTACCCACTGCGTCATTGCGTATGCCTCAGTAGCCAATCAGTGTTCGGGAGGAGCCGTCTGCCGTAGGGGTGTCGGTCCTGGGAAGGGCAGGCTACCGCGAGCCAGCCTTCGCCCCATGCCCGCCCTCGGGCAGTCGTGCACCGAACCGGTCAATGTCACCTCTGACCAGCGTCAGAAAGGCACTGCCCCGGGGAGGGTATCTCTGATGTCGGCCCCGCTCCCTCGGACCCGATGCGCCCGCCTGGGCGCCGCTTTGCGCAGTGAGCTGTGCCAAACGTGCTGCAGCGCCTGTGCCACACGAACATCGCGATCCCTTCTACTTCCGTGCAAGTACGGGGATCACTGGTCAAGCGTTAACTACCCGCACTCGACGAGAACCCCGGTCCGCTGGACCGGGGTTCTCGCGTTCGGCGGGTGGTGTGCGCGCCTCGGTGCCGAGCACGCGTGCGCCGCGCCTTGCTCGGGTGCCGCGCCCAGCTCGGGTGCCGAGCACGCGTGCGCCGCGCCCTGCTCGGGTGCCGCGCCCAGCTCGGGTGCCGTGCCCGCTCGCCCGGACGTCCCGGCCTAGACGATCGCGACCGAGCCCGTCCCACCCGCCGGGGCGTCTCGACGGTGCCGCCGCCCGATCGTCGCCGCGACGGCGGTCAGGGCGACGGAGACGACCGTGATGCCGGCTCCCGCCCAGATCGGCGACGTGTACCCGAGTCCCGCGGCGATCGTCAGCCCGCCGATCCACGCCCCGAGGGCGTTCCCGAGGTTGAAGGCGGCGATGTTCGCGCCGCTCGCGAGCGTGGGAGCGTGCTCGGCGTGGGTCATCACCCGGGTCTGCAGCGCCGGGACCGTGGCGAAGCCGAACGCTCCCATGAACACGAGGGCGACCACGGTGAGCACCGGCGAGGTCGCGACGACGGCGAACAGCGCGAGCACGACCGTCAGCGAGGAGAGGACGACCAGCAGCGTGCCTTCGATCGACCGCGCCGCGGCCTTCCCGCCGACGAAGTTGCCGACGAAGAGCCCGATGCCGAACAGCACGAGCAGCCAGGGGACGGTGGAGGCGGCGAACCCGCTGACCGAGGTGAGTGTGTACGCGATGTAGGTGAAGGCGCCGAACATCCCGCCGTACCCGAGCACGGTGATGCCGAGCGACAGCCACACCTGCCCGGACCGGAAGGCACCCAGCTCACGGACGAGCGACGGCTGCTCCGGTGCCCGGACCGCGGGCACGAGGACGACGACCCCGACGAGGGCGACGACGCCGATCGCGGCGATCGTCCAGAACGTCGCGCGCCACCCGAGTGCCTGACCGAGGAAGGTGCCGAACGGGACGCCGAGGACGTTCGAGGCGGTGAGTCCGGTGAACATGAGCGCGACGGCGGACGCGCGGCGCTCCCGGGCGACCATGCCGGAGGCGACGACCGAGCCGATCCCGAAGAAGGCCCCGTGGCAGAGCGCCGCGACGACCCGGCCGACCATCATCGCGCCGTAGGTCGGCGCCGCGGCGGACAGCGCGTTGCCGACGACGAACAGCACGAGCAGCCCGACGAGCACCTGCTTCCGCGGCAGTCTCGTGGTCGCGGCGGTGAGGCCGAGGGCCCCGACGATCACGGCGAGGGCGTAGCCGGTCACGAGCCAGCCGGCGGTGCTCTCGGTCACGCCGTAGTCGGCGGCGACCTCCGGGAGCAGGCCGGTGATGACGAACTCGGTGAGTCCGATCCCGAACCCGCCGAGTGCGAGGGCGATGAGTCCCGCGGGCATCGTGGTCCTTCCGTTGTGCGATTGGTTCCACCCGCGTACGCTGGTTGTTGCAGACGCGGGGTATCGATAGTTGCACACGCTGGGTATCCGCGCAAGCAAACATGTGTGCTCGGAGGTCCCATGAGTGTCGACGACACGTCCACCGCGGTCCGCGCGCACGGCTGGCGCACGCTCGCCGCCCTGCACGGACTCATCGAGACGCGGCTCGAGCGCGCGCTCAAGGTGATCGACCTGTCCGTCGTCGAGTACACGGTGCTCGACGCGCTCCGTCGGCAGGACGGGTTCCACATGCGCATGCAGCAGCTCGCACGCGCCGCGGCGCTCAGCCCGAGCGCGACCACCCGGCTCGTGAACCGGCTCGAGGACCGCGCGCTCCTCACCCGGGTCCTCTGCGCCGACGACCGCCGCGGCCTCTACACGGAGCTGACGCACGCGGGGCAGCGGCTCCTCGACGAGGCGACGCCGCTCCACGCGGCCGCACTGGAGGAAGCGCTCGCCGAGGCGCGTGAGGTGCCCGAGCTCGAGGAGCTCGCCGCGTCCGTCGACCGCCTCGAGGGCGCTCGCGTCTGACCGCGTGTCCACCGTCGACCGGCCGGGAGGCGCGGTTCGGCACCGCCGCGCAGGCTACGGTGACCGAATGGTGCGTCGAGGACTCCCCGCGGTCGCGGTCCTGCTGGTCTGGTTCCTCCTCGCCGGCTGCTCGTCCGACCCGAGCGTGGCCTCGGGGCGCCTCGCGGTCGAGGGGTACGTCGAGCCGGGCCCCGGCGCGTCGACCCGTGTGACCGCAGCGGGAAGCCGGGCCACCACGATCGGGATCGACGGCGTCACGCTCTCGGATGACGGTGCATCGCTGCTCGACCCGCCGGAGGGGACCGCCGCCCTCGCGCGGACGGCGGTCCGGGCCGGGTCGGTCCCGGAGCTCCTGGTCAGCAACTACTCGTCCGCGACCGGTGACTTCTCACCCGCGATCGGGACCGCCCTGCTGTCCGACGCCGCTCGTCGTGCCGCCGTCGCCGACGAACTCGCGCGGAGGGCCCGCGCGCTCGGTGTGCGCGGCGTGCAGATCGACCTCGAGTCGCTCCGCGCACGGGACCGGACCGGCCTCGTCGCGTTCGCGGCCGCGCTCTCGGACGCCGTGCACGCGCGTCTCGGGCGTTCCGCGCAGGTGTCGATCGCGGTCATGGCCTCGACGGACGCCGCCGGCTACCGCGACACCGGCTACGACCTCCGTCGGCTCGCGCAGCACGTGGACCGGGTCGTGCTCATGACGTACGACCAGCACGGCCCGTGGAGCGACGCCGGCACGATCGGCGCGCTGCCGTGGGCCCGGCGGGTCGTGCGGGCGGCCGAGTCGGAGGGGGTGCCGAGCGGCCGCATCGACCTCGGCATCGCGGGCTACGGGTACGTCTGGGGCGGAGCGCACGACGGCGAACAGGTGGACCCGGCGCGGGCTGCGGCGCTGGCCGGCAGGCGGGCGACGTGGTCCGCGGCGGACGGTGAGTGGTCGGCGAGGCTCCCCGGCGGGGTGCGCGTGCACTGGTCGGACGCCCGGTCGTACCGCGTCCGGACGGCGCTCGCCGGGGACCTCGGCCTCCACGGGGTCGCGCTCTGGTCCCTCGGGCTGGAAGCCCTGCCGCGCGACTGACCGTCGGAACGCGGCCGACCCGCGCCCCGCGGGGCGCGGGTCGGCCGCGCGGGCCCGGCGGGCCGTGCCCGGGACACGACCACCCGACCGACGGGAGGCACGTGCGGACCGGTGCCGTGCCTCCCGTCCGTCGACCGCGCGTCCGGCGGCCGCGTCGACGACGCACCCACCGGCGGCTGTCACCGGGCTGCTGTAGCATCCACGGACCTGTCCCGAGCCGAGGAGGCCTGCGTGCCGGAACCGACCGCCCCCGCCGTCCCGCTCGAGCACGTCCGCGACGCGGGCGCTGCGATCGTGGAGGCCGTCTCGACGGTCGTGGACGGCAAGACCGACGCGATCCGGACCGCGCTCACCGTCATGCTCGCCGAAGGGCACCTGCTCGTCGAGGACGTGCCCGGAGTCGGCAAGACGGTGCTCGCGAAGGCCCTCGCGGCGTCCGTGGGCGGCTCCGTCAACCGCATCCAGTTCACCTCCGACATGCTGCCGTCCGACGTCACCGGCGTGAACGTGTTCGACCAGTCGTCCGGGACGTTCCGGTTCTCGCCCGGTCCGGTGTTCGCGAACGTCGTCATCGGCGACGAGATCAACCGCACCAGTCCGAAGACGCAGTCGGCGCTGCTCGAGGCGATGGCGGAGTCGCAGGTCACCGTCGACGGCGTCACGCGCGGCCTCGAGTCGCCGTTCATGATCGTCGCGACGCAGAACCCGATCGACATGGAGGGCACCTACCCGCTGCCCGAGGCCCAGCGCGACCGCTTCACCGCGCGCATCGCGATGGGGTACCCGAGCCTCGACGCAGAGCGCCGGATGCTCGCTGACCGCGGCGACCGCGACCCGTTGTCCGTACTCCGGCCCATCGTCGACGTCGCGACCCTGCGCGGCATGATCGCGACCGTCCGCGGAGTGCACGTCTCGCCCGACGTCGAGGCGTACATCGTCGCCGTGGTCCGGGCGACGCGACACCACCCCGACCTCGTGCTCGGTGCGAGTCCCCGGGCCACCCTGCACCTGGCGCAGGCGTCACGGGCGCACGCGGCGCTCCTCGGTCGACCGTTCGTCACGCCGGACGACGTCGCTGCCCTCGCGCCGATCGTGCTCGCACACCGTCTCGTGCCCGTGGCACGTGGCCTCGGCGGGTCCGGCGACGACACCGTGCGCGACATCGTCGTCCGCATCGTCTCGGACACCGCCGTGCCCTTCACCGCCACCCCAGTCCGGTCCTGATGTCGTCGTCCGCGGCCCCCTCGGCGCTCGCCCGACGGGTGGGGGCGGCCCGCTCGGCGGTGTCGCGGTACGGCCGCCGCGGACTGGCCCTGGCGCGTCGGACGCCCTTCCCACGCCCGACCGTGCGCGGCTGGACGCTGCTCGCGGTGGGCATCGGGCTCGTCGGGGGCGGGCTGGTGGGCACCACGAGCGTCGCGGTCTCCGCGGGGCTGCTGCTGCTCGTGCTGCTCGTGCTCGGCACCGTCATGGCGTTCGTCGTTGCCGCCCCGCTCCGGGGGAGCCGGAGTGCCGCACGTGCCGTCGTGCAGGTCGGCGAGGCCTACCGCGAGCGGATCACGCTCCAGGGCACCGGCCTCCGGTTCGGACCGCGTTCGACGCTGCTCGTCCGCGAGCAGCTCGACGACGTGTTCGCGAGCGTGACCGACGCCGAGACCTACGCGACGGTCGGGCCACGGACGGCGCCCGCCGTGCTCGACGTCGAGGCCCTCGCCATGCGCCGCGGTCGCGGTCTCGTCGGCCCCGTCACCGCCCGTGTCGAAGACCCCTTCGGACTCCTCCGGATCGACCGGCCGGTCGTCCGGGCGGAGGAGGTCGTCGTCGTGCCGGCGTCGACGCCGCTCGCTGCGATCGACACGGGCGCGCTCGCCGGCGCGGTCTCGGCCGACGAGGGCCGTGTCGGCCAGGGTGGGTCCGCCGACGACAGCGAGCTCCGGCCCTACCGTCCCGGGGACCCGATCCGACGCGTGCACTGGGGCCAGAGCGCGCGCCGCGGGGAGCTGCACGTCCGCCAGACCACGCAGGCACAACCGCCGGAGGCCGTCATCGCACTCGACGTCCGACGCGAGTCGTACCAGCGGCTCGGCCGGGACGACCTCGCCGAGCTGTCCGACCTCGGCGGGGACGCCGCGTTCGAGCACGCCGTCGTCGTGGCCGCGAGCGTCGCCCGGGCGCTCGCGGCTCGGACCTCGCGGGTGGTGTTCGTGAGCGACGGCGTGGGCGGCATCACCCGGCACGCGGGGGACGCCGGCGGGCTGACGGACGTGCTCGTCGGGCTCGCCGACGTGCAGGTCCGGTCCGACGCCCGCGACGTCACCGAGGTCCTGCCGGACGTCCGCGGCCGCGACGTGCACGGCATGACCGCCGTCGTCACGGGACGCTGCACCGCCGAACAGGCCGCGGAGCTCGTCTCCGCGACGGTCGGCTCGAGCCGTGGGATCCTCGCGACCATCGTCCCGCCCGACCCCGTCGTGCGGGGGATCCTCGACCGTGGCGGGTGGCGCACCCTCGTCGTCCCGGTCGCGGGCGCGGCAGCCACCGGGAGCGTCCGGTGACCGGCACGCAGGCACCGAGCCGCCGCCGCGGCACCGACGTGCACGAGATCCTCGACCGACCGGACGACCAGCGGGACACCCCGAGCCCCTGGATCGTCGTGCTCGCCCCCGTGCCGGTCCTCATCGCCGCGCTCGCCCTGCGCCCGCTCGTCCAGGGCATCGCCTGGTGGGTCGGCGGGGTCGTGGCCGTGGCCGTGCTCGTCGCGGTCGTGCTCGCGGTCCGCCGTCGCCCGCCCGGTGTCCGGTTCGTCGCGCTCGTCGTCACGGTCATCGCGTGCTCGTGCGCCGCGGCGCTCGTGGACGACGTGCAACCACTGGGGTGGCTCGACCGGAACGGCGCGCTCGGCGAGACCATCGCGGCGATCCGGCTGAACCCGGCACCGCTGCCGCAGACGGACGCGATCCGGCTCATCGTCGTCGTCGCGATCGCCTGGGTCGCGGCCGTGTCGCTGTTCCTCGCCGCCGTCGCCCCGACCGCGGCACTCGCGGCGACACCGGCACTGGTCATCCTCATCGTGCCGGGCATCATCACCGGGACCCCCGCGTCGCCGGTGCTCGTCGTGCTCACCGCGGTGGCGTTCCTCGCGATCCTCTGGCTCTCGGTCCGACCGGTGCAGCGGGCGTTCCCAGCGGCCGTCGTCGGGGCGATCGGGCTCGTCGTCGCCGTCGGCCTGCCGTCGGTGGTGCCGCTGAACGCGAGTTGGCTCTCCGGGGTCACGGGCGCGATCCAGTCGCCGATCCGACCGGGGCAACCGGGGACGCTGCTCGACCTCGGCCAGGACCTCCGTCGCCCGAACGCCCTCGAGGTGTTCCGGTACCGGTCCTCGGACGGCCAGCCGGAGTACCTCAAGCTGGCGAACCTGGACGAGTTCGGGACCGGTGACTGGGTACCCACCGTGACCGATGCCAGCACGTCCGAGACCGCCGACCAGCAACAGTGGGCGGTCGGCGTGAACCCGCGGCTCTCGACGCGCGGCGACGTCACGATCCGGATCACCGGGCTGTCGAGCAACTACCTGCCGGTCCCGGCGGGCGCGGTGTCCGTGCAGTCCCGCTCGACGAACCTCGACCTCCGGCAGTGGCGCTGGATGGGCGACTCGAACACCCTCCGGTCGACCGGGCCCGCGACGCCGCGCGGAGCCACCTACGAGGTCTACGGGGCGTCGACCTTCGCGAACGCCTACCTCGACGCCTTCGCGCAGTCGGGCCGGCTCGGGCTGTCGGACGGCCGCGGGTTCGCCCGTCCCTCGGCCGAGCAGCTGCGGACGGACCTCGCCCTGCCGAAAGGCCTCCCGAGGGACATCGCGTCCACGGCCGCGCGCGTCGCGGGCGGCGCCGGGTCCGACTACCAGGAGGCCCGCGCGCTCGAGCGCTGGTTCCGCAGCGACCTCTTCACCTACTCGGAGACCGCCCCGGTCGAGCAGGGGTACGACGGCGACAGCATGGACGTGATCGACACCTTCCTCACGGTCCGGGAGGGGTACTGCGTGCACTTCTCGTCCGCGATGGCGGTGATGGCCCGCACCCTCGGCATCCCGTCGCGCATCGCGGTCGGCTACCGGGCCGGCACGGACCAGACGGACGGCGAGTACACCGTGTCGAACCGTCAGCTGCACTCCTGGCCCGAGCTCTACATCCAGGGCGCCGGCTGGGTCGCGTTCGAGCCCACGCCCGACTCCGACTCGGCCGCGCAGGCCGCGACCGAGCCGACCGCTTCGGCGACCCCGGCGGCGCCGGACACGCCGCTGCCGGCGCCGGACCGCTCCGCGCCCGCGGACACCCAGCCGTCGTCGACGCCGTCGGCATCCGCTGCGCCGGGGGCTGCGGCGTCTCCGTCCGGCGGCGGCGGTGCCGGGGTCGGCGTCGCCGCCGGTCTGGTGCTCGCGGCGGCGCTGCTGCTCGCCCCCGGGGTGCTGCGCGCGCTCCGTCGTCGTTCGCGGCTCGGCGCCGTCCGGTCCGGACGCTCGCCGGCCGTGCAGGCCTGGCGTGAGGTCCTCGACGACGTCGCGGACCACGGCTACGCGCCCGCACTCGCCCCACCGGGCGACGCCGCGGCGGCCGCCCGGACCGCCCGCGCGGTGCTCGGTCGCCTCCGGACGGACCTGCCGCCCGCGGTCGTGCCGGTCCTCGAACGCATCGTCGACGCGGTCGACAGCGAGCGCTTCGGAGCGGCCGGAGCCGACGGCTCGGACCGCGAGGCGCTCGGCCGGGACGTCCTGGAGGCCCGTGCTGCGCTCGACGCGTCGGTCCCCGCCGGGCGACGGCTGCGGTCGCGCGTGCTGCCGCCGAGCCTCCTGCCCTCGTCGGCGTGGTCGCACGAGGGGCGTCGCTCACGGGGGCGCCCGGCGTAGTGACCGGTGTCTGGGGGCGGCGCGTCAGCGTGGTCGGACGAGGGACTCGACGACGGTCCCGATGACGTCCCCTGGTTCGACGCCCGCGAGCGCGGGGGCATCGAACACGAGGCCGACGTTCGCCGCGACGAGCATCGTCGCGAACACGTCCAGCGGCATGCCGGGATCGACCTCGGGGTGCGCACCGAACCACAGGTCGACGAGGTCCCGCACGCCGTCCTGGAGCGCCCGTCGCTGCCGCACGTACTCCGGCATGAGCCCGGGACGGCGCGAGGCGTAGCTCCGGAACTCCGCCAGCAGGGCGAACTGGGCGGTCTGGTCGTGGCGGGCGAAGGCCTGCCGGACGACGTCCCCGATCTGCACGGACGCGATGTCGGCGCGCACGAGTTCCCGGAGCGACCCGAGGACGTCGTTCGTCGCGCGCTGCATGACCTGTGCGACGAGGTCCTCCTTCGAGGCGAAGTTCGAGTACACGGCGCCCTTGCTGAAGCCGGCGCGGGCGGCGACGTCGTCGAGTCGGGACTCGTGCACGCCCTGTTCGGCGAACACCTGTTCGCCGGCGGTGAGCAGTCGTTCCCGGACCTCTGCTCGAGGGGTCCGTGAGGTGGGGGGAGCGTCGTCGCGCATCTGGTCCTGGTTCGACAGTGTCCCGCGCTCGCCGTCGGGTCGACGTACGTGGAGCCGGTGGTTGCGATCGGTCCGTGCAGAGGCTACCGCCAGCGCCGTCCGACGCCGTCTGCGTCGTCCGGCAGCACCGTCCGACGTCGTCTGCGTCGTCCGGGCGCCCGGCCGGGCCGCGGAGACCTGCCGCGCCGCGCGTCTGATCCCGCGCGGCATCAGCGAAGCCCCCTCGGCACGCTGCTCGTGAACCGCCGCGTTCGGGTCGCGTCGGTGCTCCGGGCCACGTGCGCCGAGTTCGATACCCGGCGGTCTCGATCGTACGCCCGCGCACCGACGCAGCGGTAGTCGGTTACGTGTCCTGGCCCTCCGGACCCGGATCGCGCTGCTCGTGCACACTGCCGACGCCGGACCGCCGACCGGGGCGCCGGAGCAGCCGGAGGGCGTCGGGGCGGACGGCGCGCAGCCCCCTGCCGCGTCGGAGCAGCGATCCGAGGGTCGACTTCGGCTGCCAGTCGCGGCCGTTCGGCAGCCCCCAGCCGCGTCGGACCGCACCCCAGCGGAGCGCGAGGGAGAGCACGATCGCGGAGACGATCCCGATCGACGGCGCGCCGAGGAAGGACGCGACGACCATGACGGCCGAGGCGGCGACCGCGACCGTCGCGTAGAGGGCGTTCCCGCCGAACACCGCGGGGACACGTCGGAGGAGCAGGTCCCGGATCGCGCCGCCGCCGACCGCCGTGATCGTGCCCATGATGATCGCCGCCGGCCAGCCGAGGCCGGCGTCGAAGGTCCGCTGCACGCCGACGACCGACCAGATGCCGATCACCGCCGCGTCGAGGATCGTGAACAGGCGGTCCCAGGCCACCTCGGAGAACGACACGAAGAACGCGACGAGCGCCCCCAGGGTGGCGACCGGGACGTAGAGCGGGTCGACGAGCGCGACGGGCGGCCCGTTCTGCAGCAGCGTGTCGCGCAGGATGCCGCCGCCGAGCCCCGACACGAACCCGACCACGAGGAACCCGAACAGGTCGAGGTCCATCGTCCGTGCGATCGATCCGCCGAGCAGGGCGGACGCGAACACGCCCGCGAGGTCGAGCACGTTCGTGACCGACGCCAGGCCCTCGACGCTCAGCAGGTTCATGAGGACCATCAAACCCCACGCGTCCGGAGTGGCGAGCCGAGGCCTGGTTAGGTTAGCCTCACCTTTGCCATGCTCGCCACACTCGTCATCGGCCTCCGTGAAGGCCTCGAAGCGACCCTCATCGTCGGCATCATCGCCGCGTTCCTCCGGCGCAACCGCGTCTCGCTCGCCCCGATGTGGTCCGGCGTCGGCGCGGCCGTGCTCCTCAGCGTCGCGGTCGGCTTCGGCCTGCAGCTCGTCGAGCGGGCGCTGCCGCAGGCCGAGCAGGAGGGCATGGAGACGATCATCGGTGTCGTCGCCGTCGTCTTCGTCACCGGGATGATCGTCTGGATGCGCACGCACGCGCGCACCCTCGGCAAGGACCTCGAGGCGAGCGCGACCGAGGCGCTCGGTCGGGGCACCGCATGGGCCCTCGCGGGCATGGCGTTCCTCGCCGTCCTCAAGGAGGGGTTCGAGACCGCGGTCTTCCTGCTCGCGACGTTCCAGGCGTCCAGCGACACCGGGTCCGCTGCCCTCGGCGCCGTGATCGGCATCGCCGCGGCCGTGCTCATCGGCTACGGGATCTACACCGGCGGCGTGCGGCTCGACCTGTCGAAGTTCTTCACCGTCACCGGGGTCTTCCTGGTGTTCGTGGCGGCAGGCCTCGTCCTCTCCGCCATCCGGCACGCGCACGAGGCCGGCTGGGTCGTGATCGGTCAGCAGCGCACCGTCGACCTGTCCTGGCTCGCGCCGAACGGCTCGGTCCAGGGCGCCCTCGTCACCGGCGTGCTGGGGATCCCGGCGGACCCCCGCGTCATCGAAGTGCTCGGCTGGGTGCTCTACCTCGTGCCGGTGCTCGCGCTGTCCCTCTGGCCGCGTGCCTGGCGCCCGGCCCCCGCGCGGGTGCCGTTCGTCCGGGCCGTCGTCGCCGGTGGCCTCGCCGTCGCCGCGGTCGCCCTCGCGGTCGGGGTCCCGCTCGCCGCATCCACCCCGAGCCTGCCGGCATCGGTCCGCCTCGACGGCGATCAGACGCGCCTGACGGCCGAGGTCCAGGGGGCCTCGGGCACGGTCCGGACCTCGGGCAACGGCGCGCGCGCGGAGATCGAGCTGCCGGCGTCGGCCCACGCCCGCGTCGGTCGCGGCGGCGTGACCGCCGACCGCTGGCGCGTCGTCGACGACCAGGCGCCGTCGACCCAGCCGAGCAGCCTGACGCTCGACGACCTCGTCGGGCTCTTCGGACGGATCCCCGTCGGGATCTCCCCGTCGACGAACCCGGGCCCGTTCACCGCTGCGTGGTCCACCACGCGGACCACGACCGTGTGGACCGTCGCAGGCGGCGTCCTGGACGCGACCAGCACGGAACGCGACGTCCTGACGCTGAGCGGTGGGGGCCTCCCGTCCGCTCGCACCACGACGCTCGACCGCGACGTCTGGAGCGTCCCCGACACTGTCGTCGAGCGAGCCGCGCAGCGCGCGTCGTCCGCAGCGTCCCGCGCCGCGGAGCTGCAGCTCTGGGCCGTCTGGCTGCCCCTCGCGCTCGGCATCGCCGCCGTCGTGCAGGTGCTGCTCGCCCGCCGCGACCACCGTCGCGCCACAGCCACCCCTGCGTCCGACCCCGACACCACCCCGTCGCGCGGCGAACCCGCTGCCGACCCCATGAGGAGCCCCGCGTATGCCGCTCGGTAAGTCCACCGTCCGTCCCCTGCTCGCCCTCGGCGCCCTCGGCACCGTGACCGCGCTCGCCCTGACGGGGTGCGCCTCCGGGTCGTCGACGGCCTCGAGCGACCCCTCGTCGTCGCACGGCGTCTCGCGGGTCACCGTGACCCTGACGAACGACGGCTCCGACGCCTGCACCGTGTCCACGACGAAGGTGCCGGCCGGGCCGGTCACCTTCACGGTGAAGAACGAGTCGTCGACGGCGATCACCGAGATCGAGCTCCTCCAGGACCAGCGGATCCTCGGCGAGAAGGAGAACCTCGCGCCCGGGCTCGACCCCGTGCACTTCACCGCGACGCTCAGCGGTGGGACGTACCAGGTGTACTGCCCGGGTGCGTCCGAGGAGCTCACGGACTTCACCGTCACCGGCAAGGTCCGGAACACGGCGGACAGCAGCGCGGCGACGCTGCTCGCCGAGGGCACCGAGGGCTACGCGACCTACGTCGACGGCCAGGTGACCGACATGGTCGCGGCCGTCGAGCAGCTGCAGGCCGACGTCGACAAGGGCGACCTCGCCGCAGCGAAGACCGACTACGCGAACGCCCGGCCGTTCTACGAGCACATCGAGAGCGACGTCGACGGCTTCGTCAAGAAGGGTTACAAGGCGACCGACAACGCCGGCAACCTCGACTACCTCATCGACATGCGGGCCTCGAACCTCGACGAGTCCGTGGGTTGGAGCGGCTTCCACGCCGTCGAGAAGGACCTGTTCGAGGGCGGGAAGATCACCGCGTCGACCAAGAAGACCGCCGCGGCGCTGACCAACAACGTGCACCTGCTCGCGAAGCTCGTGCCGACGCTCGACTACAAGCCCGAGGACCTCGCGAACGGCGCCGCCGGCCTGCTCGAGGAGGTCCAGTCGAACAAGATCACGGGCGAGGAGGAGGCCTACAGCCACATCGACCTGGTCGACCTCGCCGCCAACGTCGAGGGTGCCCGCCAGGCCTTCGCCTTCCTCAAGCCCGGCCTGGCGAAGACGGACCCCGCGCTGACGAAGCAGATCGCGGCGCAGTTCGACGCGACGAACTCGCTCATGGACGACTACCGTGACGCCGACGGACTCGGTGGCTTCAAGCCGTGGACCGGCGACCTCAAGCGCGAGGACGCGAACGCGATCTCGCAGCAGGTCCAGGCGCTGCAGGACCCGCTGTCCCGACTGGCCGAGAAGGTCGCCACCGCGTGACGAGCGAGCACGAGCACGAGCAGGAGCACGCCGCGCCGGCGCAGCACGAGCACGCCGCGCCGGCGCAGCACGAGCACGGAGCGCGCGGCCAGGAGCCCGGCGCGCCCACGCAGCGCCGGACCGGCGTCTCCCGCCGCGGCCTCTTCGGCGCCGGTCTCGCCGTGGCCGGGGCCGGCGTCGGCGCCGCGGTCGGCATCGCCGGCGCGACGGCCGCGACGGGAGTCAACCCGCTCGCCGCAGCCGCGAACGGCGACGAGTCGATCGACCTCTCCCAGCAGCACCCGTTCTACGCGACCGCAGCCGGGCAGCCCCAGGGCGGCGTCCGGACCGTGCCGCAACGGCACTGCGTGTTCATGACGTTCGACCTCTCGACGTCGGTGACGACAGAGCTGCAGGTCCTCCTCGCCCGCTGGTCGGCGGCGATCGCGCAGCTGCAGGCCGGGCGGACCGTCGGCAGCGTCGAACCCGCGCACGGGAACGGCGTCGGCGCGGACACGGGGGAGGCCCTCGACCTCGGGCCGGCGTCCCTGACGGTGACGGTCGGCCTCGGCCCGGGCGTGTTCGACGATCGTTTCGGGCTCGCCGACAGGCGTCCGGCGCACCTGGCTGCGATCCCCACACTGCCGAGCGACAACCTCGACGAGCGGCTCACCGGCGGCGACCTGTCCCTGCAGGCGTGTGCCGACGACCCGCAGGTGGCGTACCACGCGGTCCGCGACCTGGCCCGGATGGCGCGCGGCACCGCGACCGTCCGCTGGACCGTGCTCGGCTTCGGCCGGGCGTCGGCCGGCCCGACGCAGTCGACCCCGCGCAACCTGATGGGCTTCAAGGACGGCACGCGCAACGTGTCCACCGACGAGGAGTTCGATCGTTTCGTGTGGGTCGACGACCCGGGTGACGGCGCCGACTGGATGCGCGGCGGCACCTACCAGGTCGTCCGGAAGATCCGGATGAACCTCGAGACGTGGGACGCCGACAACGTCAGCGACCAGCAGCGCGTCTTCGGCCGGACGAAGATCGAGGGCGCCCCGCTCTCCGGCGGCACCGAGCACTCCACGCCCGACTTCCACGCGGCGCACGGCGACGGCACGACGAAGATCGACGTCCGCTCGCACGTCGCGCTCGCGGCGCACGAGGCGAACGGCGGTGTGAAGATCCACCGGCGCGGGTACAACTACACCGACGGGCTCAACGAGTACGGGCAGCTCGACGCCGGGCTCCTGTTCGCCGCCTACGTGAACGACCCGGAGCACTTCACACGGTTGCAGCGGAAGCTCGGCGCCTCGGACCGCCTCAACGAGTACGTCTCGCACATCGGCTCCGGCGTGTTCGCGGTGCCCCCGGCGCCCCGGAAGGGCTCGTACATCGCGGAGCAGCTCTTCCGCTGAGCGTCGCGGGCGCCCACCGGGTGGTGGGTGCCCTCCGTCGTTTCCCTGGAGACGGAGAGCACCCGCGCCGCGGAGTCCGCACCGAGCGGAACCACCGCCGGCGGATGAGAGATGACCCGGCGCGACGCGTCGCAGTGCGACAAGCCCGAGGATACGCTGCGCCGGTCCGCAGGGACAGGTCCCTGAACGGACCCGTTGACGGACTGGAGGCGCGGTGCCAGCCGGCCCCGCGCCTCCAGTCTGCGGAGCGGTCGCGTCAGTCGGTCGTGACCGCCTCGGCGCGCTGTGCGCGCTTCCGTCGCGCGAGCACCAGGCCGCTGACGCCCGCGAGGAGCAGCAGCCCGGCCGCGACGGCCGGTCCGGTGAGGTCGGCGCCGGTGAAGGCGAGCTCGCCGCCCGCCTGGTCCGGGACGACCACGTCGGCGGTTCCGTCGCCGTCCGTGTCCACACCCGTGCCCGCGCCGCCGTCGACGTCGCCGCCGCTGCCGGCACCGGGCGTCGTCCCCGGGTCGGACGGGTCGGTACCCGGGTCCGTGCCCGGGTCCCCGGCCTCGGCGGCGACCGGGATGGTCACCGCGAGGGCGATCGACTGCCCGTTCGGCAGCTCCACGACGAGCGGCTCGTCCGTCGTGGCCGCCGCGCGCGTCGTCAGGGCGGCCCGCGCCACCCCAGCCTGCTCGTCGGTGCCGCCGGGGACCGTGAACTCGAGGGTCGCACGGCCCTGCTCGTCCGTGGTGTCGACGACGGACGTGTCGATCGTGGCGCGGTCGAGTTCGGCTCCGCCCGCGCTCACGGACACCTCGCCGGCCTGGTCGGCGGCGTTGCTGAAGGTGAGCGAGGAGAGGTCGATCCGGACGTCGTCGCCGGGCTGGAAGCCATCCTCGGGTTCGTTCGTCCGGACGCCGACCGCACGCTGGTCCTCCTGCACCGCGACCGTCGGGTTCGCGGTGAAGTACGCGACCTGGGCCTCGAGGTCGACCACGCCGCTGTCCTGCTTGGCTGCGGCGCTCGTGAAGGCGGCGAAGTTGTCGCCGCCCGTCGCGAGGAACGAGTTCACGGTGACCTTGTACGTCCGGGAGGCCTCGACGGGCTCGCCGTCGAGGGTCATCGACGTGATGCGGGAGCCAGCGGCAGCCGTCGGGTCGTAGGTGTACGCGAAGCCTTCCGAGGCACCGAGCTTGAGGAACGGACGGCTCGCCGACGCCGGCTGCCACTGCTGCTCGAGCGCCTGGCGGATCTGGTCGCCGGTGAGGTCGAGGACGACGAGCGTGTTCGCGAACGGCTGGACGACCGCGGCCTCCTTGTAGGTGACCGGCCCCGAGGCTACGTCCGCGCGGAGCCCGCCGGGGTTCATGAACGCGATCTGCGAACCCTGCCGCTGCGTCTGGCTGCGCTGGACCTCCGCGACGAAGTTGCCGAGGGTGGACTCGCCGCCGCGGTTCTCCGACCCGTTGGTCTGCACGGCGCGCTTGAGGTCGCGGTCGACCGTGCCGAGCTCGACGGCGCCGAGACGGTCGGCTTCCTCCACCGCTGCGTCGACCGTGGCCTGGACCGCGGGGTCGGGCGTGTAGGTCCCGTCGACCAAGCGCAGGTTCTCGGGTGGCGCCGCGGTCACGGTGCCGTCCGCGGCGACCGTGAGCCGCACGTGGCCGAGGTTGAAGCCGTACGAGCCGGTCTGGATCACCGGACGGGCGACGGTGCCGCCCGTCGGGACGACCGAGTAGGCGTACGTCTGGTGGGTGTGGGCGGACAGGATCGCCGAGACCTTCGGGGTGACGCCGTAGACCGCGCGGGAGAAGTCGGTGTCGGAGGTCGGCGTGACCGGCGTCGGCGACTCCGCACCGTCGTGCACGAGCAGGACCAGGACGTCGGCCTCGCCGTTCTCCGCCTTGCCGTCGGTGAGCTGCGCGGCGACCTTGTTCACCTCGGTCGTGATGTCGCCCATCTCGAGGCCCTCGATGCCGTCCGGGGCGACGAGGCCCTGACCGACCAGGTCCACCGTCGCACCGATGAAGCCGACGCGCTTGCCACTGATCTCCTGGATCGAGTACGGCTGGAATGCGGGCTTCCCCGTGGCCGTGTCGAGGATGTTCGCGGAGACGTAGTCCCAGTTCGCCTTGCGGACGCCGGTGCCCTGGCCGCCGATCACACGATCGCGCAGGTCGTCCTGGCCCTTGTCGAGCTCGTGGTTGCCGATCGCGCTGACGGACAGGTCCATCTGGTTGAGGACGTCGATCGTGGGCTGGTCGTCCTGGATGAAGGACTCGAACGTCGACCCGCCGATGTTGTCGCCGGAGCTGACGAAGGCGGACGTCGTGCCGTCACCGCGGAGCTGTTCCAGCGCACCGGCGAGGGTCGCCGCGCCGGCTGCGTCGCCGTCGCGGGGGGTCGGGACGCCGTTGGTCTGCGAGATGGACCGCGCGATCCGCCCGTGGAAGTCGTTCACGTCGTACAGGTCGATCGTGGTGTCGCCGGCGGCCGCACTGGCGACGGACGGCACGGACAGCGCGACGAGGACACCGGCGGTCGCGAGCGCAGCGCCCGCGGCCAGGCGCCCACGACGCGTTCGGGAGTGGTGGGAAGTGTTCATCGGCGACGAACCTAGGAGGACGCACAGGCAACACGCCAGACGCCCCCCGAACGCGTCACACGATGTTCACACGAGCAACACGATCAGTTCCGCACGAGCGCGCCCTTCACCCGCTCGACCGCCTCCGCCGCCATCGCCCGTGGAAGGCCCCGGGGCTCGACGTCGCGACGCACACCCGACCTCGCCGGTGGACTCCGCGTGGTGCCCGTGCGACCAGCGTGCATCCCGGCGGCCGTCCGCGTTCAGACGGGAGGCCCGGATCACGGGGCCGACGTCGGGCCCGGGATCCGGGCCTCCCGGCCGGGGCG
>CAJYUW010000019.1 GCA_913778205.1 uncultured Curtobacterium sp.
CAGGATACACTCTTTCCCTACACGACGCTCTTCCGATCTCGACGCGGTCAGCTGCCGCCGGCGGGCGAGGACGTCCTCGATGCCCTGCCGCAGGATGCTGACCGTGTTCCGGAAGGCCCGCCGTTCCCCGGGGTCGAGGGTGCCGGCGAAGGGATGGGCCAGGATCGTCCCGATGTCGTCGCGCAGCCGCAGCAGCAGGGCGTCGTCGCGCAGGAGCTCGAACGCACCCTCGAACGCGCGGCCCTCCGGGGTCGACTGCATGAGGTTGTCGGTCCGGGCGAGGTAGTCGTCCAGGATCTCGCCGATCGGACGCACCTCGCCGCGGAAGTCCTCGACGATCGAGCGGTGCATCGTCGCGACCGCCTCCTCGACCCGCTTGAAGTCGCTGGGGAGCTGGCGGATGAGGTCGGAGATGTTCGTGTAGCCGTCGCGCATCCGGTCGTCGTCGACGGTCTCGACCGCGTCCCCGCTCGCGAGGCGGTCGCGCTCGGCCCGCAGTTCGGCGATCTGCGCGTCGAGGCGGCGGATCTGCACGTCGGGGTCGGGTTCGGCACGGGCGGCCCACCGGTGGACGGCATCGACGATCATCGCCAGCCGGCTCTCGCTGATGAGGGCACGGTCGGCGCTCAGGGCGTCCACGAGGCTCAGGGCCTCGAGGGCGTGACTCGTCAGGGAGTACTGCTCGTCGCCGTCGGGGGAGTTCGACCGCACCAGCCACTGTGCCGCGACCCACTCACGGCAGAGTGCCCGCCCGTTGGGTCGGGCGTCATCGGCGTCCCCGCCCTGTTCGCTCGCGGGCACGCGTGCGCCCGTGGACTGCAGCCGGGCGACGTGCTCCTCGACCTGGAGGTGCATCCGGTCCGCGGGGACGTACTGCACGTCGCGGTCGAACACGACGCGGAACACGGCGACCACCGCCGCGCTGGTCGGGCGTGAGAGGAGTCGGAGGGTCGGCCGGTCGAGGACCGCGCGCACGCGGGCGAACTCGAGGTCGACGTCGGTCATGTGCCCCTACGAACTGGACGGTACTGGTGAGATGACGAGAGCCCGACGCGTGGTGCGTCGGGCTCTCGGTCGTGTCGGCCGGACGGCGTTGATCCGTCCGGGTGACACAGCGGGTGGGCGATACCAGACTCGAACTGATGACCTCTTCGGTGTGAACGAAGCGCGCTACCAACTGCGCCAATCGCCCGCTGCACTTGTCGTGCCAGTCGATAGTAGCGGATGCCCGGGCCGCTGCCGAACACGACGCGTCGCCCGGGTGTGGCGCGGGTGGAGCGGGGCGCCGGACGAGGGTCTCCGAACGGCTGCTTCCGCGTGAACACGGGGGACACGCCCGGTGAACCGGAAGGATTTTGGCGGATGCACCGCGGTTCGTATAGAGTTTACGACGTCGCCGAGACGGCAGGCCAGCACGAACGGCCAGCGAGACGGCGATGCGCTCTTCTCGAAGAGCACGCGGATGTGGCGCAGTGGTAGCGCATCACCTTGCCAAGGTGAGGGTCGCGAGTTCGAATCTCGTCATCCGCTCGAGTGTCAGGATCCCCGGATCCCGACGACTCACCAGAGGGTATCCCACCGTTCGGGTACTCACGGAGACGTGAACCTCGATGGTGGGGTGGCCGAGAGGCTAGGCAGCGGCCTGCAAAGCCGTCCACGCGGGTTCGAATCCCGTCCCCACCTCCAGCTCCACACTCCTCTGGGCGATTGGCGCAGCGGTAGCGCGCTTCCCTGACACGGAAGAGGTCACTGGTTCGATCCCAGTATCGCCCACAGCAGGAAAACCCCCGGGAAACCGGGGGTTTTCGTGTCTCCGTGGCCACGTCCCGGGATGGACGCAGGATGCTTGGCACAGATCTGGCACGGTCTGCTAGTCCGCCGCATCGTGTCCGCGTTGTCCCTCCGCACGTCGCGCATCGTTCACGAGTTCGGTGATCTCGTCGGCGATCGCGTCGATCGTCGTGTCTGCGGTCGAGCGTGCCAACTTGTCGGCGAGGCTCGGGCTGTTTGCGGCCACTGTTCCGCCCCGGGTTGAGTGGAGGCTCGGTAGTGCCGCTTCGACGGTACTCGGAGCGGCGTGGTGCCGGTAGTGGTCGTGCTCGTACTCGACCGGTGGGACCATGCCGAGTTCGCCGTGGAGCCGTCGGTGGTTGAACCAGTCGATGTACTCGACGGTCGCGATCTCGAGGTCCTCGATACCGCGCCAGGGCCCGCGGTTGCGGATCAGTTCGGCTTTGAAGATCGAGTTCACGGCCTCGGCGAGGGCGTTGTCGTAGCTGTCGCCCCTTGACCCGACGGACGCGACCGCGCCGGCTTCCGCGAGCCGGTCCGTGTAGCGGACGGCCCGATATTGGACTCCTCGGTCGCTGTGATGGACCAGCCGCGACAGATCGCGGTCCTCGCGGTGCCTGGTCCAGATGCCCATCTCGAGGGCGTCGAAGACCAGGTCGGTGCGCATGTTCCGGGACAGCTGCCAGCCGACGATGCTGCGGGAGAACACGTCCGTGACGAACGCGGCGTAAACCCAGCCGGAGAAGGTGCGGATGTAGGTGATGTCCGCGACCCAGAGCTGGTCCGGGCCGGTCGCAGTGAACGCCCTCTGCACCAGATCCGCCGGCCGGTCCCCGACCGGACCGGGAACCGTCGTCTTCGGCCCCCTCCGTTTGGACACACCCACCAGCCCGGCGGCCCGCATCAGGCGCTCGACGGTGCAGTGCGCCACTTGGTGGCCCTCCCGGCGAAGTTGCGCGTGTACCTTCCGGGCGCCGTAGACGCCGTAGTTGCTGCGGTGCACCCGCTCGACCTCGACGATGCGGACAGCGTCGCTGACCGACCGCGCTGACGGCGGCCGTGGCTTGGCGGCGTCGTAGCTCGACGGGGCGACCTGCAACGTCCTGCAGATCGGCTCGACCCCGAACTCGTGCTTGTGCTGATCAATGAACTGCGTCACCTGCTGGACGGGCGGCCGGGCTCCGCCGCGAAGAAAGCCGACGCCGACTTCAGAATCTGGTTCGCCCGCCGCAGCTCCCGGACCTCACGTTCCAACTCCGCGATCCGATGCGCGTCCTCCGTGGTGACGCCTGGACGGTCACCGGCATCGATCTCGGCCTGCTGCACCCAGTTCCGCAGCGTCTCGGGGTTGATCCCCAACTGCTCACCGATCCGACGCAACGCGCCAGCCCTGGTGATCGGGTCGCGACGCGCTTCCACCGCCAGCCGGACCGCCCGCTCCCGAAGCTCCTCCGGGTACTTCCTCGGTGCTCCCATGACGCTCATCCGCCCGTGAATTGAGAGCCTCCATCAGACCCGGGGCGGAACAGGCGCGAACGACGGCATCGTCTCGACGGCTTCGATCGTGGTCGGCGTCGCCGGCGCCTCCACCTCCGTCCCCGCGATTGCGACCGCCGGTGTCGCCGCGCTGGTCGGCGGCGCCATGTCGATGGCGCTGGGGGAGTACGTATCGGTCAGCAGCCAGAAGGACAGCCAGCGCTCGCTCATCGAGAAGGAGCGCCGCGAGCTCGAGGACGACCCCGTCGCCGAACTCGAGGAACTCACCCAGCTGTGGGAGGCACGTGGTCTGCAGCGCGCCACTGCCGAGGCGGTCGCCGGTGAGTTGACAGAGCGCGACGCTCTCGCGGCGCACCTGACGACGGAACTCGGAATCGACGAGGACGAAGTAGTCAGCCCCTGGTACGCGGCATTCGCCTCGGCGGCAGCATTCTCGATCGGCGCGGTCCTGCCCCTGTTGGCGATCCTCGTGCCGCCCGGATCGGTCCGGGTGCCGGTCACGTTCGTCGTCGTGCTCCTCGCGCTCGCGCTGACCGGTGCGATCGGTGCGAGGATCGGTGCTAAGGGCCACGTTCCGAGTGGTCGTCGGTGGTGCGCTCGCCCTGGCGGCGACCTTCGTCATCGGGTCCATCCTCGGTACGAGCGGCGTGGTGTGAGCCGGTGGTCACGCAACCGTGACCGGGGTGACGTCGCGCTGCGGCGGCGGGTCGAGGCGAGCAGGAACGGTGCGACGACGAGTGCGGCGAGCATCGGCAGCCAGTACTCGACGGCGCGCCAGCCGAGGACGCCGAGCAGCGCGACCGACGTCGGGACCCCTGCGACGTTGAGCGTGGTCACCGCGGCTCCCTCGACCAGCCCGAGCGCCCCGGGTGTGATCGGAACGGTGGCGAGGACGTTCGCAACGCCGTAGGCCAGGACGATGACCGGCCACGGGGGTCGGGCGCCCGCAGCGACGAGCATGAGCCCGAACGCCGAGAGATCGGCAGCCCAGTTGCATC
The DNA here is from genome assembly GCA_913778205.1 of uncultured Curtobacterium sp. Lineage (GTDB taxonomy): Bacteria > Actinomycetota > Actinomycetes > Actinomycetales > Microbacteriaceae > Curtobacterium. The sequence continues at coordinate 4,287 of CAJYUW010000019.1, forward strand.
CCACCCAGGCGAGCAGGGTCGCGAGCGTCCGGACCGATCGGAGGCGACCCATCCCGAGGGCCAGTCCGTCGACGTAGCCGAAGATGGTGGCTTCGGACGGGTGCCCGACGGCTCGCCGCAGCGGCGTCGTCAACCACATGGCACCCTCCCGTACGCGATCGGGCCGGCGAGCGATGACCGCGCCGCCCAGTCCGACGGCGACGGCGAGCAAGAGGACCGTTCCGACGAGGACGGCGACACCAGGGGAAGGACGGCCGTGCCAGGCGGTCATCGCTACACCACTGATGAAGAGTGCGCCGAGCACGACGTTGGAGACGATGACACCGGTCGTGGCCGCGGAGGCAGCAATCGGGACCGGAACGTCGAACCGTCGCAGGAGTGAGATGCGCAACCCCGCGGAGGTCGCCGCTCCACCGGGCAGAACGCTGCGGACCCCCTGCGCGACGAGGTCGACCGCGAGGACGTGCCGGAAGCTCGGCGCGTCGGGGCCCAGGAACGCGCGGGTAGCACGAGACGCGGCCGTCAGGGACACCGCCTCGGCGAGGACCGCCACGCCGGCGACGATCGAGGCGCTCGGCGGTAGTTCGCGGAGGACGAGGAACGCCTCCTCGGCGTGCGGCGCGGCGATGACCACCGCCGCGGCGACCAGAAAGGGTGCGGCGATCGCGAGCATCCAGCGTAGTCGTGACGGACGGGAGGCGCGGTGCAGGTTCGCACCGCGCCTTCCGTCCTCCCGCCCGGCGCGACCGCGAGGGGCTGTCATGGAGCGGCTTGGTCGAAGAGCCGGCCGGTGACGCTGGTCGGCTCGAGCACGACGGTGGCGCGCTTCGGTGTCGCCAGCATCGAGCGGATCCGCTGCGCCGTCACGTTCCGGGTGTCGGGGATGTGGGCGGTTCCCCTCGCCACAACGCTCCAGGCGGTCCACCCGTCGTGTTCGTCCACCTCCATCAGGATCTCGCGCCCGGAGTGGACTGCGTCGAGGATCACACTGCTCGAGGTCGCGAAGGCCAGTTTCCGTGTCTCTGTGACGTAGTTCACCGGGATGATCTCCAGCGATTCCTGGGTGCGGAACGCTACGCGGGCGATCCGGCTGCGGTGCAGCCGTTCCCAACACTGGTCCGCGTCGAGCGTGACGACGAGTTCGTCCAGCGGGTTCGCATCGAGTCCGCCCGCTCCCTGAGCCCGCGGATCCTTCGCCTCGTTCGATGGTCCGGTCGCCGCTGCTTCCATGGTCTTTCCTCCTGGTCTGCGGGACGGAACGAGCGTGATCGCTCCGATTTCTCGCCCGGTCGGACCAGCATGCGACGCACCGTTGCTCGAGCGCAGGGCCGGAAGTCCCACCGACCCGGGGCGCGACGCGCCTGCGGTCAGCGGGTCCGACCGAAGCGAGCTGCGAAGCGGCGCACGTGGTGTGCGGTGCGGTGCGCTCCGAGATCGTTCCGGAACACATACCGGAACGCGAACGCCTTGAGCCCCTCGACGAGGAGCAGGTAGACGACGGCGATCACGGCGACGACCGCGAGCAGGCTGCCGGGCAGCGGCGCGAAGTCGACGAGCACTCCGATCGGGCTCAGCGGCAGCACGACTCCGAGGGCCGCCGAACCGAGTGCACCGAGGGTGAGCCACCGTCCTGGCCGACTGCGCCAGGACGGAACGCGGTTCGTGCGAACGACGAACACGACCAGCGACTGGGTGAGGAGCGACTCGACGAACCAGACCGTCCGGAACTCCGTCGGGCCGGCGTGCACCACACCGAGGAGGACGGCGAACGTGATGAAGTCGAACAGCGAGCTCACCGGTCCGAAGACGAGCATGAACCGACGGACCGCGCCGACGTCCCAGCGCGCGGGAGACGTGAGCCGTTCGCGATCCACACGGTCCGTCGGGATCGCCAGCTGCCCGAGGTCGTAGATCAGGTTGTTCAGGAGGACCTGCGCGGGCAGCAGCGGGAGGAACGGCAGGAAGCTCGCCGCGACGGCAGCGCTGAGCATGTTGCCGATGTTCGACGAGGTGCCCATCATCACGTACTTGAGGGTGTTGGCGAACACCCGCCGACCGGTCCGGACGGCGGTGGCGACTGCGTCGAGTCGTTTGTCGAGCAGGACGACGTCCGCCGCGTCCCGGGCGACGTCGGTCGCCGAGAGCACCGAGATGCCGACGTCCGCCGCGTGCAGCGCGAGCGCGTCGTTCACGCCGTCGCCGAGGAACGCGACGGTCCTCCCCGCGTCGCGGAGCGCACGCACGACGACCGCCTTGTCCGCGGGGCGGACACGAGCGACCACGCCGGCGTCGAGCACCCGGGAAGCGAGGGCAGCCAGGGGCTGGTCGGCCGCAGCACCGATCTCGCTCCCGAGCAGCGCGGAACCGACGGGGATGCCGACGTCGCGCGCGAGACCGGCGGCGACCACCGGGTCATCGCCGGTCACCACGACGACCTGGACACCGAGGTCACGCAACGCGCCGATGGCGTCCGCGACGCCGGCGCGGGGCGGGTCCTCGAACACGAGGAACCCCTCGAGCACGAACGCACTGCTGACCGCGATCGGGTCCGCGGTCGTCGTCGCTCGGGGCACGGCCGCGGTCGCGACCGCGAGCACCCGGTGACCGGCGGCGAGCAACCGCTGCAAGGTCTCCTGGCCAGCGGGTGCGACGTCGCTGCACCGCGCCAGCACGACGTCCGGAGCGCCCTTGACGACCAGGCGGCGGCTTCCGTCGTGTTCGAGGACCAGCGCCGACGAGGTCATCCGCTCGTGGTCGAACGGCCGGGTGGCGAGGACGACCGGTGAGCCGTCCCGTGCCGCGTTCGCCGCCGACGCGTCCAGGATCTCGCGGTCGAGGACGTCGGCGACCGAGCCGGCCGCACCGTCGGCGCGCACGTCTGGTGGCACGGTGACCCGGGCCACGCCCAGGAGCGTCGAAGCGGGGCGACCACTGGGGTCCAGCGCATCCTGGAAGCGGAGGCCCCCCGACGTGAGCGTGCCGGTCTTGTCGGTGACGAGGACGTCGACACCGCCGAGATCCTCGACGCACACGAGACGCTTCACGAGCACATCCGACCGCTTGAGGAGTCGGGCGCCGGAGGCGAGCGCGGTGCTCACCACGGCGGGGAGCAGCTGCGGCGTCACCTCGACGGCGATCGCCAGCGCGAACAGCACCGTCGTCAGCAGTGGGCGGGAGAACGCGATCCCGGCCACCACGATCAGGACCATCAGCGACACGGCGACCCAGACCAGTAGCATCGAGAAGCGCGCCAGGCCGGCCTGGAACGCTGTCTCGGGCGCACGGGAACGCAGACCAGCAGCGATGCCGCCGAACTCCGTCGCCCTCCCGGTGGCCGTCACCCGCGCATCACCGGAACCGGCGACGACGACTGCGCCCTGGAGCACGGACTCGTCGGTCCGGTGTTCCACGGGACGGGACTCTCCCGTGAGGACGCTCTCGTCGAGTTGGAGATCCTGTGCCGACACGAGTGCTGCGTCCGCGGGCACGACGCTGCCGACCCCGAGGCGCACGAGGTCACCGACGACCACCTCGCGCACGTCGACGGTCGTCCAGACCCCGTCGCGGAGCGCCCGAGCGGTGTGCCGCAACTGGTCGGCCATCGCCGAGGACACCAGCGCGGATCGGTACTCGTTGACCGTACCGAGCCCGACGCTCGTGAGGAGGATGACGGTGATCACGACGGCGTCCTGCGCCTGCCCGAGCACTGCGGAGACGACCGCGGTGGCGAGCAGGAGGAGGAGCACGACGTTGCGGAACTGTCCGGCGATCGTGCGCACGAGGCTCGGTGCCGATGTGCCAACGGCGTTCGGCCCGTCCTCGGCGAGCCGCGCCGCCGCGGCTGTTGACGTGAGCCCTTCGGCGAGGTCGGCAGTGGGCGCCGTGGAGGTCGGACCGTTCATCGTCGGCGCGGGTCCGGTGAGCGCAGCGGCGCGATGCACACCGGAGTTCGCGAACCACTGATGAGCTCGTGTGCAGTGGAGCCGAAGAGCCGACCCTCAAGCGTCGACGTGTGGTGTCGTCCGAGGACGACAATCGACGCGTCCTCGGCGTACCTGCCAAGGACGTCGGCCGTGTCGCCTTCCTCGACGACAGGTCGGTGTTGCAGTCCGGGGAACCGGGTGTGGAGGAGCCGTTCGGCGTCGATCAGGACCTCCCGTGCGTGCGCTTCGACGAGTTCGGGGTCCTCGAAGGCGCTCAGCGTTCCGACCCGGGCGGGTTCGGCGACCTTCCACGAGCGCACCAAACTGAGCCGCCGGTGCTCCCGGACGGCCTGGGACCCGGCGAAGCGGAGCGCGGTGTCGCCAGCGGCGTCGTCGACCCCGAGGACGACGTCCCCGTGCGTCGGTCGCCAGTCCTCCGGGACGACGACGGTCGGACCGTTCGCGAGGGTCGGCACGCGTTCGGGCATCCACCCGTCGAGCGCTGTTCGGACGCGGTGCTGGCGCCGGTTCCCGATGACGAGCAGGTCCGCGGTCGATGCAGCGTCCGCGAGCATCCGGTCAGGCACCCCTGACAGCCGGAACACTGCGACGTCAACCCGCTGGTGTGCCACGGTCAGGTGCTCTGCGGCGCGGGCGAGCCGTCGGTCGAGGGCCAGTCGGTCACCTCCCCATCCGTTGGTGACGGTGATGAGCTCGACCCGGCTCCCTGGCGTGAGGCGCCGGACGGCCACCCAGTCCACCGCTCGGTCACTCGCCTCGTGTCCGTCGATGCCGACCACCACGTGTTCGGTCCCGACGACGCTGCTGTCGCGCATCACCGCACCTCGGCGTGCAGCTGTTCCGGACGGCGCTCGGACTCCGTGCCCCCACCGGTGTGCGTCGGTTCGGGGACGATGCACACCGGCGCGTGCCCCTCGTGCATCAGGCGTTCACCGACCGACCCCGTGATGAACCCGCCCAGTGCCGTCCGGTGGCGACGCCCGACCACGACCAACGACGCACCCCGGGACGACCGGAGGACCACGTCGCGAGCTTGCCCCTCGACGGCTTCGCCGGTGACGTGGAGCCCTGGCTGCGCGGCACCGACCGCCCGGAGCGCGGCCCGGAGTTCGAGGTCGGCCTCCTTCGACCAGAGGTCTCGGTCCTCCTGGAGGTAGACCGCAGCGTAGGCGTCGACCGCGCTCGGGACCGCCCAGGCGCGCACGAGGGCGAGCTCGTGACGGCCACGGGCCGCTCGGTCGGCGGCCCAGGACAGCGCGGCGGACGCGGACCGCCCGTCGACACCGACGACGACCGGACCGTCGGACCGCTCCCAGTGTTCCGGGACCACCACGACCGGGGTGACGGCGTGCGCGACCACCCGCTCGGCCACGCGTCCCCGCGCCGCGGCGACGAACGTGTGCACCTGGTTGCCGCCGATCACGAGCATGTCGCCGCGCGTGGCGTCCGACACGAGGCGATCCACGGTCGGCCCGCCGGTCACGTCGTGCCGGACGGTGAGCTCGGCATGCGTCGAGCGCAAGCGCTGCTCCGCCGCCTCGAGTCGCTCTTCGGACCGTTCGAGGGCCTCGCCGGTGTACTCGCTCACGGTGACCAGCCGCACGCTGTCCGTCGCAGGGTCGACGGCGTCCGCGATCCAGTCCACGGTCCTCCAGGCGGCAGTCGTGTCGTCGATGGCGACGGTGTAGGCGGTCATGGTCACTCCCTTCGCAGTGGACACCGGTTGCGCCCACCTGCGGCTCCAGCCGCATCCCATCACCGCACGCTAGGTGCGGGCGGACGACGCCGGCAGGGCCGAAGGTCCCGCCCACCGGCGCTCCCTCGCGGCGCCGAGCAAGGACCTCCGACCCTGTCGTGCCGACGGCCAGCCCGCGACACTGCCGCCATGATGACCAGACACCGAACCCAGCCCACCGCCCGCCGTCACGTCCCGCGCTCGGCGGTCGTCCTCGGCATCGTCGTCGCTCTGACAGCCGTCACGGGAGGCGCCGCCGCAGCCGTCACGACGACACAGGACGACCCGTCCAGGATCGGCGCGACGGAGCGCGTGACCGGCCCGCGGTTCCTCAGCGGCACCGCCGTCGAGGTCGCAGGGAACGTGGACGGGGACGTGTACGCCGCCGGCCAGAACGTGACCGTGAGTGGGCGGGTCACCGGGGACGTCATCGCGGCCGCACAGACCGTGACCGTCACCGGAGAGGTGGACGGAGACGTCCGGCTCGCAGCTCAGTCCGTCGTGGTCACCGGCACGGTCCGGCGGAGCGCTACCATCGCGGCGTCCAGCATCAGCGTCGCGCAGTCGGGGTCGGTCAAGGAGGACCTCGTCGCTGCGCGAACACGATCTCGGTCGCGGGCGACCTCGGCCGCGACGCGCGACTCAGTGTGGACCGGCTGACCGTCGCCGGGACGATCGGCGGGGACGTCGTCTACGTCAGCGACCACACCGCGCAGATGCGTGCCGACCACGTCGACGGGTCGGTGCAACACGTCCATCCGAACCGGACGACCTATCGCCCCACCGCCGGCGAGGCGTTCGCGTCCTGGCTGGTCGGCCTGCTGTACGCACTCGTCGCACTGGGCCTGATCACGCTGGCCGCCGGGCTCCTCGTCCCTCGGCAGCTCACCCGGGTGACCGACCGGCTCCGTGCGGCGCCCTGGAGGGCCGCACTGGTCGGCTTCGTCACAGCAGTCGCCGCTCCGCTCGCCCTGCTCCTCCTGCTCGTGACGGTCATCGGCGCACCCCTGGCCCTGACTGGACTGTTGGTCCTGCTCGTCCTGACCCTCGCGGCGTTCCCGTACGGAGCGTTCATGATCGGACGCCTGATCCTCCGCGGCCGACGCGGGCCGGTCGTCACGGCGCTCCTGGGCGGTGCGGTCCTCGTCGTGGCGCTGCACATCCCCGTCCTCGGAGTCCTCGTGACCGTGGTGACGATCGTCCTCGGGCTCGGTGCCCAACTGCTCGACATCGCCGACGCCCGTCCGTGGGACCGTGCCGGACGGAGGACGGACGTGCGCGGTGGTGAGGGGATCCCCGCGACGCCCGGAGGCGCGGGGAGGATCTGACCGGAGCATGGAGACGGCCCGGTGCTGCTCGCACCGGGCCGTTCTGCTCGTCCCTCCGTGCCGTGCCTGCAGGTCAGGTACGGACGGCGTCAGCCCGGTCTGCCCGAAGCGCGTCGGACGTGAACACGATCCCGCTGAGTTCCTGGACGTCGAAGCGCCAGCGCTGCAGCGGTCCGCCGCGTCCGGCCCGGATGACGAGCGGTTCGGCGCGTCCGACGACGATGATGCTCCAGCCCCCCGTCGGATCTTGGGCGCCCGTCTCGAACACAGCCGTCGTACGCGAACCGAGGTCTCCGAGGCGGGGTCCCTCGAGGACGAGGCACCCGCTTGCGGGGTCCACGACGACCACCTCCGCCTGGGACACGGTGCCTCGGACGAGCCGGCCGCCCCGGACGCGTCCGATGAGCGACCAGCACTCCGACGCGACGAGCGTCCGGTCGTCGTGGACCGCGATGCCCGTGCCGATCATCGCGTTCCAGCCGGCGTGGACTCGTCCTCGGCGACGATCTGCTCGCGCTGGACGGGCGGCATGTCGAACACGATCCGGGCCGGCACCCGACCGGCGAGCACGTCGGCCATCGCCTCGTTCACGTCGGCGAGCGGGCGGCGGACCGACACGACCCGGGTGCGTCCGGCAGCGTGCAGCGCGAAGACCTCGGCGAGGTCCTGCCGGGTCCCGACGATCGACCCGATGATCGAGATCCCCTTGAGGACGGTGTCGAAGATCGGGATGCTCATCGTGCCGTCCGCCGGCAGCGCGACGCAGACCAGGCGTCCTCCCCGCTTCAGGGAGGCGAACGCCTGCTCGAACACACTGGCGGACGCTGCGAGCACGACGGCGACGTCCGCGCCGCCGAGCTCCTGGATCTGGGCGGCGGCGTCGCCCGAGGACGCGTCGACGGCGCGGTCCGCACCGAGGTCGCGGGCGAGCTGGAGCTTGGCCGGTTCGACGTCGACGCCGATGACCTGCGCGCCGAACACCCGTGCGTACTGCACGGCGAGGTGTCCGAGCCCGCCGACGCCGAAGACCGCGACGGTCTCGGAGGGCGTGATCCCGGCGACCTTGAGCGCCTTGTAGGTCGTGACGCCGGCGCAGGTGAGCGGGGCTGCGTCCTCCGGGGCGACGCCGGCGGGGACCGGGACGACGTAGTCCGCGTCGGCGACGGCGAACTGCCCGAAGGCGCCGTCGATTGAGTAGCCGGTGTTCTGCTGCTGTTCGCAGAGGGTCTCGCGGCCTTCCACGCAGTAGCGGCAGTGGCCGCAGGCGTGTCCGAGCCAGGGGAGCGCGACCCGGTCACCGATCTGTCGGTTCGTGACGCCGTCACCGAGCTCCTCGATGATGCCGACGCCCTCGTGGCCGGGGACGAACGGCGGCGTCGACTTGACCGGCCAGTCTCCGCGTGCTGCGTGGATGTCGGTGTGACAGAGGCCGGAGGCCTCGATCCGGACGAGGACCTGTCCGGCGCCGGGTGCGGGGAGCGGCCGGTCCTCGACAACGAGGGGCTGACCGAACTGGTGGACGACTGCTGCCTTCATGGGATGACCTCTCCTCACGGGCGTGGCCGGGACCCGGTGTCCCGCCGATCGGCGCCCGTGGAGTCACCTTGTCGCGCCTACTCGTCGCGGGGCAGGGTCAGAGGTCCCACGGGCCTCGATGCGGACGGCAGCACGCCGCGGTGCGTCGGCATGCAGCATCGAGGTGATCTGATCGAGCAGGCGCAGGTCGAACGGCGAGGACTCCGCGCAGCAGGACGGTGACAACCAGCTCACCCGGTCGTGCCCACCCGACACGAGCCGATCACCGAAGCGGACGCAGAGGACGCGCCCGGGCAGCAGTGCGGCCAGTGACCGAACGTAGGCCGCCGACGCTCGATCCAAGCCGCCGGCGAACCCCAGGGTGACCGTTTCGCCCACGATCAGCGCCGCGGCGACGGACACGACGGCGCGCTCGAGCGGGAACCCGCTGTCGACCACGACCTGCGCGCAGCGCATTGTCCGTCGCCGAGGAACGGACGCTGTTCGGAGCAGGTCGGCCATGACGATCAGGGCCCGGTCGCAGCGGGCGGCGGGGGAGTCGAGGATTGCCGCATCGGTGCCTCCGCACGGCGTTCGACTGGCACTCGTCCCCGCCACCGCGAGGTGGCTGATCTCGCTGAGGAGTCGCGCGCGTGCGCCTGGTTCGAGCACGAACCTGGCGCGACGCGCGGCGGCCGCGGCTCCCGCTGGGGCTGGCTGAGTCGTCACTCGAGGGTTCATGATCGCGCGCTCAGCGCTCACGTGGGTGCAGTCGGTCGGCGGCGCGGAGCGTCGCACCGATGCCGAGCACCGTCTCGACGTCGAGTGGTTCCGTCGGGCGCAGCTCGATGGTCACGCTCGGATGGTTCTCGGTCGGGTCCCCGACGGCACCGTGACGAGGCGGTGTGGAAGCGATCTGGTTGTTCATGACGACGACGGTTCCATGGCCCGCGAACGGGGGAAAGGGACCAAGGTCCGCCCGGGACTCAGGTCACTCCCGGTGATCGTGGTGCGGTCATCGACGAAGTGCACGCCGCGGCTCCGCGCCGCCGCGGCATGCACGCGCCGCCGCTCGTGGTCGCCGCTGAGCCGACCCGACAACCGGACGACGTGGTCGCTCGCGGAGATCGTCACGTCGGCATGCGGCGCGGCTTCGCGGACAGCACCCTCCACCCTGGCCTGGAGGACCGCGTCCGGTTCGGTCGGATCGCACTCGAGCGGACGCACGACGATACGGTTCCGCACCGGGAGCAACCCGGTGGCGTGTCCGGACGCTATCTCGTGGGCTGTCAGCCGATCGGTGTACGAGCCCACATCACCGGTCAGGACGATCTGGTTGCCGCCGACGTCGACGGCCACGTCGAGTGTCGAGGCGTCCAGGGACCGTTCCGAGCGCCAGGAGCGGAGGATCAGGTCGCGGACTCCGAGGTCCACGACCGCGGGTGTCATCGTGCTCACTTGGTTCGTCGTGCTCATGCGGAGATGATCGCGCCCTGACGCGACCGGCGGCAGGGCACAACGTCCTGCCATGTCCACGCGGCGACCAGGCACGGTCTGGAGGCGCGGTGCGGGCCCGCAGCGCGCCTCCAGACTGGCCGTGGTGGCGTCAGACCGTCACCGGTCACGCCGTAGCACCCTCGATGTGGGTGCGGGCAACGCGCTTGCGGAAGACCCAGTACGTCCAGGCCTGGTAGGCGAGCACGAGCGGGACGAAGACCAGCGCCACCCAGCTCATCACCGTGAGCGTGTACTGCCCGCTCGACGCGTTCCACACGGTCAGGCTGTTCGCCGGGTCGTTCGAGGCGGGCATGACGTCGGGGAAGATCGCCGTGAACATCGCCAGCACGACCGCGGCGATCGTGACCGCCATGAGGGTGAACGCGCGTCCCTCACGGCCCCAGGCGTTGCAGAGCACCGCGAGGACGAGGGCGAGGGCGGCCACCACCGAGAGCACGAGGCTCGCCGGCGTCGCTCGGACGAACGCCATCGCCACCAGGAACGCAGCGCCGACGACGATCGTGAGCACGCCCGCGCGGGTCGCGAGCCGCTTGGCCCGTTCGCGGATCTCGCCCTCGGTCTTCAGCGCGACGAACACGACGCCGTGCGTGAAGAACACCAGCAGGGTCGCCAGACCGGTCAGCAGCGCGAACGGGTTGAGCAGGTCGAACACCGTGCCGGTGAAGTTGTGGTCGGCGTCCATCGGGATGCCCCGGACGACGTTGCCGAACGCGACGCCCCACAGGAACGCCGGGACGGCGCTGCCTACGACGATCATGAGGTCGAAGCGGCGCTTCCACTCGGCGTGCTTGTTCTGGTGCCGGTACTCGAACGACACCCCGCGGGCGATGAGCGCCACCAGGATGAGGAGCAGGGCCAGGTAGAAGCCCGAGAACATCGTCGCGTACCACTCCGGGAACGCTGCGAACAGGCAGGCGCCGGCGACGATGACCCAGGTCTCGTTGAGGTCCCAGACCGGGCCGATCGTGTTGATGAGCACGCGGCGGTCGGTGTCGTCCTTGCCGAGGAACGGCAGGGACATGCCGACACCGAAGTCGAACCCGTCGAGGACGAAGTACCCGACGAAGAAGAGTCCGACGATCGCGAACCAGAGAACGGGCAGGTCCATCTCAGTACACCGTCGCGATCGTCTCAGGAGCGTCCTGCGCTGGGTCCTCGGGCGGGGTGAGCTCGTCGGCGCGTTGGGCGGCGCGGCGGAGCAGGCGGAACTCGACGACCGCCAGCGCGCCGTACAACAGGGTGAAGACGACGAGGGAGATGAGGACCTCGACCCCCGTCACGTTCGGGGACACACCAGCGCTCGTCTTCAGCAGCCCGAACACGAGCCACGGCTGGCGGCCCATCTCCGTGAAGATCCAGCCGACGCTCATGGCGGCCATCGGGAGCGGCGCCGACCAGACCGCAATCCGCCACACCCACCGGCGCTGCGGCACCCGTCCGCGGCGGAGCAGCACGAGCCCGGCGATCGCGAGCAGGACGGAGACGGCCCCGAACCCGATCATCCAGCGGAACGCCCAGTAGGTGACCCAGATCGTGGGGGAGTAGTCCCCGGGCCCGTAGACCTGGCTGTACTGGGCCTGCAGCTCCCGGATCCCCTCGACTGTTCCGTGCATCGTGTGGGTCGACAGGAACGAGAGCAGGTACGGCACCCGGATCGAGAAGAGCTCGTGCACGCCGTCGGGAGTGCCGAGGGTGATCACCGAGAACGAGGCGTCCTTGCCCGTGGCCGTGTTGTAGAGGGCCTCGGCCGCGGCCATCTTCATCGGCTGCGTGTCGACCATCACCAGGCCGAGTTGGTCGCCGGTGAGCACCGTGACGGCGCCCGCTGCGACCATCGTCCAGAGGCCGAACTTGATCGCCGGGAGCATGGTCTCGAGGTGCTGGTTCCGGGCGAGGTGCCAGCCGGCGACCGCGATCACGACGGCGGCAGCGACCATGAACGACGCAGCGATCGTGTGCGGGAACGCGGCGAGCGCGACTTTGTTCGTCACGACCGCCCAGATGTCGGTCAGCTCTGCGCGGCCACGGGAAGGATCGAGGCGGTAGCCGACGGGGTGCTGCATGAACGCGTTCGCGGCGATGATGAAGTACCCCGACAGGAGCGTTCCGAGCGCGACGAGCCAGATGCTCGCGAGGTGCACGCCCTTCGGCAGCCGGTCCCACCCGAAGATCCAGATGCCGATGAACGCCGCCTCGAGGAAGAAGGCGAGGATCCCCTCGAGCGCGAGCGGCGCGCCGAAGACGTCGCCGACGAACCTCGAGTAGGTGGACCAGTTCATGCCGAACTGGAACTCCTGCACGATGCCCGTCACGACACCCATGGCGAAGTTGATGAGGAAGATGCGCCCGAAGAACCGGGTGAGTCGCAGGTAGTGCGCGCGGCCGGTGCGGACCCAGGCGGTCTGGAACACGGCGACGACGAACACCATGCCGATGGTGATGGGGACGAAGAGGAAGTGGTAGATGGTCGTCAGGCCGAACTGCCACCGGGACAGCACCAGGGTGCTGAGCAAGTCGTTCATGCGGTCGACCATGGTGCTCTCACCGCTCGTGCACCAGGGACCTTCGTCCCACGCGCATCACTCGCTCGGCTCACCGTCAGCGCACCGTGGCGACTCCGATTCGGTCTGTCGCCGGGCGCGGTCTCGCGCTTCCCGCTTGAGGCGCTCCCACTCGGCCTCGGGGACACGGTGCTGGTGGTCGTCTGCGTGCATGGGCTCCAGGGTCGCTCGCGATCGCCGCGTATCCCAGAGGCGAAGGTCCCGTCGTCACGGCGGGACCTTCGACCCTGCGCGCCGTACCCGGCGGCATCGAGGATCGAGTCGTGCGCGACCGGTCGGCCGCGGACGGGGAGCGAGGAAGACGCATGAGCGACATGACCACGACGATCACCGAGGCACCCACCGGCGCGGAGGCAGGCGCGTCCCGGCGCGGTTCGGGCCGGCCGGTGGACGACCGGGTGCTCGACCGACTGGAGACGTGGTGGCGGACGGCGAACTACCTGTCGGTCGGACAGATCTACCTCCTCGACAACCCGCTGCTCCGGCGTCCGCTCACCCGCGACGACGTCAAGCCGCGCCTGCTCGGACACTGGGGCACCACCCCGGGACTCAACTTCGTGTACGCGCACCTCAACCGCGTCATCCAGGACCGAGACCTCGACGCGCTGTACGTCACCGGCCCCGGACACGGCGGCCCGGGCATGGTCGCGAACGCGTACCTCGACGGCACGTACAGCGAGGTGTACCCGGGGATCCCGCAGACCGAGGACGGCGTCCGGAAGCTCTTCCGGCAGTTCTCCTTCCCCGGCGGCATCCCGTCCCACGCTGCCCCCGAGACCCCCGGGTCGATCCACGAGGGCGGCGAGCTCGGGTACGCGCTGTCCCACGCGTACGGCGCCGCCTTCGACAACCCCGGGCTCCTCGTCGCCGCCGTCGTCGGGGACGGCGAGGCCGAGACCGGGCCGCTCGCCACGAGCTGGCACTCGAACAAGTTTGTCGACCCCCTGCACGACGGGGTCGTCCTGCCGATCCTGCACCTCAACGGGTACAAGATCGCGAACCCGACGGTCCTCGCCCGCATCCCGGAGAAGGAGCTCCTCGCCCTGATGCGCGGCTACGGGCACACGCCGTACATCGTCTCCGGTGGATTCGACGGCGAGGAACCCCGCGCCGTGCACGCCCGCATGGCGGCGACCCTCGAACAGGTCCTCGACCAGATCGCCGACATCAAGGAACAGGCCGCCGCGGGCACGCTCGACGGTCGACCGGCCTGGCCGATGATCATCCTCCGGACGCCCAAGGGATGGACCTGCCCGCCGGAGATCGACGGCAAACCGGCCGAGGGCAACTGGCGTGCCCACCAGGTACCGCTCGCGAACGCCCGCGACACCCAGGAGCACCTCCACGTGCTCGAGGGCTGGCTTCGTTCCTACCGTCCCGAGGACCTGTTCGACGAGACGGGTGCACCCGTGTCGCTCGCGACCGCGCTCGCACCCGAGGGGGACCGCCGCATGAGCGCGAACCCGGTGGCGAACGGGGGACTGCTCAAGCGCGACCTGGTGCTCCCGGACTTCCGTGCGCACGCGGTCGAGGTGCGCACGCACGGCGGCTCGGTCAACGAGTCGACGCGGGTGCTCGGCGAGTGGCTGGCCGAGGTCGTGCGCCTGAACCCGGACAACTTCCGGATCTTCGGCCCGGACGAGACCGCGTCGAACCGCCTCGGTGCCGTGCTCGAGGTCACCGACAAGCAGTGGGACGGGGAGTACCTCCCGTCGGACGAGCACCTCGCCCGGGCTGGGCGCGTCATGGAGATGCTCAGCGAGCACCAGTGCCAGGGCTGGCTCGAGGGGTACCTGCTGACCGGTCGGCACGGTCTGTTCACGAGCTACGAGGCGTTCATCCACATCATCGACTCGATGCTCAACCAGCACGCCAAGTGGCTGAAGGTCAGCAAGACGATCCCGTGGCGGCGCCCGATCGCCTCGCTCAACTACTTGCTCTCGTCCCACGTGTGGCGGCAGGACCACAACGGACTCTCGCACCAGGACCCCGGCTTCATCGACCACGTCGTCAACAAGAAGCCCGACGTGGTGCGGGTCTACCTGCCCTTCGACGCGAACACGCTGCTGTCGACCTACGACCACTGCCTGCGCTCCGTCGACTACGTCAACGTCGTCGTCGCCGGCAAACAGCCGACGTTCAACTGGTTGTCGATGGACGAGGCCGTCGCGCACATGACCCGCGGACTCGGGATCTTCGAGTGGGCGGGCAACGAGGTCCCCGGCGAGGAGCCCGACGTGGTGCTCGCGTGCGCCGGTGACGTGCCGACGCTCGAGACCCTCGCGGCCGTGTCGATCCTGCAGGACGAGGTACCGGACCTGCGCGTCCGCGTCGTGAACGTCGTCGACCTGATGCGCCTCGTCTCCGAGGGAGAGCACCCGCACGGCCTCTCCGACGCGGAGTACGACGCAGTGTTCACCACCGACAAGCCCGTCGTCTTCGCCTACCACGGGTACCCGTGGCTCATCCACCGCCTGACCTACCGCCGTCACGGCCACGCGAACTTGCACGTGCGCGGCTACAAGGAGGAGGGCACGACCACGACGCCGTTCGACATGGTGATGCTCAACGAGATGGACCGGTTCCACCTCGTGATCGACGTCCTCGATCGCGTGCCCGGGCTCGGGTCCCGCTACGCCGGACTCCGCCAACGCATGCAGGACGCCCGAGTGGCGGCGCGGGCGTACACGCGAGCGCACGGCGAGGACGCGCCCGACGTCGCCGACTGGACGTGGACCGATTCCGCGACCACCGCACACCCCGCCACGGTACGCGCGGCCAACGTCGGCGTCGGCGGATCGGGACCGGTGGCTTCGGCCGCCGCGGCCACCGGCGGCGACAACGAATGACCACCCACCCACGAGGAGAGGACATGATCACCATGAAGGCAGCCCGCTACCACGACCGCGGCGACATCCGGATCGAGGAGGTCCCAGCGCCCGAGGCGGCCCCCGGGACGGTCCTCATCGACGTCGCCTGGTGCGGCATCTGCGGCACCGACCTGCACGAGTACCTCGACGGACCGATCTTCGTGCCGCCGGCGGGGCACCCGCACCCCATCTCGGGCGAAGCGGCGCCCGTGACGCTCGGGCACGAGATGTCGGGCACGGTCGCGGCGCTCGGGGCCGGCGTCACGGACCTGCAGATCGGCGAGCACGTCGTCGTCGAGCCGTACATCATCCGCGACGACGTGCCCGCCGACCCGGGCAACGAGTACCAGCTGTCACCGGACATGAACTTCATCGGTCTCGCCGGCCGCGGGGGCGGCCTCGCCGAGCGGATCGCTGTCGAGCGACGGTGGGTCCACCCGGTGGGCGACCTGCCGCTCGACCAGGCTGCACTCATCGAACCCCTCTCGGTGGGCCACCACGCCTTCGTCCGCAGCGGGGCGCGCTCCGGCGACGTCGCACTCGTCGGCGGTGGCGGACCGATCGGCCTGTTGACCGCGGCGATCTGCAAGGCGGAGGGGCTCACCGTCATCCTCAGCGAGGTCAGTGCTGCACGGAAATCCATGGCGACCCGCACCGGGGTCGCCGACCACGTGCTCGACCCGACCGAGGTCGACGTCCCCGAGCAGGTCCGTGCGCTCACCGACGGCCGCGGCGCCGACGTCGCATTCGAGTGCGCGGGCGTCGACGTCGTCCTCGACACTCTGCTCAGCGCGGTCTGTCCCGGCGCGGTCGTCGTGAACGTGTCGATCTGGGGCCACCGACCCGTGGTCGACCTCGAGAAGCTCGTCGTCAAGGAGATCGACCTGCGCGGCACGATCGCCTACGCCAACGACCACGCTGCGACCATCGAACTCGTCCGGTCCGGGGCGCTCGACCTCGCGCCATTCATCACCGGCCGGATCGCGCTCGACGACCTCGTCGAGCAGGGCTTCGAGCAGCTCATCCACCACAACGAGGACCACGTCAAGATCCTCGTGCACCCCTGACACCCACCACGGACGGAAGGAGGGGCCCGCCGGTCGTCGACCGGCGGGCCCCTCCTCGTTCGCCGTCCCGTGGCGCGGCGAGGCGGGACCAACGACCCTGCCCCGACGCCTCCGAGCGCTGCACGATCGACTCGTCGGGAGACGACCGACCCACTGCCGGTCACGAGACCGGAACCGAGGAGCAGACAATGACCATCCAGGAAACCCTCCGTCCCAGCGGCGCCCGTGACGACGGCGAAGCGCGCGGTACGTCCGAGCCGGCCTGGTCCGGGTTCGCTCCCGGCGACTGGTGCGATCGGATCGACGTCCGCGACTTCGTCCAGCGCAACGTCGCGCCGTACGAGGGTGACGACGAATTCCTCGCCGGGCCGACCGCACGGACGCTCCGGGTCTGGTCGAAGCTCACCGCTATGTTCCCTACGGAGCGGGAGCGGGGCGTGTACGACGTGGACGCCACCACGCCGGCATCGATCACTGCGCACGGACCGGGCTACATCGACCGGGACGACGAGCTCATCGTGGGGCTGCAGACGGACGCACCGTTGAAGCGGGCGATCATGCCCTTCGGCGGCTGGAGGATGGTCGCCGGCGCGCTGCAGACCTACGGGTACCCGGTACCGGCAGACCTCGAGACCGTCTTCACGAAGTACCGCAAGACGCACAACGACGGAGTGTTCGACGTCTACCCGCCGTCGGTTAAGCGTGCGCGACACAGCCATCTGATCACCGGCCTACCCGACTCGTACGGTCGCGGGCGCATCATCGGGGACTACCGCCGCGTCCCGCTGTACGGTGTCGACGCGCTGGTCGCCGCGAAGCGCGCAGAGCGCGCCGAGTTGGACGCGCGGTTCTCGACGGAGGACGTGATCCGGGACCGCGAGGAGAACGCGGAGCAGATCCGCGCCCTCCAGGAGCTGGTGACGATGGCCGCGTCGTATGGCTGCGATGTTCGTCGGCCTGCCCGTACCGCCCACGAGGCGGTGCAGTGGTTGTACTTCGCGTACCTCGGAGCCGTCAAGGAACAGAACGGTGCGGCGATGTCGATCGGTCGCAACACCGCCTTCCTCGACGTCTACTTCGAGCGGGACTTCACCGCTGGCATCCTCGACGAACTGCACGCGCAGGAACTCGTGGACGACCTCGTCATCAAGCTCCGGATCGTCCGGTTCCTCCGCACGCCCGAGTACGACGCCCTCTTCTCCGGTGACCCGACCTGGGTGACCGAGACGATCGGCGGCATCGGCGAAGACGGCCGGACGCTCGTCACGAAGACCGCGTTCCGGTTCTTGCAGACGCTGTACGACCTCGGTCCGGCCCCCGAGCCGAACTTGACCGTGCTGTGGAGCGCAGGACTGCCCGCCGGGTTCAAACGGTTCTGCTCACGCGTGTCCATCGACACCTCGGCGATCCAGTACGAGTCCGACGAGCTTATCCGACACACGTGGGGCGACGACGCGGCCATCGCGTGCTGTGTCTCCCCGATGCGTGTCGGCAAGCAGATGCAGTTCTTCGGCGCTCGTGTGAACGTGGCCAAGGCGCTGCTCTACGCGATCAACGGCGGACGCGACGAGGTGACCGGTGAGCAGATCGCACCAGCATCGACTCCGGTCGACGGTGAGGTGCTCGACTTCGACACGGTCTGGAACCGGTACGACGAACTGCTCGGATGGCTCGCCGAGACGTACGTGGACGCGCTGAACTGCATCCACTTCATGCACGACAAGTACGCGTACGAGCGGCTCGAGATGGCGATGCACGACCGCGAGGTGCTTCGCACCATGGCGTGCGGAATCGCCGGTCTGAGCGTCGCGGCCGACTCGCTCTCGGCGATCAGGTACGCGACGGTACGACCGGTCCGCGACGACACGGGCCTGGTGGTCGACTACGCGGTGGACGGGGAGTTCCCGACGTACGGCAACGACGACGACCGAGCCGACGCCCTGGCCGTCCGCATTGTGGAACGCTTCATGGAACTCGTCCGGCTGCACCCGACGTACCGGGGCGCGGTGCACACGCAATCGGTGCTGACCATCACGTCGAACGTCGTCTACGGCAAGGCGACCGGGAACACACCGGACGGCCGGCGTGCGGGAGCTCCCTTCGCTCCGGGCGCGAACCCGATGAACGGGAGGGACACGCACGGGATGCTCGCGTCGGCGCTCAGCGTCGCGAAGTTGCCGTACGAGTCCGCGCAGGACGGCATCTCACTCACGACGACGGTGATCCCCAGTGGACTCGGCCGGACCCCGGACGAGCAGATCGACAACCTCGTCGGGTTGCTCGACGCGTACACGGCGTCCGGCGGCTACCACCTCAACGTCAACGTGCTGTCCCGTGAGACGCTCCTGGACGCGATGGAGCACCCGGATGAGTACCCGCAGCTGACCATCCGGGTGTCCGGGTACGCCGTCAACTTCGTCCGCCTGACCCGGGAGCAGCAGCTCGACGTGATCAGCCGGACGTTCCACGCCGGTGTCTGACGCCGAGGAGCTGCGCATCGCGCAGCAGCGTCACGACGAGCTCGTCGCACTGCGCCGCGGGACCCTCGCGAGTGTCCACTCCTGGGAGCTGGTCACGGCCGTCGACGGTCCGGGCACGCGACTCACCGTGTTCCTGTCCGGTTGTCCGCTCCGTTGTCAGTACTGCCACAACCCGGACACGCTGCGCCTGCGCGACGGCACCGTCACGCCCCTGCAGGACGTGCTGGCGACGATCAGACGGTACCGGACCGTGTTCGCGGCGACCGGGGGCGGCGTCACCCTGAGCGGAGGCGAACCACTCATGCAGTCGGACTTCGTCGCACGCGTGTTCGCGGAGTGCCGAGCACTCGGCGTGCACACGGCGCTGGACACGTCGGGGTACCTGGGACGAAACGCATCGGACGCTCTGCTCGCCGACACCGACCTCGTGCTGCTCGACGTGAAGTCCGGCCTCCCGGAGACCTACCGCGAGGTCACGAGTCGCCGGCTTGAACCGACGATCGCGTTCGGCGACCGACTGGCCACGCTGGGCGTACCGGCATGGATCCGGTTCGTGCTCGTCCCCGGACTCACCGAGGCGGTCGACAACGTGGACGCCGTGGCCGGGATCGTCGCACGCTGGCCGAACGTCGAACGCGTCGAGGTCCTGCCGTTCCACCAGATGGGCGAGAGCAAGTGGGAGCGGCTCGGCATGCGGTACACGCTCCACGGCGTGCAGCCACCGGGCGAGCCGCTGCTCGAGCGGGTGCGGAACCAGTTCCGGGCCCGAGCACTGACGGTCTTCTGATCCGACGTGGAGTTCCTCGCGGCAGGACCTTCGGCCCTGCTCCAGCCGTCGGGCCCCGAGAAGGATGGCATCAGCGGGGCAGAAGGAGCCCCGATGAAGTCCGAAGGGACATGAGCACCATGACCACCACGACGCACCGCATCCACTACACTCCGCGGCAGACCGTGACCAACCGCCGCGAGCCGGCTCGCGCGGAACGCGCCCTCGTGACCACCTCAGCGGGTCGACGCACGCTCGGCGGGCTGCGCCTGGCCACGGGGTTCATCTTCCTCTGGGCATTCCTCGACAAGACCTTCGGCCTCGGTTTCTCCACGCCGTCGGCGGGGGCGTGGATCCACGGCGGGAAACCGAGCCAGGGCTTCCTCATGAGCGACGCCGTCAGCGGGCCCCTCAAGGGCTTCTTCGCATCCATCGCGAGCCCGACGACGGACGTCCTGTTCATGGCGGGCATGCTCGGGATCGGCGTCGCCGTGATGGCGGGTGTGGGATTGCGCATCAGCGCGGTCGTTGGGACCGTCCTGATGCTGCTCATGTACCTCGCCGAGTGGCCCTTCGCCGCGAACGCAGCATCGACGAACCCGCTCGTGGACTACCACATCGTCTACGCGCTCGCGCTGATCGTGGTCGCCGTGCTCTCGGCCGGGGACACGTGGGGGCTCGGTGTCTGGTGGAAGCGACTCCCCGCTGTTCGCAAGGCGCCGTGGCTCATCTGAGCCGAACGGACGCAGGGACAGAGCCCGAGGACGAGAGATCCCGTCCTCGGGCTCTGTCGTGTCACCGTGCGTCGGGTTTGCGTATCCCGTGGTCGGCGCCGTACAGCGCGGCCTGTGTCCGGCGCTCGAGTCCCAGTTTGGCGAGCAGCCCGGACACGTAGTTCTTCACGGTCTTCTCAGCGAGATCGAGCCGTTCGCCGATCTGGCGGTTCGTCAACCCGACGGCGATGAGTTCGAGCACCTGCCGTTCCCGGAGCGTGAGGTCCGGCAGGTCGTCCTCCGGCCGCCTGGTGATGCGTTCGACCGCCTGCGCCACCGGGACGGCCGGGAGGAGACTGCGACCTGCCGCGACCTGCCGGATGTCCTCGACCAGGGTCTGCCCGCGGATGTCCTTCACGACGTACCCGGACGCGCCGGCGAGCAGCGCTGCTTGCATCGCCGACTCGTCGTCGTACGCGGTCAGCATCAGGCACGCGATCTCCGGGTGCGCGGACCGCACCGAGCGGCACGCGTCGACGCCGCTGCCGTCCGGGAGGCGGACGTCGAGCACGACGACGTCGGGTCGGGTCGCGGCCACCCGTCCCGGTGTGTCCCGCACGGTGGCGGCTTCGCCGACGACCTGCAGGTCGGGTTGCGCGTCGATGAGGTCGGCGACGCCGCGTCGCACGATCTCGTGGTCGTCGACGAGGAACACCTTGATCATCGTGGTTCCTTCCGTTCGGTTCGTCCGAGGGGTGCGGCCCAGACGACGGTGGTGCCGCCGTCGGCCCCGGGGCCGAGCTCGTAGCGTCCGCCGCGCATCGTCGCGCGGGCGGCCAGGTTGGCGGTACCGCTCCGACGCTCGCTCGACCCGGGACCAGGGCCGTCGTCCTCGACGACCACCTGCACGGCGTCGTCGGTGACGGCGACCTCGACCCGGCATTCCGCGTCCGGGGCGTGTCGCGCGACGTTGGCGACGGACTCCCGAACCGCGGCGACGACGTCGTGGGCGAGCGCCCCCGTAACGTCGATGTCGACCGGACCGCTGAAGGTGATGCGAGGCGGGCGGGAGAGTGCTGGGCGGAGCTCTGTGACGACGTCCAGCAGCCGTTCCCGGGTGCTCCGTGCGGCTCGGCGGTCGGAGCTGCCGAGCGTGAAGACCGCTGTGCGGACCTCAGCGATCGCCGCGTCGATGGCGCTGACCTGCTCCTCGAGGTGGTCGCGGAGGTCCTCCGGGACGCGCAGGGCGGTCGCCTGCAGTGCCAGTCCGGATCCGAACAGCCGTTGGATGACGTGGTCGTGCAGGTCCCTGGCGATTCTGCTGCGGTCCTCGGCGAGTTCCAGGCGCCGTCGGTCTCGACGGCCCCGCGCCACTGCGAGTGCGACGCTGGTCTGCCGGCCGAACTCGCCCGCCATGCCCAGTTCGGCGTCGGCGAACACCGGGCCGCCCGGCCCGCGGGCGACGACGAGCGCGCCGAGTGCGTCGCCGGCCACCCGGAGCGGGATCGCGATCGTCGGCCCGAGCGGGGGCGTCCACTCGACCCCGGCGACCGCGGTTCCGGTCGTGTCCGCGACGACGGCACCCGTGTCGATGGCACGCCCGGCGAGCGATCCGGCGGCGGGGTACCGGCGGTCGCGGACCGGGTCCGCGACAGGACCGACCGCGATCGCCACCTGCAGGTACTCGGCGTCGGCGTCGGGCAGGACGATGGTGACCAGGTGCGCGTCGACGAACGCGAGGACCCGGTCGGCGATGATCGTGAGGACGTCCTCGATGGACTCGTCCGCGACGAGCGCCGAACTGACGTCGGCCGTCGCGGTCGCCCACCGTTCGCGCAGCTGGCTCTCTTCGAACAGACGCGCGTTGTCGATAGCCACGCCTGCGGTCGCGCCGAGCGCCTCGACGAGCTCCTGATCCTCCTGCGTGAAGTGCCCGCGACGCGGGTTCGTCAGGTAGAGGTTGCCGTAGACCTTGTCGCGCACCCGCAGCGGCACCCCGAGGAACCCCTCCATCGGCGGGTGACCCGCCGGGAACCCAGCGGAGCGCGGGTCCTCACCGAGGTGCTCCAACCGGACGGGGCGCGCGTCCTGCACGACGGCCCCGAGCACACCCTTGCCTCGGGGGAGGTGTCCGATGCGCCGGACGTGCTCCTCGTCCATCCCGACGTGGATTAACCGTTCGAGTTCCTCGCCGTCCGGTGCGATCACGCCGAGCGCGCCGTACTCCGCGTCGACGAGTTCCAGGGCCGCGGCCACGACCGCGTGCAACGTGTCCTCGAGGGCCAGGTGCTCGACGATCCGCCGGTTCGCGGCGAGGAGGTTCCGCAATCTGCCCTGCGTGCGGAGCACCGCCTGCGCACGGTCGACCAGTTCATCGATGGTGCGCTCGAGTGCGGAACGCGGAGCATCCGGGAATGCGAGCGGTTCGACCATGAGGTCCCTTCGGGTGTGGAAAATCCGATCCTAGGACGGCTGATTGAATGGAGTCCACGGTCCCTGACCGCGGTGCGGGCGCTCGACCGGACCGGGGCGCTCGATCCGCTTCGGGTCCGGATCAGGCGCCCCGCGGTGAGCAATGTAGAGGAGCGCTGGAGTCAGCGGTAGGACCAAGGTCCCACGACCTCGTCTCACCCAGGACGCCCGGTACAGTCATCGCTCCAGGAGTTCACGTCGCCGCTGCGGCACCACCGCCACGGGCGCGCGTCCCTGAGTGATGAGGCCGTGCGCGGTGGAACCGGTGAACACGCCGCCGATGGTGGTGCGGTGCCGGCGTCCGAGGACCACCAGCGAGGCGAACGGCGCGTGCGCCAGGAGTCGGTCGACGGGGTCCCCTTCCTCGAGTAAGGGGTGGTGGCGCAACCCGGGGTACCGCATGTGCAGGAGTCGCTCGCGGTCGGCGAGGACGGCACGGTTGTGCTCCTCGTACAGCTGCGGGTCCTCGAGCACGCTCAACGCGCCCGTCGCCGTCGTGACCGGAAGCTTCCACGCGCGGAGCGCGCTGAGACGGCGTCGGCTCCGCAGCGCCTCTTCCGCGGCGAAACGCAACGCCGCGTCCCCGGTCGCCGTGTCGACCCCGAGGAGGACATCGCCGTCGACGGGTTCCCAGTCCTCCGGGACGACCACGACCGGGAGGTCGGCGACTGTCGGCACGCGCTCGGGCATCCAGCCGTCGAGCGCGGTACGGACTCGGTGTTGACGACGGTTGCCGATCACGAGCAGGTCAGCGTCAGCGTTGGCGGCGGCTTCGAGCAACGTGCGGTCGGGTACGCCGAACCGCACCAGGGTCTCGACGTCCACGTGACTCCGGCCACGGAGCCGCGCAGCTGCTGCTTCCACCAGCGCTCGATCAACGCGGGGATCAGTCGACCATCCGTTCGTCACGGTGACGACGTCTACGCGACTACCGGACGGAAGGTCCCGTTCGATCACCCAGTCGATCGTGCGCAGACTCGCGACGTGCTCGTCGATGCCGACCACGACGTGATGCGGAACGGGAGCCGCAGCGTCTCGCATGTCAATGCACCTCCGCCGGCGAGGGTACGGCTGAGGCCGTCGCCGGCACTGCGGCGGCCGGCTGGGGGACGATGCAGACCGGCGAGTGGGCGCGGTGCATCAGCGCTTCACCGACCGAACCTCCGAGGAACGCCCCGATGGCGGTCCGGTGTCGTCGCCCGGTGACGATGAGCGAGGCATCGGCCCCGGCTTCCTCCAGGAGTGCGGCCGCGGTCTGGCCGTGTCGACGAGCCGCGCGGACGACGAGGTCTGGGTGGCGGTCCGCCACGGCACGGCTCGCGGCCTGGAGCTCGAGCGTGCTCTCGTGCTCCCACAGCTCCCGGTCGTCCGCGAGGTAGATGTTCGCGTACGGGGAGATCGTCAGCGGGATGTCCCAGGCCCGGACGAGGACGAGTTCGCTGCCACGGACAGCAGCCTGGTCCGCGGCGAACGCGAGCGCGGCCGAGGCGGTCCGACCGTCGACGCCGACCACGACCGGGCCCGCACCGTGGTGCCAGTGCTCGGGGACGGCGATGACGGGCACGGTGGTACGTGCCACGACGCGTTCAGCGATCCGGCCGCCGAGCGTCGCGAGCACGACGTGCGCCTGACGGGCACCGAGCACGAGGACGTCGCTGTCCTCGGAGTCCAGCAGCAGTCGCTCCACCGTCGGCCCCTCCGGCACGGACTGCTCGACCATCAGCCCAGGGTGACGCCGACGCAACCGCGTCTCTGCCTGTTCGAGCCGCTGCTCGGTCCGCAGCACCGTCTCGGAGTAGAGCTCGCTGACCGTGAGGAGCCGAACGCGGTCTCCTGGGCGGAGGTTCTCGTCGATCCATTCGATGGTCCGCGAGCCGGCGTCGGTGTCGTCGACCGCGACGGTGTAGCTGGTCATGGTTGCTCCTCGGCAGGTTCTTCCGGTCTGTGCCCGGCTGGCGACCGCGGTGGTCGCCTGCCACGACGGTAGGTCGACCACAGCGAGCCGTGGAGGGTCGAACGTCCTACCGGTGTTGGCAGGCTTCTCCATTCCGAGACGGTTGCCGGGTCGGTCCGGGCGCACCGGGACCTTCGACACTGTTCCCGCGGCGGATGGACCCGCAGCCTCGTAGCGGAGGGGGTACCGACCGTCTCCGGGAAGGGGTCAGCGATGACCAGACGATTCGTCGTCGGGTGGGATGGGTCGTCCGCGGCTCGCGGCGCACTCGCGTGGGCACTGGATCGCGTTGAAGGCGGGCCGAACCGCCTCATCGTCGTCCACGCTGTCCCAGCGGACTCTGCCGCGCCCTCCCTGTCGACCGCCGACTTCTCCGTGCGGGCGGCCGTCAACGCCGTCATCGACACCGACCACGCCGTTCGGGTGGACGTCGAGGTGCACCGTGGGCACCCGACCGCGGTGCTGCTCGCTTCGGTGGACGCAGACTCCGTCCTCGTCGTGGGCCGGGACGGGGTGCCGGCAGCGCGTGGCTCGCGGCCCTCGCTCGCGGACCGCCTCGTAGGCGCGGCCCCCTGCACGGTCGTGGTCGTTCCGCTCGCGCCCGGGGCACGTCGGGACGGGATCGTCGTCGCGGTGGATCCGGGCGCTTCGTCGCGTCCTTCGCTGCGCTTCGCGGTTCAGGAGGCGCGGCGCACGAGACAGTCGATCGTGGCCGTCAGCGCATGGTCACCCCGACACGGCAATGGTGCCGAGGACCCGGGCGGCGTCGAGCGGACCCGTCGGTTGCGCATGCTGGAGGAACAGGTGGAGGACGCTCTCGCCGAGGCGCCGGACGTGGACGTCGTCCGGCGACTCGTTGCGGGTCCGCCGGCGCGGCGCATCGTGGAATCCGCCGAGGCCGCGTCATTGCTCGTCATCGGAGCGGGACACCGGCGCGCGAGGGCCGGAACAGTGACCGAGCAGGTCGTCCGCGCGTCCCGCACGCCTGTCGCGGTCGTCCGGTGAATCGGTCGTCGACCGGGCTGACGGGCTCTGCCGCCGTCCGGATCCGCGGGCTCGAGAAACACTACGGGCGTGTCCGAGCAGTCGATGGCCTCGACCTGGACGTCGCCGCGGGGGAGGTGCACGGGTTCCTCGGGCCGAACGGCGCGGGCAAGACCAGCACCATGCGGATCCTCCTCGGTCTCAGTAAGGCGACGCGCGGGGACGTCCGAGTGCTCGGTGGCGATCCGTGGAGCGACGCGGTGTCGCTCCACCGCCGGATGGCGGCCGTTGCCGGGGACGCGGCTCTGTGGCCCGGGCTGACCGGGGGCGAAACGATCGACCTCCTGACTTCGTTGCGCGGTGGCGCGGTGCGATCCCGTCCCGTCCGAGCGAAGCGGGCCGCGCTGCTCGAGGATTTCGCACTCGACCCCACGAAACGCGTCCGTGCGTACTCGCGAGGCAACCGCCAGAAGGTTCTCCTCGTCGCCGCACTGCTCCTCCCGGCGGAGCTCTACCTGTTCGACGAGCCGACGACGGGACTCGACCCCCTGATGCAGGAGGTGTTCACGCGACACGTCCGAGCGTCGCACGACGTTGGAGCGACCGTGCTCCTGTCGTCCCACGTCCTGAGCGAAGCACAGGCGCTCTGCACGACCGTTTCGATCGTCCGCGCCGGTCGGGTGGTCGAGACGGGCTCGATGGCGGAGCTGCGACGGCGCACGCGGACCACTGTCTCCTTCGACGCCGCAGGATCGATCCGTGAGGTGCGCGCCGCCCTGCCCGAAGCGCGCGATCTCTCCGTGACGGGCGCCCGGTTCTCCTGCAGCGTCGCGGAGTCGGACGTCGTGGCCGCTCTCCCCCGGCTCGCGGCACTCGACGTCACCGGTCTCGTCATCGCTCCGCCGTCCCTGGAGGAGTTGTTCCTGCACCAGTACGAGACCGAGTCGGTCTCGGCGGCAACCGCATGGAGCACGTCATGATCCTGCTGCTGGTCCGGTCACGCCTCCGGGCAGACCTGTGGCAGCTCGTCGGCTGGGTCCTGGGGCTCGCGGTCACGACGTCGCTGGTCACCGTCCAGGTCGCCGCGACGTTCCCCACCGGAGCCGCTCGTGCGGCCACGCTCCGCGTACTCCTCGCCACGCCCGTCGTCCTGGTGTTCAGAGGGACACCTGACGGCGCCTCTGCTGGGGCGTTCTTGACCGCCCTCAGCCTGTCGTTCGTCGCTTTCCTGGTCGGGATGATGAACGTCTTCCTCGTCACCCGGCACAGTCGCGCGGCCGAGCAGAGTGGTCTCGGGGACACTCTGAGCTCCACCGCGACGGCCCGGACCGGACCAGTCGTGAGTGTGCTGTTGTTCGTGGTGGCCTGGAACGCCATCGCCGGTGTCGCGGTTGCATCGGGCACCGCCCTCACAGCGGAGCCTCCGGGCGGATCGATGCTGTTCGGTGCAGCGTGCGCGGGCACCGGGGTGGGTACGGCCGGAGTCGTCCTGCTCCTCGCACAGTTCTTCCCGTCTGGACGCGCCACCAACGCCACGGGAGCCATCGTCTTGGTGGCGTGGTACTTCATCCGGGGCATCGGGGATGCAACCGGCACCGCAGACATGCGCACGCTGGTCCTGCGACCGTCGTGGGTCAGCTGGGCGAGTCCGATCGGTTGGGCGCAGGCGACCCGGCCGTTCGGCGAGCAGTCGCTCTGGCCCCTCGTCCTCGGACCCACGCTCTTCGTCGCGGCCGGCGTGGGTGCCGTCGTCACGGCGGGCCGTCGAGATGTCGGGTCGGCGACCATCGGCCACCGACCGGGACGAGCGGATGCCCGCCTGTGGCTGCGGGGAGCGTTCGGCCTGGCTGTCCGCCTCGACCGGGCGGTCCTGGTCACGTGGACGATCGCGATCCTCGCCTTCAGTGCGCTCGTCGGTTCACTGTCGGGTGTGGTCACCGACCAGCGCACTTCCGTATCTCCGGCGGTCACGAGGACGATCACGGCCATGGGCGGCGGAGCGCAGGACGTGTCGGAGTCGTTCGTCCGACTGGGTGCAGAGACCATCGGAGTCCTGGTCTCGGCCATGTGCGTGCAGGGAGCGCTCCGACTGCGGCGGGAGGAGGCCAGCGCGCGAGCAGATCTCCTGATCGTCAGCGGTGCCAGCCGCACGGCGTGGTTCTTCGCGTTCGCTGCACTCCCCGGCGCGGTCGCTGCTGTGGTGCTTTTGCTGTCCGGACTGGTCGCGGCCGTCGCCGCGGGGGAGGTCGGCGGCACGTCGGCGCCTTGGGCGACAGCGCCGCTCGGCCAACTGCCGGCGGTGCTCGTCATGCTCGCCGTGTCCGCGTTCGTCGTCGCGATCGTGCCGCGCACGAGCGTGGCGCTCGCCTGGTCGCTCTACGCTGCCGCGGCCTTCGTCGGCGAGTACGGCAGCATCGCCGGCTTGCCGGAATCGCTGCGCCGACTGAGCCCGTTCGAGCACGTCGTGGATCCCTTTCACACGGGGCCGAGCGTGGCCGCTGCCGTCGCGATCACGGCCGGCGCGCTCGTCGTCGGGATCTCGGCGCTCGCTATGCGGTTCAGGGACACGGGGTCAGACCATTGACGAGCACGCCGAGCGCAAGGAAGCGGACGACCGAGGAACGAGAAAGGAACCGACGATGCTGAAGCAGGTGCGTTGGAGCGTCGCGATCGACGAGACCGCGGCGGGCTGGAACACGCTCCAGTGGATCGCGCACAACGTCGCGGACGTCGACACAGTTCGGCTCGTCACCGTCCACGAGCGGTTCGGTGAGGCATCGGAGCGCTCAACGGGTCGCCTGACGATCGCACGGCACCTGCTCACCGAACGGCATCCCGGACTCCGGATCGAGCAGGAAGTCATGGACGGCCCGACGCTGGGACGCCTCCTAGAGGAGATAGGCGAAGCTGACGCCCTGGTGATCGGGGGGCGCCGCAGCGACCGGGTCTGGGCATCCCTCGCCGGCCGTGTCGCGGAACGAGTCATCGCTGGGATTGCTGGCCCGGTGGTGGTCGTGCCGGAACGGTGGCAACCGACTCCTGCTCCTTCCGTCGTGGTCGGTGTCGAAGCCGAAACCGCCACGCGCGCACTCGAGTTCGCGATGGAGAGGGTTGCGCAACGCGGCGGTGACCTCGTCCTCGTCCGAGCCTGGGAGCCCCCGACAAACGTGTCTCCGATCGGTCGGGTGTACCTTGCGCGGGACGCGCCACGCTGGGAGCACGAGGGACAACTCGAACTGGACGCCGCCATCCGCAGAGTGAGCCGGGATCTCCCAGACTTGCGCATGCGCGCGGAGCTCCGCCAGGGGCGCCCAGCAGCAGTCCTGCAGCGCAGTGAGGAGGCCACGGCACTCATCGTCATCGGACGACGCCATCGGTCGGCCGTCGCCGGCAGCCTCTTCGGGTCCGTAGGAGAACACCTCGTGCACTACAGCCGCGTCCCGGTGTGCGTGGTGCCCCAGCAGCTCGACAAGCCCTCCGCGGACCTGTGACGCCGGCGACACCGCCCTCGAACGGCCAGCCTCCGCGCATACCTCCTCTGGGCCAATCAACGGTTCAAGGATGGAGACGACGTGTTGCAGGCAGGTACCTTGGTAGTGGCAATCCAGGACCACGGCGGTGTGAGCCGATCGTTCGTCCGAAGTGGCGAGCAGGGCGTGGTCACCCAGGGCGAGTGGTGGCCGGTGCAGGTGCGGTGGCATGGACGGTCCTACAGCCAGCCTGCCTACGTCGACGAGATCGCCTGAAGAGGAGCGCGTCATCGTCACGGCGCCGAGGATGCGGGCGTCTCGAGCGCTCGCTCCCATACCCTGCGCGTCCGGCGAGCGGTCGGCGTGTCCTCGCCCAGGCCGTCGCAGAACACTCGGACCCAGCTCTCGGCGTCCTGCCTGGGCACCCGGAACTCGTTGCCCACGTAGTAGGCGGAGTCCGGCAGCGGCACGACGTTGATGATGTAGTACAGCGACCGGCGCGGAACGCCGATCTCGTCCGCGATCCACCCCAGGCCGACGGAGGATCGGTCAGGTTGACGGTGGCGAGGGAACGGTCGGCGCCGGGTGACACGGCGCTCTTCCACGAAGCGTCGCGCGTCGTCGATCGGAACCTGGATGGAGTTGCCGATCCGGCGAGCCGTGTCGGGGAGGGCACCCTCGGAGCTGTGGACCCAGACTCGACGCTGGGTGATGTTCAGCTGCGCGGCGATCCACGCGAGGTCCACGGTCTCGACGTCGTCGGGGAAGGGCTCGACGCCGTACCCGTAGAACCGCCGCTTGTCGGAGCGGCGTTCTTCGATGAACGGCTCGGCGCTGGTGCGAGGGATTCGGAGCTTCCCGGTCTCATCCCGGTACGTCCCGGCGGGCAACTTGCCCTTCGACGACCTGGCGTAGGCGCTGCCGATGGCGACACCGACGGCATCGGCCAGCTCGCGGGGGGTCATCGTCTCCGAGACGGGGACGTTCTTCGTGCTGGTGGTCATTGGGGGCTCCTGTTGGTCCGGGCCGACCTGTTGACGACCTCACCGACATGTATGCGGCGAAACCAAGCGGAGCTGTTGGTGCGGGTCGTCGTCAGTCGGTCAGCGGGCGCGACTTCCCCGCCGTCTTCACGTCCGGAAGCCGGGCCCATCCGCAAGGGCATGCCGATCAGCGGGGGTTCAGGGACCCGGATCTCGTCCCTCCCTGAGGGGGGTAAGAGCTATGGATAGGGATCTGTATGTATGGGGGAGGTGGGAGGGGAGATGTACCCCTCTTCTTCTTCAGATCTAGATCTGTGTTCAAGAAGTTAAGAAGAAGAAGGAAGGCCCTACTTCCGCAGCAGGCTGCGGATCTGACTGACTTGCCAGACCGCTCAACCCGTTGAGCGTCAGCCGTGATCTTCGCGTTTCCGGGCGCCGCCACTCGGACCGACTTCGCTGCCCGGACTGCTGACGCCACTCAGGCCGCAGAGCGAACGCACGACGAGCAGATTCGGCGGTGCGTCGCCGCCCACAGGTTGTCTGCTGATCAGCACCGGCTCTATGCAGCGCCGAAGGACGCCTCGTTCGACGGGCCGGTTCCACCGAGGTGGCTAGGAGTCCCGCCGCTGTACCTCACGGACACGCAGCTCGGCGACCGACCGCTGCCGATCGGTGTCACCGAGCGGGTATCCGGGGCCCCCGATGAGTGCCTGAGGTTGCTCGCTGACGCGGGTGTCATCGAGTTGTGGTGAACGGACAGCGGTTGCTCTGTCTGCTCCGCGCATAGGCAATCCAGGGACAACGTCAACCGTGGACGGGGGTCCGGGATGGAGAAGACACGTTGACCGAGGTGCACCCCGAGACGACGATCGACCACTGGGGTGGTGTCCTCGTCGCGTTGGACGGCGCGTCGGGCACTGAGTGGCGCGAGTTGCCGTGGTCGCTCCTGCGCGAGGCGCTCCGTGCGCACTCGCTCGGTCCGGCCGGGGAACTGCTCGTCATCGAGTGCCGCGACACCTACGCGGAAGATGCCGCGGTACGCGGCCGCGCGCAGGTGCTCTCCCTCGGTGCCGGGTACGGCGTCATCGTGGAACTCCGAGACGACACCAAGGACGTGTCGCTGTACGAGCGCGTCGCTCTGCGCGACGAGCCTCGGGATGTACTCCGGTTGACGCTCTCGCCGACCTGGACCGCCGTCGTGCGCCAGGCCGAGATCCTCTCGCCGTGGCAAGCTGCCTCTGTCCTCGGGTGGATGATGCCCTGCGACGTTCCTCTGCTCGACGACTACTGGACGTCAGAACAGGCTCTCGACTTCTGGCAGGACGACCGAGCGGGCCGTCGCCGCCCACCGGTGTGATGCCAAACGACATCGTTTCGCCCATGGCGCGTGGCACATTTCTTGGCACGAATCTGCACGCACAGCCGTTCATCACCGTTGATGTCGGTTCCACTCGGAAGCCCGCACCGGCGCGGATTTCCGGCCGGATGCCAGCAACAACGGGCAGGCCGTTCAGCGCCACCTTTCCCTGACACGGAAGAGGTCACTGGTTCGATCCCAGTATCGCCCACCGAACGAAACGGCCCCCGGCACCCGCCGGGGGCCGTTTCGTGTTGCCCCAATTCGCGACGGCCCGCCGGCACCTCGGCGCCCGGTCCCGGGCGACACCCGCGCCCCCGCTACGATCGCCTCAGCCGAGCGGTCCGGTCGGCGTGGTTCGAGGGGGTTCGGCATGGTGCGGAGGATGCGAGCGATCGTCGCGGCGGGTCTCACCGTCGCCGTGTCCGCCGCGGCGGTGGTCGGCGCCCTCGCCCTCGGCGGGCCGCGACAGGACGGCCCCGTTCCCACGCCCTCCGGGTCGACCCGGCTCACCGTCGACCGGGTCGAGGCCACCAGCACGGTCGCTCCGGGCCGGACGACCGTCCGCTCCACCGTCCGCGTCCGGAACCCCGGCGGCGCGAGGGGGTCGGCGCAGGACGCGTGGATCGTCCTGGTCTCGGGCAGCACACGCTACGCACTCGGCACCGTGCACGTCCCCGCCCTGTCCGCCGGCGCGACCACGACGGTGCGCGCCACGTCCACGGCGCCCGGCCGGGCCCCGGCCGGCAGGTACGCGGTGGCGGTGTGCACCGGCGTCTACTCCGCGACGACGTGCCGTGCGTCGGCGGCGACCGTGCGCACCGGTCGCGGCACCCGGCCCGCGCCCGAGACCGGGGTCATGCTCGACGTCGCCCGGGCCTACTACCGGCCGTCCCTCATCGAGCGGTACGTCGACCTGCTGGCCGCGCACGGCGGCGAGTTCCTGCACCTGCACCTCACCGACGACCAGAACGTCGGGATCGAGAGCGCGGTGCTCGGTCAGACCACGGCGAACGCGGACCTCGTGGACGGTGTGTACACGAGTCGGGTGACCGGCCGCCCGTTCCTCAGCACGGCGCAGGCGCGGTCGATCGCCCGGTACGCGGCGACGCGGGGGATCGCGATCGTCCCGGAGGTCGACACCCCCGGCCACATGGGCGGCGCGTTCGCGCTCCTCGAAGCCGGACACGGGAAGCGCTGGGTGGACCGCATCCGATCGGGCGACGACCAGCTCGACCCGAGCGTGCCGGGCGCCGTTGCGCTGGCGAAGGCGCTCCTGGCCGAGGTGACCCGGACCTTCCCGACGAGCCGGACCGTGCACATCGGCGGCGACGAGTGGGGCGAGGACGTCAGCCCAGCGGCACGGGTGACGTGGCTGAACACGATGGCGGCCGCGCTCGGCGACCGATCGGTGTGGGCCTGGAATGACGGGATCGACCGCTCGGCGGTCCGACGGCTGGATCCGCGCATCCGGGTGACGTACTGGAGCTTCGACGGGGACACGGAGGACCCGACCGAGCGCCGCGAGCGCCGGGCGCACCGGGCCGGGGCCGACGACCTCGCCGCAGCCGGGATCGACCTGCTCGACTACGACTCGTACTACCTCTACGAGGTGCCCACCGACCTCGACCCGGACGACGGCGCGTACGCGGCTGCGGACGTCCGAGCGCACTGGTCGCTCCGCTCGTGGGACGGCGACTCCGGAGCGCGGCTCGCCACGCCGATGTCCGGAGCAGCGGTGGCGGTGTGGGGCGAGGACCTCGAGCAGCCGCCCGCGGAGACCCTCCTCCGCTGGAGCACGCCGCACGTCGTCGCGATGATCCAGACCGCGGACGCCACGGCCGGTCGCTGACGCGGTACGGGACCGTCCGCTCGGACCGACGCCCGGGCCGCGTCGTCGCGCCGGTCACCCGACGAGGTCGCCGTGCCGTGCCGTCCGTCCCGCGTCGTCGCGGCCGTCGGCCGCCAGCCTCGTGGTCAGGTGCGTGTCGATCGCGATGACGACCGCGGTGATCATCATCGAGAGCCCGACGGAGGACAGGGTGTCGGTGAGCCAGTGGTAGCCGAGGTAGAGCCGGCTCACGACCTGGGACGCGATCATCAGTCCGGCCAGGGCGAAGAGCGCGACGGTCACCCAGCGCCGCTGCGTGCGTGAGGCGACGAGGAACGCGCCGATGAGGAAGAAGTCGCTCGCGCCGAGCACGTGGCCCGACGGGAACGAGAACGAGTGGTCCGGTCCGAGGAGCATCTCGGCGACCGGGGGACGCGGGTGCCGGACGAGCGGGGCGAGGGCCTGTGCGGTGACCACCCCGAGCACCATCCCGCACGCGAGCACCAGCGGGCGCCACGCGTGCCGGGCGAGCAGCGCCCACGACACGGTGACGGCGAGGACCACGATCGGCATGCCGACCGGGCCGAACACCGTCGCGAGCACCACCATCGCGTTGGTCCGGTCGGTGTCGCGCTGCGTGTCGAACCAGCGGTCGACGGGTGCGTCGAACCGCTGGACGCCGGAGTGGGTGAGGACGCCGACGAGCATCGTGGCGAAGACGACCGTCCCGACGACCGCGAGCAGCACGGAGGAGCGGCGCAGCACGGCGCGCTCGGTCACAGTGACCGTCCGGACCTGTGGCGCGAACTTGCGGTGCCACCAGCCGCGGGTGTCGTCGGCGGCGCGGGTGGTGGTCGAGATCATCGACCCATCGAACCCTCCCGACGACGACTCCGCCCGGTCAGTGCGCGTCCGGAGCAGTCGACGGACCGAGCCCGAGCTCGATGCGACGGAGCACGTCGGCCTCCGCGCGGGCGGTCATCCCGGCACGCCGTGGCCGCGCTGTCCCGCGCCGGCGTTCGTCCGCGAGGACCCCTGCGATCGTCAGCTCCACGGGGCGCACCGTCCCACCGGTCTCCCGGAACGCTTGCCCCGATCGCTGCATGAGCGCGAGGTCGCTCCGCGGCAGCCAGAGCGGCAGTGACCGGGGACCGGCCCAGTGCCCGACGCCGTGTGCGAGGAGCACGTCGTCGGGCACCGGCACGAGGTCCGGCACGCGGCCCGTGACCGCTGCGGTCCGGGCGAGCAGGTCGGCCATCGTGCTCTGCGGTCCGACGGCGTCGACCACGCCCGTCGCCGCGGTCCTGCCGACGACACCGAGCCACGTCGCGAGGTCCTCGACGTCGATCGTCTGCACCGGTCGGTCGCCGGTCTCGGGGACGAGCACCGGTCCCGGCCGGTCGAGCCGGGCGGGCCAGTACCCGAAGCGGTCGCTCTGGTCACCCGCGCCGACGATGAGTCCGGCACGCGCGACGAGCAGTCGATCGCCGAGGGCTGCCGTGCTCGCCCGCTCGGCGAGCACCTTCGCGTGGGCGTAGGCGGTCGGGTCCGTCGGCTCGACGAGCGACGCGGACTCGTCGGCGTCCGGACGGTCGTGCCGGGCGTACACGGAGATGCTCGACACCAGGGTCCAGTGCGCCGCGGTCCGGGCGAGCCGCCCCAGGGCCGGACCGACCAACTCGGGCTCGGTGGCGAGCTCGACGACCTCGTCCCACGGTCCGTCGACCGCGTCGTACGCGCCGTAGGCGAGACGGTCGGCGCCGAGCCGGTCCGTCCCCGTGCGAGGCACACCACCTCCGACCCGTGCTCGAGGTGGTCGCGTGCGACCGCCCGACCCAACCAACCGGTCCCGCCCAGCACCAGTGTCCGCATCGGCCCACCCAACCACGCGCGGACGGGAGGCCCGTGGCGGCGCCGCCACGGGCCTCCCGTCCGTCCGTCAACCCGTGTAGGTGTACGTCGACACCCAGTCGATGTAGAGGTGACCGGCCTTGCCCCAGTTGCCCGTCTGGAACATGTAGCGGTGTGCCGTCTTCGGCACGTCCCAGACGACGGTCGAGATGACCTTGCCGTCGAGCAGGTACTTGACGTTCTTGCCGGGGATCCACTCGACGGAGTACACGTGCCAATCGCGCCAGGAGACGCGGGTGGTCTGGCTGGTGGCGGTCATCTCCTTGCCCGCCTTCATCGAGTGCTGGTGCGACATCGGCGTCTCGTCGAAGTTGGCCTCCGGGTAGTCGATCTCGCCGTCCTTCCACACGTTCGACGTCGGCCACAGCATGAAGGCAGCCCCGTTGCCGTCGCCGCCGACCGCCTTCGCGCGGACGCTGAACTTGCCGCCCCGGTGGTCCCAGGCGCCGGACGGGGTGCCGAACGTCCCAGCGGCGCCGTGCTTGCCGTCGAGCACCACGTCCATGACGCCGTTCGCGGCGCTGATCTGCCGGCCGGACCAGTACATGTTGCTCATGCCGTCGGGGTAGGGCTGCCAGCTGTTCCGGTACTGCTTCGCGAAGGCACCTCCCGCGGCGGCCGAGGTCCGGAAGTCCTCCACGAAGGACTGCCGGAACGCCCCGACGTTGCCCCTCGGGGCGGAGACGACGGCGGCGTCGGCGGGTGCGCTCGTCCCGAACGGCACGATCGTGAGTCCGGCGGCGAGCACCATGGCGGCGAGCACGGCGCGGATCGAGGTGTGACGGGGCATGCGGCTTCCACTCCCTGACGTGTGGGCGCGCTGCACCGGGGCAGCACGGATCGACGGCGGCACCGGTCCCTCGGTGTCGCGACGGCCGGACCGGCCTCCCCAGGCCGGATCGGTTCGTGTGCGTCGAGCGTAGGCAGGTGGCGGTGCCCGGGGCGCGCCCGGGCTGTCCCCAGTAGACGGGGCGACGACACCCCACTTCGCGGGGTCCGACGCGCCCGGCGCCGTGTGTCGGTGCAGCTCGACGGGCCGGGAGGGGGTATCGTCGTCTCGTACGCGGATGTGGCGCAGTGGTAGCGCATCACCTTGCCAAGGTGAGGGTCGCGAGTTCGAATCTCGTCATCCGCTCGGACGGAAGGCCCCGGTCGACACGACCGGGGCCTTCCTCGTACCCGGACGGGTACCGGGGCCGGGCGACCGAGACGCCGGCCGTCGTGGCGACGCCGACGGCGACGACCGCAGGATTCGGGTGCCCGCGCTCGTCGGCGCCGGAGCCACCCCGCCCCACCGGTTGTACCGGATGGGTGGTCCGGACGCCCGGGGAGCCATCCGGAGCGGAGGGCGGAGTCGATGGGTCGGCGCGCGGTCGTGCGGTTTCCCGCACACATCGCGCACGATCGGGGCGTCGACGCGCGGTCAGGCGTTGATCGTGCCGTGGACGCGGACGCCGGGGAGGCCGACCCACCGTCCCACAGGCGTGTCGACGACGGTCACGAGGACGGTGTCGCAGCCGTGACAGCGTGCCACGGCTCCCATCGCGGTCACGTGGACCCGGGTCCGGGCGAGGACGTCGTCGCCGCCGCACCCCGCGCACCGGAGCAGCGCAGACGTGGCGTCCGCCCCGAGGTGCTCCGCCAGCGCCCCGGCGAGCGCGTTGCCGTCAACGACCGTCATCAGCCGCCCCCGAACCGCTCCGCGCGCACGTCGGACGTGTCGTGCCCGAGCTCGACGAGCCAGCGGAGCACCTGCTCCACGAACGGCGTCGAGCCGCACACGTAGACGCGCGCTCCCGCGTCCGGCGGGAAGACCGCGGCCGCGAGCGCGTCCCGGGTGAGCCGTCCGACGGGCTGCCCGGCGGGCGCACGCCGGCTGTGCACGACCGTGGTGGCGACCCCGGCGTCAGCGGCGCGTGCGAGCTCCGGACGGAAGAAGACGTCGTCCGGGGTACGGACGGCGACGAGGAGGCGGAAGTGGGTCCGGTCACCGGCTTCGACGTGGGCGGTCGCGATGGCCGCGAGCGGGACGATGCCGGAGCCGCCGGCGATGAGCTGCACGGGTCGGGCGTCGTCGGACGGCCGCCAGACGAACCAGCCGCCGAGCGGGCCGTGCACGTCGAGCCCGTCGCCGACCTCGATCGCGTCGACGAGGAACGGGGAGACCTCGCCGCCGTCGACCCGGTCGACCGCGAGGACGACCCGGGTGCCCGGTCCGGACGACGCGATCGAGTACGACCGCGACGCCTGGTAGCCGTCCTCGGCGGTGAGGCGCAGGTCGAGGTGCTGGCCGGGGTCGTTGCCGGGCCACGTCGGCACGTCCAGGACGATCCGCCGGGCGTTCGGGGTCTCCGGTGCGACGGCCGCGACGGTCGCGGGGTGCCAGGCCGGCCGCCTGCGGGTGCGGGCCGGCGCGGCGGCGGGGCCCCGTGCCTCCCGGTCGGTGTCCGGGACGGTCGCGTCGACGGGTGGGACGGCCGCGCTCACCAGTACCGCTCCTCCTTCCAGGGGTCCCCGTGCATGTTGTAGCCGGCGTTCTCCCAGAACCCGGGCTCGTCGTCGGCGTGCATGACGATGCCGCGGACCCACTTGGCGCTCTTCCAGAAGTACAGGTGCGGCACGAGGAGTCGAGCGGGTCCGCCGTGCTCGGGCGTGAGGGGTGCACCGTCCGCCTCGAACGCGATCCAGGCCTGCCCGTCGAGCAGTTCGTCGAGTGGGACGTTCGTCGTGTAGCCGCCGGTGCTGTGCACCATGCAGAAGTCGAGCGACGTCTCGACCTCGGCGAAGAGCCGGTCGAGGGGCACCCCGCGCCAGGGCATGTCGAGCTTGGTCCAGTGCGTCACGCAGTGGATGTCGACCGTGACGTCCTCGACCCCGAGTGCGTGCACCTCGTCCCAGGTCCACGAGTGCAGGCCGGCCTCGGTGCGGATCGAGAACGTCCAGTCCGACGGCTCGACGTCCGGGGTCGCTCCGGCGGAGAGCACCGGCCAGTCCTGCACGAGGGTCTGCCCCGGCGGGATGCGTGCGTCGTCGCGTTCGTGTCGTCGACCGCCGAAGCCGCGGGTGAAGGTCGCCATGACGGCATCCTGCCCTGCGCCGGAGCCCTCGGTGGTAACGGATCGGTGACGACCGTGCGCACGGCCCCTTGTCGTGCACGCGCCGTGGCCCTACGGTGTCCTGATGACCACGAACCGGCAGCAGCCCGTCGAGCGTGTGCTCGTCGCGGGCACCGCCGGTGACCTGTCGGAGATCCACCGCCAGCTCGTCGAACTCCCCGAGACCGCGTACGGGCAGGTGTTCGTCGAGGTCACCCACGCGGACGAGGTCCGGATCCTGCCGGCACCCCCGCGCGTCACCGTGACCTGGCTCGTCCGGAGCGCCAGGCCGTCCCGGGTCGCGTCGCTCGTGTTCGCCGACCACGGCGAACTGCTGGCGGAGGCCGTCGTCGGGTGGGCGACGGAGTGGTGCGTCCCCGGTGGGGTGCCGTGCACCGCGGTGTGGATCGGGTGCGTCGACAACGCGTGGGTGGACCGCGCGCGGTCGCTCGTGCAGCTCGGCATCGACGGTGCCGGGCAGCACGTCGAGATCGGCGGCTGACCCGCGCGCCGACCGACGTGAGGCATGCCGGTGAGCGTCGACGGCGTGCACCGTTCACGAGGTCGTCGTGGCGCGTTCATCATCCTGTACCGCTGCACAGCCAGTCTCTGATGGCACCCGTTCGGGGCACGTCCAGAGGGGAACCACCACATGCAGCACACGTCCACGCGGCGACGCGCCGGGCTCGCGCTCGGTGCCGCGGTCATCATCGGCGCTGTCGCCCTGCCGGGGACGGCCGAGGCCGTCGCCCAGCTCGCGCTGAACCAGCACGGCGGCGCCGTCCGACACCAGGGCGACCAGACCCGGACGGTCCGCCAGGCCATCCAGGACGCCGGTGCGAAGAACGTCATCCTGCTCATCGGCGACGGGATGGGCGACTCGGAGATCACCGTGGCGCGCAACTACCAGTACGGCGCCGCCGGTCGTCTCCCCGGCCTCGACGCCCTGCCGATGACGGGCTCGTACACGACCTACTCGCTCGTCAAGGACGGTGCCGACAAGGGCAAGCCCGACTTCGTCACCGACTCCGCCGCGTCCGGCAGCGCCTGGGCGACCGGGACGAAGACGTACGACGGCGCGATCTCGGTCGACATCGACGGGAAGCCGCAGCAGACCCTGCTCGAGCTCGCCAAGGCGAACGGGTACAAGACCGGCGACGTCTCGACGGCGGAGATCCAGGACGCCACCCCCGCGGTCCAGGTCGCGCACGTCGGATCGCGCTCGTGCTACGGCCCGGACACGGCGGCGTGCGGCACCGACGCGCTGCAGGCCGGCGGACTCGGGTCGATCAGCGAGCAGCTGCTGAACGCACGCCCTGACGTCACGCTCGGCGGCGGCTCGGCGAGCTTCCAGCAGACCGCGAAGGCCGGTCAGTGGGCGGGGGAGACCCTCTTCGAGCAGGCCGACGAGCGCGGCTACCAGGTCGTCGACGACGCCGCCGGACTCGCGGCCGTCCGCACGGCCGACCAGCGTCGGCCGCTGCTCGGCCTCTTCACCCCTGGCAACTTCCCGACGCGGTACGCCCCGACCACCGCGACCGTCGGCGGCGCCAGCAACGCCCCGACGCGCTGCACGCCGAACCCGGCCCGCCTCGACACCGGCCTCTCGCTGGCGTCGCTGACGGACAAGTCCATCGACCTGCTCCAGCGGCAGCGTGGGAAGAAGGGCTTCTTCCTGCAGGTCGAGGGCGCGAGCATCGACAAGCAGGACCACGCCGCGGACGCCTGCGGCCAGATCGGCGAGACGATCGACTTCGACGAGGCCGTGCAGACCGCACTCGCGTTCGCGAAGCGGGACGGCAACACGCTCGTCATCGCGACCGCCGACCACGCCCACTCGAGCCAGATCGTCGACAACACCCCGCCGACCGCGCTCTCGACCGCGCTCGTCACCGCCGACGGCACCACGATGAAGGTCTCGTACGGCACCGCCGGCGCCGGCAGCTCGCAACAGCACACCGGCACGCAGGTCCGCATCGCCGGCTACGGCCCGGGCGCGGCGAACGTGGTCGGGCTGTCCGACCAGACCGACACGTTCTTCACGATCCGCGACGGGCTCCGCCTGTCGGAGGACCTCGCCGCCCTGAGCCGCGGTGCGCGGGTCGACGTCTCCGACCGGTCGCCGCGACGCGGCGAGCGCGTGACCGTGACGGGCAGCCGCTTCGCGGGCGACCGCCAGGTCCGCGTCCGGCTCGGCGACACCGACCTCGGCACCCTCGACCTGGTGGACGGCACGGCGTCGACGACGTGGCGCGCCGAGCGCGGCGGGACCACGCTCACCTTCACGGGTGTGCAGACCGGGAAGGTCGCGACCGCGCAGGTGCGCGTGCGCTGACGCGCCGTCCACGGACGGGAGGCACGGTGCCGGCTGGCACCGTGCCTCCCGTCCGTCGTGGTGCCGGCCCGCACCGGACCAGCCGTGCGTCGCGGTGTCCGTGCCGACCGGCCGCACCACCGACCGCACCACCGGCCGCGCCGGGAGGGTCGGACCGACGCGCGGTCAGGAGGCGTCGCGGATGCGTCGCACGACGGCGGTCGTCGAGTGCTCGGCCACGTAGTCGACCATGACGACCTCGCCGCCGTACTCGCGGACCACGGCGGTCTCGCTGAGCATCTCGGGCGAGTAGTCCCCGCCCTTGACGTAGACGTCAGGTCGGATGCGTCGCAGCAGGGGGATCGGGGTGTCTGTCGCGAAGACGGTGACGAGGTCGACGCACGCCAGCGCAGCGAGGACGCCGGCGCGGTCCTCCGCGGTGTTGATCGGTCGCTCCGGGCCCTTTAACCGGCGCACGGAGTCGTCGTCGTTCAGCGCGACGACGAGCAGGTCGCCGAGTTCGCTCGCCTGCCGGAGGTACGTCGTGTGCCCACGGTGGACGACGTCGAAGCAGCCGTTCGTGAACACGATGCGGCGACCGGCGGCGCGGGCAGCCGCGACGGCGTCCGCGAGCTCGTCGTCGTCCACGACGGTCTCGGCCGGCGCGGTCACGGAGTCGACCAGGGCGCGTGCCGAGCACACGGAGGTCCCGACCTCGCGGACGACGACGTCCGCTGCGGCCTGCGCGAGGGACACCGCCTGCCATCGGGTGGCACCGACGGCGAGCGCCACCGTGGCTGCCGCACAGAAGGTGTCCCCGGCGCCGGAC
Organism: uncultured Curtobacterium sp.; assembly: GCA_913778205.1. Classification (GTDB taxonomy): domain Bacteria; phylum Actinomycetota; class Actinomycetes; order Actinomycetales; family Microbacteriaceae; genus Curtobacterium. The sequence continues at coordinate 45,984 of CAJYUW010000019.1, forward strand.
GCCTGCTGCTCGACCGCAGGCGTGGCGCGGGTCCGGAACACGGGATTCGGTCCGGCGCCGGCGTCGGTCGGGGCTCCGGGTTCGAGCAGGACGGTGCCGTCGCGGTCGAGCGTCACGACCGCCGCACGGGCGCCCGTCGCCGCGAGGACGTCGTCGCGCGCCTCGACGACCGCCGTCACCCGCGCCGCCCCCTGCCCCAGGTCGTGGGACCGGGTACCGGCCGCGTGGGCGAGCAGCGCAGCGGTCTCGCCGGCGTTCGGCGTCACGAGGTCCGGCTGGAGCACCGCCCAGCGGGTCAGGTCGTGCGCGTCCACGACCAGGGCCGCCGGCCGGTCGCGGTCGAGCATCGGTACAACCGCCTCCGGGTCGACGCCGAGGCCGTAGTCGCAGACCGTGGCGGCGTCGGCACAGCGGACGGCACGGGCGACGGCCTCGCCGAACCGTGCTCGGGCGTCGCCCTCCGGCGGCGCGGCGACGTCGTCGACGCGGACCACGACGCGGTCGCCGCCGACGATGCGGTCCTTCGTGGTGGTGCGGGCCCCCGGGACCTCCACGAGGAACGTCGTGTCGACGCCGGCGGCGGTGAGTCGGTCGCGCAGGGTCCTGCCGGACTCGTCGTCGCCGACGTACCCGACCAGGCGGACCCGGGCACCGAGCGCGCGGGCGTTCACCGCGGTGTTCGCCGCGCCGCCGGGGACGGCGATGCGCTCGGTCACGCGCACGACCGGGGCGGGCGCCTCGCGCGAGACCCGATCGGCCTCGCCGACGGTCCAGCGGTCGAGGATGCCGTCGCCGATCACGACGACGAGCGGTTCGCGGTCGTCGATCCGTCCGACGAGGTCGCGCACGAGGCGCACGTCGGCGGTCACCGCGCACCACCGGCCGGCTCGAGGTGGACGACGGTCGTCGTGGTGAGTTCGTCGAGCAGGTGCGGGCCGTAGCCGAACCCGGAGCCGGAGGCGCCGCGGGGTTCGGCGCTCCCGCCCGGAGCGCCACCGAACACGGCGTTGACCTTGACGGTGCCGACCGGGAGCTCCGCCGCGGCACGGAGCGCGTTGCCGGTGTCGTTCGTGAGGACCGTGGCAGCGAGACCGTAGCGGTCAGCCGCGGCGAGGCGGAGCCCCTCCTCGAAGGAGTCGACGACGCGCACCGGGGCCACCGGGCCGAAGGTCTCCTCGGTCATCACGGTCATGTCGTCGGCCACCTCGGTGAGGACGGTGGCCGGGTACGCCGATCCGGGCCCGTCGGGGACGACGCCGCCCGTGCGGACGACGGCACCGCCGTCGGCTGCGTCGCGGACCTGGGCGTGCACGGCGTCCCGCATCCGGGCGTCCACCAGCGGGCCGTACTCCGCCGACGGTGCTGCCGTGCGGCGGTCGGCCTCGGCGACGAGTGCGGCGACGAACGCGTCGGCGACCGCGCGGTGGACGTACACGCGCTCGACGCTCGTGCAGATCTGCCCCGTGTTGGCGAACGCTCCGAGCGCGACCTGCGCCGCAGCCCACGCGGGCTCGACGTCGGCGTCGACGACGACCGCGTCGTTGCCCCCGTTCTCGCGCACGACGTGGGCCCGGGTCCGGGCGGCGACCTCGGACAGCCGGTCGCCGGTGGCGGTCGAGCCGACGTGCGCGTAGACGTCGATGCCGTCCTGCTCGAGCAGCAGCTCGCCCGTGGCCGCGTCACCGTCGACGCCGACGAGGACGCCATCGGGCAGGGCCGCGGCGAGGAGGGCGTTCAGGCGCGCGATGGTCGCGGGGCAGCGCTCCGAGCCCTTGTGCACCACGGTGTTGCCCGTGACGATCGCGGCACCGAGGATCCCGCAGGCGACGGCGACCGGGTCGTTCCACGGCGTCAGCGCGAGCACGACACCGCGGGGGTGCGGGACGGTCCAGTCAGCCGCTCCGTGCCGGCCCCGGAGCGACTCGCCCCGGTGCACGGGCCCGAGCTCCGCGTACTGCAGGAGCGTCCCGATGCCGGCCTCGACCCCGCCGAGGGCATCCCCGGGGACCTTCCCGGTCTCCCGGGTGTTCAGTGCTGCGAGCTCGTCTGCGTGCTCTCGCAGCTGCTCGGCGGCGGCACGGAGCAACGCCCCGCGCTCCGCCGGTGCCGTTCGACGCCAGCCCGCAGCGGCTGCTCGGGCCCGCGCGACCGCTCCGCGGACGTCCTCCTCGGTGGCGCGCGGTGTGGTCGACGCGACGGAGCCGTCGACGGGGTCGGTGACGACCAGGTCGGCACCGGCCGGGTCGGCGGCGGTACGGGGGGCGGTGAGGGTCATGCTGGTCCTTCCGTGCGGGACTCGCACGCTCCTCCGTGCCGACTGGGGGCGTCCACGGGTCCGCGCTTCTCGTCCATCGGGCACGGACGTCCGGGTCGACCCGGGTAGGAACGAGGGGTGCAGCTGATCGGCAACGGTGGCCCCCGGTTCGACGACGTCCACGAGATCGCGGTGCTGCGGGGCGGGGGACTCGGCGACCTGCTGTTCGCCGTGCCCGCGATCGACGCCCTCGCCGCCGCGTACCCGGAAGCCCGCATCACGCTGCTCGGGACGCCCGTCGCTCCGGCGGTGCTCGACGGTCGCACCGCGTCCGTGCACGCCTTCGAGGAACTGCCGGTCGTGCCCGGGGTCCGCGACTCCGGCGACGGCGCACCGAGCCGCGCCGACTTCGATGCCCGGACGCAGGGCCGGTTCGACCTCGCCGTGCAGCTCCACGGTGGTGGGCGGAACTCGAACCCGTTCCTGCTCGGGCTCGGCGCCCGGCACACCGTCGGGACCGCCACGGAGGACGCCGAGGTCCCGGAACGCTGGGTCCGCTACGTCTACTACCAGCACGAGGTGGTCCGCGCGCTCGAGGTCGTGTCGCTCGCGGGTGCCGCCCCGGTCGGGCTCGACCCACGCGTCCTCGTCACGGAGCCCGAGCGGCTCGCCGTCCGCGAGCGGCTCGGGGTCGCGCACCGGCTCGTCGCGGTGCACCCCGGCGCGACGGACCCCCGTCGCCGCTGGAGCCCGGAGCGGTTCGCGGCGGTCGCGCGGGATCGGCTCGCGGCGGGGGACGACGTCGTCCTCGTCGGGGACGGCTCGGACCGGGCCGCGGCCGACGCGATCCGCGCCCAGCTCGGGGACGTGGCGCGCGTGCACGACCTCGTGGGCGCGCTGCCGCTGACCGAGCTGCCCGTGGTCCTCGCCGCCGCGGACGTGATGGTCGGCGACGACTCCGGGCCGCGTCACCTCGCGGTCGCGGTCGGCACGCCCACCGTCGGCGTGTTCTGGTTCGGCAACGTCGTCAACGCGGGACCGTTCGACCGCGGTCGGCACCGCGTCCACATGTCCTTCGTCACGCGGTGTCCGGTGTGCGGGATCGACGTCACGCAGGTCGGCTGGACCGCCGAACGCTGCGAGCACGACCCGTCCTTCGTCGACGACGTCACGCCGGAGGCCGTGCTGACGGACGTCGTCGACCTCCTGGCGACGGTCGCGCCGCGACCCTGACCGCCGCGACCCTGACCGCCGCGACGCCCGGTGCTGGCTAGGGCCAGCTCGGCTCGGTCGCCGGCATGATCGACAGCTCCCGGATCTCGCACCCCGCGGGCTGCGACAGCGCGAACAGGATCGAGTTCGCGACGTACTCGGGCTCGATGAGCTGCGCGTCGGGGCCGGGCTTGTACTGCTCGGTCCGCCCCTCGAAGAAGGCCGTCCGCATGCCCGCGGGGATGATGTTCGTCACGCCGATGCGGCCGGCCGTCTCCGCGGCCAGGGCCTGCGAGAACCCGCGGACGCCGAACTTCGACGCCGAGTACGCGGTGCCGTCGCCGACGCCGCGGAGTGCGAGTGACGAGGAGATCGTCACGACACGGCCGTGCGTGGTCTCGAGCGCGGGCAGCGCTGCACGCACGACGGCGGCCGTCCCGAGGAGGTTCACGCCGACGATGCGTTCCCAGTCGCCGGACGAGATGCCGCCGAGCGGGGCCGGGGTGTCGACGCCGGCGGCGGTGACGACCGCGTCGAGTCCGCCGTGCCGCTCCGCTGCCTGGCGGACCGCGCGCTCGGTGGCCCCGGTGTCGGTGACGTCCACGGCGACGGCGTCGGTGCCCTCCGGCACGGTGTCGACCCGGAGGTCGAGGACGAGGGGGGTGCCGCCGGCCTCGGCGACCGCAGCGGCGACCGCCGCGCCGAGACCCGAGGCGCCGCCGGTGACGAGGACGCGGCCGATGGGGGTGGTGGAGACGGGCATGGACTTCCTTCCGGGAGTGGTGTGGTGCCGGTCCGTCGGCGGTGCCGGCGGGACGTGTGGTGACCGGTGACGGACGGGAGGCCCGTGGCGGCGGTGCGCCGCGCCTCCCGTCCGTCACGTGGTCGGGTGTGTCGGGTCAGCCGACCGCGGCGAGTGCCGCGGCGAGCCGCGTGGTGGAGCGACCCGGGTGGAACGGCACCGTGACGACCCGCCCGCCCCACTCGGCGAGGGTCACGGCTTCCGGGAGGTCGGCTGCGTCGTAGTCGCCGCCCTTGGCCCAGACGTCCGGACGGAACCGCCGGAGTGCCTCCTCCGGGGTGTGCTCGTCGAAGACCACGACCGCGTCGACGCAGTCCAGCGCGAGCAGGAGCTCGACGCGGTCGTCCTGCGTCATGATCGGTCGCTCCGGACCCTTCAGCGCTCGGACGGAGTCGTCCGAGTTGAGGCACACGACGAGGCAGTCGCCGAGCGCACGCGCAGCCGAGAGGATCCGGGCGTGGCCGGCGTGCAGCAGGTCGAAGCAGCCGCCCGTCGCGACGACGGTCCCACCCTCGGCACGGACCCGGTGCACCAGACGCAGCGCGTCGCGGTCGACGCCCGGCACGGCCACCGGCTCGGCGCCGCGGTCCGCGAACAGCGCGGTCACACCGCCCGCCGCGAGGTAGGCGGAGGCATCGGCGACCCCGGCGGCCACGGCGTCCGCGACGTCCGCGCCGTCGGCGAGCGCGACCGCGACCCCGGCGGCGAGCCGGTCACCCGCGCCGCAGGGGTCGCCGGCGGTGGTGGAGGGTGCCGGGACGAAGCGAGCGCCGGACGCGGAGGCGACGAGGGCACCGCGGTCGCCCAGCGTGACGGCCACGGCACGGGTGCCCCAGCGCTCGCGGAGCGCCCCGGCGGCGTCGGTCGCGAACGGGACGCCGTCGCCGCCGAGTCCGCTGAGGACACGGGCCTCCGCCGCGTTCGGGGTCGCGACCGTGGTGCCGGGGACCGGGGTGGCGCCCCTGGGGTGCGGGTCCCAGACGACGGGGGTGTACGCGGCCACGGCGGTCAGCGCCTCGCGGAGCTCGGGAGCGGCGGCCACCCCGCGGCCGTAGTCGGCGACGACGATCGCGTCGGCCCCGTCGAGGGCAGCGGTCATCTCGGCGGTGACGGACGGGACCGGCGGTGTCTCGCAGCCCTCGTCGATCCGGACCAGGGCGTGGTCGACGACGCGCACGCGGGTCTTCACCGGGGTGGGCGCGTCGGACGGCCCGGCGACGACCTGCACGCCGGGGAGGAGCGCGCGCAGCTCATCGCCCCGGCCGTCGTCGGAGAGCACGGTCACGAGCGTCACGTCGTGGCCGTCCCTCCCGAGCATGGTCGCGACGAGTCCGGCGCCGCCGGCGCGGCGGTCGTCGGTGCGGACGTCGACCACCGGGACCGGGGCGTCCGGGCTCAGGCGTTCGCTCGTTCCGGAGACGTCGACGTCGAGCAGGGTGTCCCCGACGACGACGATGCGTCGCGCGCCGTCGTGTGCGGCGCGGGTCATCGACGGGTTCCTCGGCGGAGAGCGGGCTCCATCGCGCGGCAGAGGGCGTGCACGAGGACGAGCTGCGCCTCCTGCACGTTCGCGGACGGACCGTCGATGCTGATCGCGTCGTCGACGACCGATGTGAGCGGGTTCGGCCGCGGACCGGTCATGGCGATCGCGAGGGCGCCCACGGCGCGGGCGGCCTCGGCGGCTCGGAGCAGGTTCGGGCTCCTCCCGCTCGTGCTGAGCAGGACGACGACGTCCCCGGCGCGGGCATGGGCGCGGACCTGGCGCGCGAATACCTCGTCGTACCCGTAGTCGTTGCCGATCGCGGTCACGGCGGAGGTCTCGGCGTGCAGGGAGATCGCCGAGTACGCCGGCCGGTCCCCGTCGAACCTGCCGGTCAGCTCGGACGTGAGGTGTTGCGCCTCCGCCGCGGACCCGCCGTTGCCCGCGGCGAGGAGCCGCCGCCCGGCGACGAGCCGCGTGGCGATGTCGTCGGCCCAGGCGGCGATGTGGTCGCCGTGGTCGGCGAGCGACGCGATGACGGGGACGGACGCGGCCACGTGGTCGCGGACGACCTGCACGCTCGACACCGGGACGGCGTCTGCGGTCTCGGTCGGGGAGATGGTCATCGTGCTGTCCTCTCGGTGATCGCGGTGCGACGGGGGGCGCGACCTGCGCCGGGACGGGCGTGCGCGCCGGTGTCCCCGCCGCCGCTCGCCCCGGCGACGGGGCCCAAGCCCACGGCGGTGCTGGCGCCGGCACCGGCGACGAGTCGGTCGTAGACGCGCTCGCTCTCGGCGGCGACCCGCTGCCAGGTGTACCGGGCGACCGCGCGTTCGCGGCCGGCGGCGCCGAACGCCGCACGGCGCGCCGGGTCCTCGAGGAGCGTGCCGATGGCGGTGGCAACGGCGTCCTCGTCGCGGGGCGGCACGTGGAGGCCGGTGGCGTCCTCCACGACGGTGTCGATCAGTCCGCCGACGCTCGACGCGACGACGGGGCGGCCGCAGGCCATCGCCTCGAGCGGGACGATGCCGAACGGCTCGTACCAGGGGGCGCAGACCACGACGTCGGCGCTCCGGTACACCGCGGGCATGTCGTGCTGACCGAGCTGGCCGCGGAAGTGCACGTGGTCGCGGATGCCGAGCTCCCGGGCGAGGGCGTCGAGGCGTTGGTACTCCGGGTCGTCGGGCAGGTCGGCCCCGGCGACGCCGGCACCGCCGACGACGACGAGCTCGACGTCCCGGCCCTCGTGGACGAGCTCGGCGACGGCGGCGATGGTCGTCCCGACGCCCTTGCGCTGGACGAGTCGCGATGCGGTGAGGACCCGTTGCGTGCGTCCCCGTGCCTCGACCGGACCCTCGGGGCTGAAGGTCTCCACGTCGACGCCGCACGGCACGACCGAGATCCGGTGCAGCGGGATGCCGAGTGCCCTGAGCTCGAACGCCTCGTCGGAGCACGTCGCGACGACCTGGTCGGCGGTCCGTCCGACAGCGGGCTCGACCCACTCGCGCTCGGCGGGGCTCGTGTCCGCCGAACCCTGGTGTCGCCGCTTGACGACGCCGAGGGCATGGAAGGTCTGCGCGACGGGGATGCGGATCCCGCCGGTCCGGGCCTGCACCTGGGCGACGGCCTCGAGCGCGGCGTGGCCGGACATCCAGAAGTGGGCGTGGACGACGTCGGGTCGGTGGACGAACCACTCGGCGGCGAGGACGGCCGCGAACGTCCCCATGTACGGGAAGAGCTCGTCCTTCGACACCGCGCGGGCCGGACCGGCATCGACGTGGACGACCTCGACACCCGGACGCAGCAGCACACGGGCGGGCAGCTCGGCAGCGTCCCGCCGGGTGTACACGGTCACCCGGTGTCCGCGGTCGGCGAGCGCTCCGGACAGTTCGGCGACGTGGACGTTCTGTCCGCCTGCGTCGACGCCGCCGAGGGTCGCGAGCGGGCTCGCGTGCTCGGAGACCATCGCGATCCTCATCGGACGCTCCCGTCGAGCACGGCCCCTGCCGCGCCGTTCCGCCGCACGGCGTGCGCGGTCCGGTGGCCGGTGACGACCCGGTCGAGGAGGTCGTCCCAGTCGGCGGTGAAGCGAGCGAGCGCGTGCCGCCCCAGTGCGGCCTCCCGGGCGACGGCACCGCGTCGGCGCGCCTCGTCCGGGTCCTCGAGCAGCAGCCGGGAGGCACGGACCAGCTCGTCGACGTCCGTCGCGATCGCGCCGGCGTCGGCGGGCACGGTCCGCGGTGCGTCGGTGGTCGCGAGGACGAGGACGGGCATCGCCATGTGCATGGCCTCGATGAGCGACAGCCCGAGGGAGGTCCACCGGTTCGGGTGCACGTAGGCGCGACGTTGCGCGAGCGCACGGTGCATCGGGTCGGCCGGCACGTCCCCCCTGGCGACGACGCGGTCGCCGAAGCCGAGCTCGCCGATCCGCTCGGTGCCGATGCCCCAGAGGTCGACCGGTGCCACGGCCGCGAAGCGGGGGAGCAGGTCGGTCCCGACCACGCGTCCGCGGCGCACCGGCTCGTTGACGACGACGCCGAAGCGGTCGAGTGAGCCGGTGTAGAGCGGCCCGGGATCGACGACGCCGTGCTCGACGACGGTGGTGGCGGTGGACCCGCAGTCCCACATGAGGGCGTTCCAGTGCGTGACGTGGGCGATGACGAGGTCGTCTCGATCCCGCAGCGGGTGCCGGGTACCCGGCACGTCGACTCTGGGGGCGTTGTGCTCGACGTAGACCGTCGGGACCGGGCGGCCACCCAGCAGCCGCTCGGCCGCGGCGAGTTCCTCCGTGCGCTGCAGGACGACCACGTCGACCTCGGCGGCGGCGAGGTCCTCCGGCACGACCTCGACGACCGAGTCCGGCCAGTCCCGGCCGCCCCGTCCGAGGCCGTCGGCGTCGCGCGCTGCGGTGGTCGGGACGAGGTACTGGTGCTGGCCGCGGACGAAGGCGTCCATCCAGCCGCCGTGGACGTGCCACACGAGGATGCGCATGCGGGCCTTCCGGTTCGGGGAGCAGGAGGGGGAGCAGTGGCGGACGCTACGCAACGGTCGCCCGGCTAGCACGCAGGATCGTGTGCACTCAGCCGCGAAGCGCGGATCAGCAGCCTCCGGTGCGCATCCAGCACATCCTGGACGGACACCCGGCTGAGGCAGGGATGACCCGGGACGGGGCACTCGCGGGCGCGGCTCAGCCGGCATGGGGCAGCCTGGTCGCCGAGCTGTTCGACGAGCGGCGCGTACGGCGCCCACTGCACCGCCGGCACGACGGGGGAGAACAGGCTGACGACCGGGGCGCCGACGGCGGCCGCGAGGTGCGCTGGTCCGGTGTTGCCCACGACGACGACCTCTGCGCCGGCGAGCACCGCCGCGAGTTCCGCCGGGGTGGTCGCCCCGCCGAGGTCGATCCCGGTGGGCCCGGCGACCTCGGCCGTCAGCGCGCGTTCACCGGGCGACCCCGTGACCACCACCGGGACCCCGTCTGTGGCATACGCGGCGACCAGCGCTCGGTGCTGCTCGGCGGGCCACGCGCGGGCCGGGACGCTCGCACCCGGGTGCACGACGACGTACCGGTCCAGACCGGCCACCGGCGCTGGTGGGGCGGCGTCTCGACGCACCGCGAGCCTCCCGGGATCACCGTCCGGCAGCGCGAAGCCGGCTGCCTGCGCGATCCGGAGCGCGCGCTCGGGCTCGGGCAGGTCTTCGGGGAGGTCCTCGCCCGGTCGGAGCCGGACGTCGAGGAGCGAACCCGGGTGGTCGACCGACGCACCGCTGACGCGCGGGACGCCGGCGATCCGGAGCAGCAGCGCGAGGGGCAACGGTGACTGGTGGAAGGAAGTCAGCACGACGGCCTCGTCCGGGCGTTCCTCCGCGACGAGCGCGCGGAACTCGTCGACGACCGCGTCGTCGATCGGTCGGGCCGTCTCGGTCACCCACGGCGCAGCCCACGTCCGGAGGCTGTCGACGCCGGGGAGCAGCCGCCCCGCGGGTGCGCCTTGCGGCCCGCAGAGCAGCGTGACGTGCGAGGCGCCGGCGGCCACCGCTCGCACGGCGGGACCGGCGACCAGGACGTCGCCGAAGGAGTCGAGCCGGGCGACGAGGACTCGCGGTCCGCCGGTCCCGCTCACGCGACCGGCGCTGGACGCTGCGCCAGCACGAGCGTCACCGCGTCGTCGAGGGTCGCGGCGACCGTCTCCGCCGCGTCCACCTCCGCCCGCCGCGTCCGTGCCGTCGGGACGAGGATGCCCTGCGCCCCGGCGGCGAGGGCCGCCTCGACGTCGGCCCCGATGTCCCCGACCACGACGAGTTCGGCGGCGGGGACCCCGAGCACCGCTGCGGCGCGCAGCACCATGCCGGGCCGGGGCTTCCGGCAGTCGCAGCCGTCACCGGCGTCGTGCGGGCACACGCACCACACGTCGAACGGGCCGATCAGCTCGTCCACCCGCGCGTTCGTCGCGTCGACCTCCTCCCTGGTGGCCATGCCCTTCGCGATGACCGACTGGTTCGTGACGACCCCGGTCCGCAGGCCCGCGGCACGGACCCGCTCGACCGCCCGGTGCGCGCCCGGCACCGGCACGACCCGGCCGCGGTCGGCGTTGTAGGGCACGTCGACGACGAGCGTGTCGTCACGGTCGAAGAGGACGCCGCCGACGAGGCGGTCCGGAGCGAGGGCCATGAATCGAGCAGTACCGACCGGGCACCGCGGACCGGCTCAGGAAGAGCCGTTCCGCGCGGTGCTGGCCGTGTCCGCAGCGACTGCCGCCTACCGTCCGCGAGCGTGACCGCCCTGCCGACCATGCCCCCGTCCGACGGCCGCCCGGAGCTCCTCGTGCTCCGCGCCATCAAGCTCGGGGACCTCCTCGTCGCCGTGCCCGCGCTGAGCGCACTCCGCCGGGCCTTCCCGGGTCACCGCATCACGCTCGCGACGACGGCGTGGCTCGCTCCGGTCGTCGAGCTCGTCCCCGCGGTGGACGTGCACCTCGCGCAGCACGGGCTGGGCCACCCGATCGCCGCCCCGACCGGCTCCGTCGACGTCGCGGTGAACCTCCACGGTGTGGGGCCCGAGTCGAACGACCTCCTCGAGGCCATCCTCCCCGGCCGGGTGATCGGCCACCGGGATCCCGACCGCGGACACGACGGTCCCGACTGGCCCGAGGGCGTGAACGAACGTGAGCGCTGGGCGCGCCTCCTCAGCTGGCACGGCATCCCCGCCGACCCGGACGAGGTCGCGATCGACCGTCCCGCCACGCCGTCGGTCGTGACCGGGGCCGCGGTCGTGCACGTGGGTGCATTCCACGGCGCGCGCCACTGGCCGACCGACCGCTTCGCCGAAGTGGTGCGCGGGCTCCGGGCGCGCGGACACGACGTGGTCCTGACGGGAGGCGCGGACGACGTCGACCGTGCGCGTGCGGTCGCGGACGCGGCCGGGCTGCCGCCGGGGGCGGTCCTCGCGGGGGTCCTCGACCTGCAGCCGTCCGCGGCGGTCGTCGCCGACGCGGCGGTGGTGGTGACCGTCGACACGGGCGCGGCACACCTCGCCTCCGCCTACGGCGTGCCGTCGGTCGTCCTGTTCGGACCGGCACCGCCCGAGGCGTGGGGACCGCCCGCGTCGGGGCCGCACGTCGTGCTCACCGACGCGGCGCAGCGACGTGGCGACGTGTTCTCCGAGGAACCCGACCCGGCGCTGCTGGCCGTGGGGCCGGACGACGTGCTCGCCGCGGTGGACGGACTCGGGGTCGTGCCGGGGCGGTCGGGGTCAGCCGTCCGTCAGTAGGTTCGGGAGCGGGCGGTCGGAGGGTCCGGCCGCCGGGAGGGAACGACCGTGTTCGAAGCCGCGAACATCCGGGACTGGATCGGACTGCCGGTCGTGGACCAGTCCGAGGAGAAGATCGGGACGCTCGAGAGCATCTACTATGACACCGCGACCTCGGACCCGGCGTTCGGCGCCGTGACGACGGGACTCGTCGGCTTCCAGAAGCTCGTCTTCGTTCCGCTCACCGGCGCCCTCGTGGCTCCGAAGCACCTCGTCGTCGGGTTCCCGAAGAAGCTCGTCAAGGACGCGCCGTCGATCGCGACCGACGGCGAGCTCGACGCCGCGGTCGAGCCCGGCCTGTACGAGCACTACGGGTTGACCTACCAGACCGGCAGCAACGGCGAGCGTCGACTCGGTCGACGCTGAGGTGACGGCGGGGGCGAACCGCTAGCGTTGGCGGTCCGTCCTCGTCCTGCCGGAGGTCGCCCTGAACCGCTCGGTCCGATCGGTAGTCGCTGCCTGCCTGGCCGTCGTCGTCGCCACCGGGACCATGGTGGTCGCGGGGGTCGCGCCCGGCGTCCCAATCCCGTCGACGGCCGCCGCCGCCCCGTCCTGGCCGCGACCGCAGCCGTTCCCGGTGTCGTCCGACCCACCCGAGCGACTCGCGGACGTCCCGCCGGGGAGCGAGTACGTGGCGCTGGGGGACTCCTACTCGGCCGGGTACGGACTCGACGACCCGACACACCTCCCGACGAACGCGTGCGGGCAGTCGGCGCGCGACTACCCGCACCGGATCGCCCAGCGCTTCGGTCTCCAGCTGACCGACGTCACGTGCGGAGGCGCCACGAGCGACGACGTCACCTCTGGTTTCCAGTTCGCGGGGGTGCCGCCGCAGATCCGCGCGCTGTCCGCGTCGACGCGGCTCGTGACGCTGACGATCGGCGGCAACGACGCCGATCTGTTTGGCACGGCCGCCTCGTGTCTCGCGCTCTCCGCGAAGGGCCCGGTGTTCTCCGGACGCGACGCACCGTCGTGCGAGAGCACGCTGGTCCGCGACGGCGAGGACCAGCTCGGCACGAAGATCGCCTCCCGGGTGGCGCTCGGCATCGCGGACACGCTCGCCCGGGTGGAGGAGGCGGCGCCGAACGCCGTCGTGGTGTTCCTCGGCTACCCGGCGATCTTCCCCGACGCCGAGCACACGCCGGCGAGGGGCTGCTTCCGCGCGGCCGTCGACCTGGGCACGCTCGCCGGGTCGTTCCCGTCCGACACCTACCCGTTCACGGACACCGACGTCGTCTACCTGCACGGCGTGCAGGAGCAGCTGAACGCCGTGTCCGCCGACGCGGCCCGCGCCGCCGGGGTCCGCTTCGTCGACGTGTTCGCGAGCACCCAGGCACGATCAGCGTGCGCGACGAAGCGGCCGTACGTCGCCGGGGTGTCGCTCGACGGCACGAGCAACCTGCAGCGCATCGACCTCGAGCCCGGCGCACTGCACCCGAACGAGCGCGGCGTCGCCTACCTCACTGACCGCGTGGCCGCGGCAGTGGAGGACCTGGCCGGCTGACCGGCACGACGACCCGGCCCACGCCGTGTCACACGGTCGCCGGACGCTCCTGGGCCTCGGCGTCGGCGTCGTCATCGACGTGGGCGCTCGGTGGGACCACGCACACCGGCGACACGGACTCGCGCAGCACATAGCGCAGGACGGACCCGGACAGCGCGTGCACGTGCCCCTGACCGAGGACGACGAGTGCCGCCGTCCGTGTGTGCGACGCGATGGCGTGACCGGGGTGCCCCTCGACGAGCAGCGGACGGATCCGCACCTCCGGGTGGCGGCGCCGCAGCTCGGCGGTCACGCGGTCGAGCAGCTCGGCGTTCCGGGCGCGCCACCGCAGCGGGTCCTCGGCGAAGTCCGTCAGGCCCGTCCTGGTGAGGACGGGCATCTGCCACGCGCGGAGCACCGTCAACCGTCGGTGCCGACGCACCGCCTCGGTCACGGCGATCGACACCGCGCGCTCGTCGAGGGGTTCGTCGACCGCGAGCACGACGTCGCCGTCGACCGGGTGCGGCCCGTCCGGGACCACCACGGTCGGCACGGGTGCCCGCTCGGCCACCCGGGCGGGCCCTGATCCGACGGTCGTGCCACGGCGGCTCCGCCACGACCCGACCACGAGGAGGTCACCGTCCCCGGACGCCGCGACGAGCGCGTTCGTGAAGGGTCCCGAGTGGCGCGCGACCTCGACCGTGACCCCGGGCATCGCCTCTCGCGCTGCGGCGGCGACGGCATCGGCCACTCGGGTGCCGTCGGGGCCGACGCGTCCCTCCATCGCCGGGTCCAACCCGATCACGCACAGCCGCTCGACACCGGCGCCGGACCGCGAGGCGATCCACCGCAGGGCCTGCTCGTGGGGCTTCGCTGCGTCCGCTGCCAACGTCACCGTCGGCCACCGTTCGTCCATCCCGATCGACCTCCTCGTGCTGGTCTCGGGGGCGTCCATCGGCGCTCCTCGGGCGCAGGATACGCCGGTACCCGACCGACCGACCGACCGGACGACGCGACCGCTCCCGGACGGCGTGACCGGAGCCGCGTCGGGAGCGGGCTCCGTGCCGGTCAGCAGCCGCGTCCCGGACCTGCACGGAGCCGATCCGCAGCGACCCGGCGGAGCCCTGCCGTGCCTCCAGCGGTCCGTGCGTAGCCTCGCCGTGTGCGCCTCAGCAGCGGACTCCTGCTCCACCGGACCGGCCCCGCCGGCCCGGAGGTCTTCCTCGCCCACATGGGCGGTCCCTTCTGGCAGCGTCGTCCGCGGTCCTGGTCGATCCCGAAGGGCGAGATCGGACCGGGTGAGGACCCGTTGGCGGCCGCGCGCCGCGAGTTCGCCGAGGAGATCGGCGTCGCGCCGCCCGACGGTGTCGCGGTGGACCTCGGCGAGTTCCGGCAGTCGTCCAAGGTCGTCCGCGTGTTCGCGGTGCACGCGCCCGCCTTCGACGTGGCCGAGGTCGTCAGCAACATCGTGCGGCTCGAGCTCCCGCGCGGGTCCGGGCGGTTCGTGGAGGTGCCCGAGGTCGACGCTGCCCGGTGGGTGGGTGTGGACGAGGCGCGCGGACTGCTCGTCCTCGGACAGGTGGCCGCCCTCGACGCCGTGCTGCGATCGCCCGCGGTGCGTGATCCCGGTCCCGGTCCCGGTTCCGCACCGTCGTGGACGTGATCCGCGCTCGGTGGCTAGCCTGAGCGAACGCCGAGATCGCGGCGTCTGGCACAGGGGCCAGGTCAGCACGAGCAGGGGAGCACGATGCGACGTTCGCGCACCGTCACGGCGGCACTGACCGCCCTCGCACTGGGAGGGGGACTCGCGCTCGTCGGCGCGACGTCGGCCTCCGCAGAACCGACCGGGCACTGGGGGACGTTCACCCTCGCCGGTCAGGGCAAGGACTACACGGGCACCGTCAGCATGGCGGGGTTCCCGGAGACGACCTTCACCTCGAACTCACGGCAGTCGACGGTCATCAGCGGCAACTCGACGTGGCAGTCCGCAGCCACACCGGTCGGCGCCGCGGGCTTCGGGACGAGCCGGGGGAACACCTACCTCAACCAGCGACCGCTCGCCGACAACGACCGGTCGCCGTCCGTGACGACGTACACCTTCGCCGAGCCGGCCCCGGGTGCGCAGAGCTGGGCGTTCGTCCTCGGCGACATCGACGCCGACCAGGTCACGATCACCGCGACGGACGCCGCCGGCAACGCGGTCAGCGCGGCGGACCTCGGCTACGGGGGCACGGACCCCTCGACCGGGTCGTACAACTCCTGCGGTTCGGTCGTGGCGGGCGGTTGGCCCTGCGGCCGGGCGACGGCGGACGACCCGACACCGGGGTCCGACAAGCCGACCTGGACCCCCGGGGCGAACGGGGGCACGCTCGTCGGCAACCCCGGGGCCTCGGACACGGCCGGGGCGTCCGCCTGGTTCAGCCCTGTCGTCGCGCTCAAGACCCTGACCATCTCGTACCAGCAACGGAGCGGGTTCCCGGTCTACCAGACGTGGTTCACGGTCAAGACGGCCTCGCTCACGGGGACGGCCACCCTCGACGGCGCCCCGCTCCCGGGCAGGACCGTGACCGTGCAGGCCCCACGCGGGACGATCTACACCACCGTCACGGACTCTGCTGGCAACTACTCCTTCCCGGACCTGCCGCAGATCCCGGGCTACACCGTGACCGTCGCACCGCCGGCGGGGACGAACCCGGACCCGTCGCTCGTGACCCAGACGGTGACGCTCGTCGGCACGGACGGTACGGCCGACTTCGCGTTCCGGGCACCCGCCGGCACGGCATCGATCATCGGGCAGGTCGTCGGCGCGGACGGCAGCCCTGCCGCCGACGTCCCCGTCGTGATCACCGACCCGAACTCGCCCGAGCCGATCACGACGGTGACGAACGTCGCCGGCTCGTACACCGCCTCCGGTCTGACGCCGGAGACCCCCGTCACGGTCGCCGTCGGTGGTGCCGACCCGGAGACGGTGACCACCGGCGAGGCCGGAGCAGCCCCGGCGCCGGTCCGGGAGATCACGACGAACGCGGTCGGGACCGTCAGCGGCACCGTCGTCCTCGACAGTGCGCCCCAGGCCGGGGTGACCGTCCAGCTCCTCGACGGCGCCTCCGTCGTGGCGACGACCGTGACGGACGCGGACGGCGGCTACGCCTTCACGACCGTGGCGGGGACCTACACGGTGCGGGTGGTCCAACCCCGACCCGACGCCGAGCTCGCGAGCGAGGACGGGGGACCGGTGACGATCACCGCCGGGACGGAGCAGACCCGGGACTTCGCGTTCACGACGCCGCCGGTCCCGGAGGCGGTCGTCACGAGCGCGGACGGCCGCGTGGTCGACACCGCCGGCGACCCGGCACCGGGCCGGACCGTGACGGCGACCCCGACCGAGGCCGACGCCGGTGGCCCGGTCACGGCCACGACGACGTCGGACGGCAGCTACACGCTGGACGGCCTCAACCCGTCGACGGACTACACCGTGACCGTCTCCGGCAGCGACGCGACGGTCGACTTCACCTCCGGCCTCGACGAGACCGACGTCGTCACGGTGCCGGACGTCGTCGTCGCCGCACCGACAGCGCCGACCCCGACCCCGACGCCGACCGCGACGCCCACCGTAGGCACCGCCCCGACGACCGCGCCGGTCGCGGCCACGGGCTCCGGCCCGTCCACCGGTGCGCTCGCCTACACCGGCGCGGACATCGGGCCGGGGATCGTCGCCGCGGCGGTCCTGGTGCTGCTCGGCACGGGCCTCGTGACGGTCCGCTCCGTGCGGCACCGTCGTCGGGTGCGTCCGCGCGACTGATACGTGTCGTCGAACGGGGTGGGGCCGCTCGGTCCCACCCCGTTCTGCGCGTCGGGAACAAACCGCACCCCACCGCCGTTGGAGCGCTCCGAGGAAGTTCTCAGCGGTAGCCCTCGCGTCGCACGGAGGCAGCGTGCGACACTGGACGGGCGCACTCGCCGTGGAGTCGTACCCACCACACCATCCACAGCTCGAGCGCGCAGCTCCTCGTTCCCGGACGTCTTCGCCGTGCGCTCGGACGTCCCCAGCGAGGAGGTCAGCCCCGTGTCCACCACCACCACCACCACCCGAACCTCGGCCGTGCCGGCGCACACGCGGCCGATCACCGTCACGACGGGGTCGATCGTCGGCATCGCCGTCCTCGGACTCGCGACGTTCTTCGCCATCACCACCGAGCTCATGCCGGTCGGGCTGCTCGGCACGATGAGCCGCGACCTCGGCGTCTCCGAGTCGACGATGGGCGTGGTCGTCACCGTCTACGCCGCGGCCGTCGCCCTGCTCGCGCTGCCGCTGACGTCGTTCACCGCGCGCCTGCCGCGGAAGACCGTGCTCGTCGCGACCCTCGTCGGGTACGCCGTCTCGAACCTCATGGTCGCGCTCGCACCGTCGTTCGCGGTCGTGTGCGCCGGCCGGGTCGTCGGCGGCGTCGCGCACGCCCTGTTCTTCTCGGTCGCCTCGGCCTACGCCACGCGGATCGTGCCGCCGCGTCTCGCCGGTCGGGCGATCGCGTTCGTCTACTCCGGCAGCTCGCTCGGCTTCGTCCTCGGCGTGCCGATCGCCACCTGGGTCGCGCAGACCATCGGGTGGCGTCCCGCCGTCGGTGCCGTCGCCGCCGCGTCCGCCGTGCTCGCCGCGATCGCGCTCGCATTCCTGCCGGCCGTGCGTGGCGCGTCGTCGCCGCACATCGGGTCGCCGCGCGCGTGGGCCCGCACCGGCCTGCTCTCCGTCGTGGTCGCCGACCTGCTGCTCTTCGCCGGTCACTACGTCGTCTACACGTACATCGGTCCGTACGCGATCGACGCCGGGCTCGACGCCCACCTGGTCTCGGGAGCACTCCTCGTCCTCGGCGCGACCGGCGTCGTCGGGCTCTGGATCGCCGGGCTGTTCGTCGACCGTGCGCCCCGGCAGACCCTCATCGTCGCCGTCGCGGTCATGGCCGCCGCCTTCGCGGTGCTGCCGTTCGTGCACGGGTCGCTCGTCGGGACCATGGTCGTCGCGGGGGTCTGGATGGCCGCGAACGGGACGACGGGCACGCTGTTCATGGCTGCCGCGATCCGGACCGGTGGCGTCTCGCCGGACATCGCCGGGGCGCTCGTCAACGGCGCGTCGAACATCGGCATCGCCGGGGGAGCGGCGCTCGGCGGTCAGGCCCTCGTGGTCGGCCTGCAGTGGATGCCGCTCGCCGGCGGCGCGGTGCTCCTCGCATCGCTCGGCGTGGTCGTCGCAGCCCGACGGGGCTTCCCGGTGCACTCGCACACGCAGGAGTACCTGTCGACGTCGTCGCTCGAGGCGATCACCTCCTCGCTCGCGGTCGTCACCACCTCGGTGCCCACCATCAGCCGGGCGATCCAGACCCTCACCGGCGCCGTCGTCACGGGCGCGGTCCGTACACGGCGGACGGGCGAGCCCACCGCGTAGCGATCGAGGCCGGTCGGGCGAGCACACCGCAGGGCGTCCGCCGCACAGCGTCCGCGAGCAGCGTCCGCCGTACAGCGTCCGCGAGCAGCGTCCGCCGAACAGCACCCGGGGCGCTGCGACCACATCGGCCCGTGTCGCCGCGTACGTCAGTACGAATCGGAGACGGTGCCCTGCACCCCGCCGCCCCGGAGCCACACCTCGAGCGTGCCGCTCGCCGACTGCGCCGACAGCGAGACGGCCCCGTGCAGCGCGTCCTCCCGCGGGTAGCACCCCGTCGAGGACTCGATGCGGTCGGCGGTCGCGACCAGGCAGATGGTCGACCGATCGGTCCCGACGCCGGCCCAGACGCTCCAGGGCGTCTCGAGGTCGCCGCCGTCGAGGGACCGGTTCGTGAAGACCAACCGCGTGCTGCGCAGACTGACCGGGGCGTCCACGGACGCGGGGAGTTGGTCCGCGTACGTCTGCGGCACGTCGAGCAGCTGTTCCAGGGTCACCGTCCCCGCAGTCGGGGTGATGCTGGGAGCCGCGGGCACCGCCGGCCGTGCGGTACCGACGACCGTGCCGGCCGCGAAGGCGACACCGACGGCCGCCGCGGCTCCGAGCGCGACCCAGACGCGGGGTCGCCGCGCCGTGAGCAGGTCGCGGACCCGACGGCCCCACCCGGCCTGGAGGCCCGCCCCGCGCCCGCCGGCAGCGGCCGACCCGGCGTCGTGGCCGGTTCCCGCACCGCGTCCGACCGGTGCGCTCGCTGCGCCCCACTCGTCGTGGTCACCCCCCGCAGCACCGTCTGGACCTGGGCGAGCCGGACCCAGCGGCGCCGCCTCCCCGGGACCCGTCCCCGATGGCCCTGACCCGGCCGGCCCCGACCCGGCCGACTCCGACCACGCCTGCGTCGCCGCGGCGTCATCGGGGACGGCTCGCGCCCCCGTCCCGGTCCGCGCTCCGGCACCGTACGGGTCGTGCACGGGCGTCGACCCCCTGTCCGGTGACGGTCGACCCGCATCCCCGCCCGGACGAGGCTGCACGGTCTCGGACACGCCCCCGTCGCGCGAGGACCGGCGCGCTCGCGTGGGCGACGTCCGACGGGGCCGACGCCCCGCGACGAGGTCGTCGAGCGCGACACGGGCACGCGCTGCCTCTGCCGGCGTCGAACCGGCACCCCACGCCACGGCCTCGAGCCGTGCTCGCTCCTCCGCCAGGTCGTCGTCGGCCATGCGTACTCCCGTTCCGGGCCCTGCTCCCGGCCCCATGCTCGCACTCCGGCATCGCTCGTGTTCGCCCAGTGCGTGTGGAGTAGTCAGGGACGATGACCTCCCCGGCGAACCACCTGCCCCGACCGGCCGACGACGAGACGCTCGAGCCGCTCGGTCACGACACGCAGTCCGGTGAGGCGGACTACGTCGCCACGAGCCCGGGGGGCAGCGGGACCGAGCGTCACGTGCCCACCGCCGACGAGGAGCAGGGGCGCGGGACGGAGTACGACCCGGTCGACCAAGGGCCGCAGCAGGAGGGCCAGGGCGGCTGACAGCCCGCCCCGGACCGGACTGCGCCAGGGCCTGTTCCGCTGCGCCCCGCGTGCCGCAGCGCCACGGGAGCGGGTCCGCGGCAGGATTCGGGGCATGACCGCTGCATCCCCGAGCACCCCCGCGACGGTCGCACTCGACCGTGCGGGTGTGCCGTACACACCCCACGTGTACGAGCACCACGAGACCGCCACGAACTTCGGCGAGGAGGCTGCGGCAGCGCTCGGCCTCCGGGAGGAGCAGGTCTTCAAGACGCTCGTGGTCTCGGTGGACGGTGCGCTCGCGGTCGCGATCGTCCCCGTCGCGAACCGACTCGACCTCAAGGCGATCGCCGCGGCGGTCGGCGGCAAGAAGGCGACCCTGGCCGAGCCGGCCCTCGCCGAGAAGCGCACCGGGTACGTCGTCGGCGGGATCAGCCCGGTCGGCCAGCGGACGGCGCTCCGGACGGTCCTCGACGAGTCGGCGCTGGCGTACGACAGCATCTTCGTGTCCGGCGGCCGACGCGGGTTCGACATCGAGCTCGCACCCGCCGACCTGGTGCGGGTGACGAGCGCCGTCATCCACCCGGTCGCTCGGACCTGAGTCGGTTCGGCGCAAGTTCTTCCACCTCCCGGGAATGGGTGATGCCGTCCTGCGTTGCATTGAGTCAAAGGCACTCAAGTCCAACCAGGAGGCACCCTTGCCAGAGACGTTCGGCCCGGACGGCAACGACTCGTTCGACGAGTTCCTCGCGCGCCTGATCGCGGCACGACAGAGCGAACAGCAGTGGGCGCGGCAGCAGCGGCCCGTGCCGTTCGGACGCCCCGTCGACATCACGCGACTGCTCAGCCGTCGCACCCACCAGCTCCTCCAGCGCACCGCGGCGCACGCGGCCGAACAGGGCCAGTACGAGGTCGACGCGTTGCACCTGCTGCACGTGCTCGTCCGTACCGACCCGTTCACCGCGGTCGTCCGCCACGCCGGTGCCGACCCGGAGCGCATCGCCGACGAGATCGAGCAGCGGCTGCCCGCCCCGTCCGGCGACGTCCGGACTCCGGATGGGCGCGCCCCCGTCGCCGCCCTGACCGGCACCGCGCAGCGCATCCTGCTCGAGGCCACCCAGGCGGCGAAGGGCTTCGGGAGCACCTACACCGATCCGGAGCACGTGTTCTTCGCGCTCGTCACGGACCAGGACACCGTCACCGGTCAGCTGCTCGCGAACGCCGGCGTCACCCCGCAGGCGGTGCAGGCGTTCGCACAAGAGGCCGCCGCGGCCGCACGCGACGGCCGCCCGACGCCCGGCACGGCCGACGCCGAGGCCGAGGCCACCGCGCCGAGCACCACGCCGACGCTCGACCAGTACGGCACCGACCTCACCGCGCGCGCCCGCGACGGCCGGATCGACCCGGTCATCGGCCGTGCCGACGAGATCGAGCAGGCCGTCGAGATCCTGCTCCGCCGCACCAAGAACAACCCCGTCCTCATCGGTGAGCCCGGCGTCGGCAAGACCGCCATCGTCGAGGGCCTCGCCCAGCGGATCGTGGACGGCGACGTCCCGGCCCTCCTGCAGGGCAAGCGCGTCGTCGCGATCGACCTGCCCGGCATGCTCGCCGGCGCGAAGTACCGCGGCGACTTCGAGGAGCGGCTCACGAAGACGATGGACGAGATCGCCGAGCACGCGGACGAGCTCGTCGTGTTCGTCGACGAACTGCACACCCTCGTCGGTGCCGGCGGTGGCGGCGATGGCGGGTCGATGGACGCGGGCAACATCCTCAAGCCCCGCCTGGCCCGCGGCGACCTGCACATGGTCGGTGCGACCACGCTCGCGGAGTACCGCCGCATCGAGAAGGACGCGGCACTCGAGCGTCGCTTCCAGCCCGTGACGGTGGGGGAGCCGAGCGTCGAGGACGCCGTCGCGATCCTCACCGGGCTCGCACCCCGCTACGAGGAGCACCACGACGTGACCTACACGCCGGAGGCCCTCCGCGCCGCGGTCGAGCTGTCGCACCGCTACGTCGCCGACCGGCACCTGCCGGACAAGGCCATCGACCTCGTCGACCAGGCCGGCGCCCGCCGGCGCCTCGCTCGGTCCGGCGACGTGGACGTCGAGGCGCTGCGTGCCGAGGTCGTCGCGCTCAGCGCGTCCAAGGACGCGGCGGTGGCCGAGGAGCACTACGAGGAGGCGTCGCGCCTGCGCGACGAGATCGACGGCCTGGAGGCCCGGATCACCGCCGCCTCGGAGGCGGGCGCGACCCGCGCCTCCCGTCCGGAACCGGGCGACCGACTGATCACGGAGGCCGACATCGCCAGCGTGGTGTCCCGCGCGACCGGGATCCCGGCGACCCGTCTGACGCAGGGCGACCGTTCCCGGCTCGCCGTCCTCGAGGACGAGCTCCACGAGCGCGTCGTCGGGCAGGACGACGCCGTGCAGGCGATCGCCCGCGCGGTGCGGCGCAGCCGGACCGGCATGGGCGACCCGCGTCGGCCGGTGGGCAGCTTCCTGTTCCTGGGGCCGACGGGCGTCGGGAAGACCGAGCTCGCCAAGGCCCTCGCGGCGTCCCTGTTCGGCGACGAGTCGGCGATGCTCCGGTTCGACATGAGCGAGTTCGGCGAGCGCCACACGGTCTCGCGGCTGGTCGGCGCCCCTCCCGGGTACGTCGGCTACGACGAGGCCGGGCAGCTCACCGAGCGCGTCCGTCGCAACCCGTACTCGGTGATCCTGCTCGACGAGGTCGAGAAGGCCCACCCGGACGTGTTCAACCTGCTCCTCCAGGTGCTCGACGACGGGCGGCTCACCGACGGGCAGGGGCGCACGGTCGACTTCCGGAACACCGTCGTCATCATGACGTCGAACATCGGGTCGGAGTTCCTCGCGTCCCGGTCCGGCGCACTCGGGTTCTCGGCGGTCGGTGCCGCGGACGGCTTCGCCGAGGACGACCTGCGCGCAAGGGTCATGGGGAAGCTCCGGGAGGCGATGCGGCCGGAGTTCATCAACCGCATCGACGAGATCGTGCTGTTCCGCAAGCTCACCTCGGTGCAGATCACGTCGATCGTGTCGCTGCTCCTCGAGGACACCGCCCTCCGGCTGGTCGGGCAGGGCATGACCCTGTCGGTGTCCGACGCCGCCGTCGCCTGGCTCGCCGAGCACGGCTACGAGCCGGAGTACGGCGCCCGGCCGCTCCGACGGCTGATCCAGCGCGAGGTCGACGACCGGATCGCGAGCCTCGTGGTGTCCGGCGCGATCGTGGCCGGCGACACCGTCCGCGTCGACGTGACGGCCGGCGCACTGACGGTCGAGGCTGCGCAGCCGGCGGCCGTCTGATCGGTCCACGAGAACGGCCCGGTGTCCTGATCGACACCGGGCCGTTCGTCGTTTCCGCGCCGTCGGTCACAGCAATGCGGACGAGTTCCGAGAATTCTTGAGAAAAGGCTTGCGCGGACATTCTCGGTGTGGATAGTGTTCACGAGCACACAGTCAGTACGAGACCGAGAGGGGGCGAGAATCCATGATGATCACCGCCATCACGACGCACCGCGGCAACCCGTCCACCGGCACCGCGCCGTTCGCCGGCACGACGCCGTTCACCGGCACGACGCCGTTCACCGGCACCGCACCGTTCCGTGCCGTCACCGGACTCCTCGGCACCTCTGTCCGAGTCCGCTGACCGGCAGCGTCCGCTCCACGACACTCCCGCACCACGGCGCCGATCTGCCACTCGAGCTGATCCGGCACTGAACGGTCAGGCACGGCGCTGTTCAGCACCGTGCTGATCCGCACAGCGGTGCTCAGCACCGTGCTGATCCGCACAGCGGTGCTCAGCACCGTACTGATCGGGACCGCGTCGATCGACACCGCGTCGATCGACACCGCGTCGATCGACACCGTGCCGATCGGCACCGCGTCGGTCGACACCGTGCCGATCGACACCGCGTCGGTCGACACCGTGCCGATCGACGGCGCGTCGGTCGGCACCAGCTGATCGACACGGTCTCGACAGCGCAGCGCCGACAAGCAGGGAGGTCCGGCTCGTGGTCGCCCAGTGTCCTGCGGGTTCGGCGCCACCCCGGTGGACCGCCCTCGGCTCCACGGGGGAGATTCCGGATCGTCGTCGGGCCGCGTGGCGCTCCCGTGTCCAGTACACATTTCCGGACGCATTCCGTGCATTCCCTCGGGCATTCTGCGCGGCCTGCGTCCGTCAATTCTCCGATCCGTTTCACGGGTCGATCAGTCGCGCCCGGAAACGGTCCGGACGCACCATCCCAAAAGGAACCACCACCATGTCGACGAAGACCACCACCCGTCCACCCGATAGCCGCGCGGTGCGCCGCCGGGTCTCGCTGCCCGACCGCATCGCCCTCCGGGTCGGTCTCTGGCTGATCCTGTGGAGCCGCCGGACCACGCCCGTGCGGGCGTCCGTCGACTTCGCGACCCGGCAGCGGATCGAGCGCGAGCAGCGCGAGGGCCAGCTCCGGTTGCTGCTGCAGAGCGGCGCCATGCAGCTCTGGCGCTGAACACGCCCCGTGCCGCTGTGCTGCTCCGTGGTGCTGCGGTGCTGTGCTCCGGTGCACACCGTGGTCGGCGGCACTGCGGCACTGCGGCCTTGCGTCTCGGAGGCGGTGCGGCGTGCGCGCCGTACCGCCTCGCATCCGCTCGACCGAAGTCCGTCCGAGCCGCCTCGCACCCGCTCGACCGAAGTCCGTCCGCACCACGCGCACCCGTGGTGCGGACGGACTTCCTTGGTGCGCCACCGATCCGCACCGCGCACGTCCCGACGGGCACTCCGGCTGCCGTACCGTTGTGCGGTGACCGAAACCGCAGCTGCCCTCGTCGACCGACTCACCGCGATCGTGCCGGACTTCCCGAAGCCGGGCATCCTGTTCCGCGACGTGACGCCCGTGTTCTCCGACCCGGTCGCGTTCGGCCGCGTCTGCGAAGCCCTCGCCGCACCGTTCGCCGTCGGGGAGGGCTTCCACGCCGTCGCCGGGATCGAGGCCCGCGGTTTCGCACTCGCCGGGGGCATCGCGGCGCAGCACCAGGTCGGCGTGCTCACGGTCCGCAAGGCCGGCAAGCTCCCCGGCGAGGTGCTCAGTGAGCAGTACGCGCTCGAGTACGGGGAGGCCGAGCTCGAGCTCCGCCCTGGCCAGTTGCCGCAGGGGACGCGCGTGCTCGTCGTCGACGACGTCCTCGCGACCGGCGGGACGGCGGCGGCGACGATCACCCTGCTCGAGCGAGCAGGCTACGAGGCCATCGGCTTCGCCTCGTTGCTCGAGCTCGACGGCCTCGCCGGACGGGAGCGCCTCGAGTCCCGCCTGCCCGTCACCACGCTCGGATCGGTGCCGGCCTGACGGAGCCGCACCGCGCCTCCAGGCCGGCCCGTCGCGGCGGACGCGCGTCGTTCCTGCACAGCCGGATCGCCACGCAGCGCATTCCACACCGGAGCCGCTCCGCGGTGGCGGCGCACTAGTCTTGACCCACCCCTGAACGAACCGAGGAGCACCACGATCGTGACCGAAGCAGTCGCAGCGCCCGCCGACGGCGCCGAGCCCGCAGACCTTCCCCAGGCACCCGAGCCCCGCACTGCGACGACGACCACGACCGGCACCGAGCTGTTCGACGGGGTCCGCGGCGTCGTCGCGATCCGCGTCGCCGGCGCCCTTAAGGACCTGGACGCGTCGGTCGACGCCGGCGCCCTGGTCGAACCGGTGACCCTCGACGAGCAGGACGGGCTCGACATCCTGCGACACTCGGCCGCGCACGTGCTCGCGCAGGCGGTGCAGCAGATCAACCCCGACGCCAAGCTCGGCATCGGCCCGCCCGTCACCGACGGCTACTACTACGACTTCGACGTCGCCGAGCCGTTCACGCCGGAGGACCTCAAGGCGATCGAGAAGGGCATGGACCGGATCATCCGCCAGGCCCAGCGCTTCCGCCGCGTGGTCGTCACCGACGAGCAAGCCCGCGAGCGCATGGCCGGGGAGCCCTACAAGCAGGAGCTCATCGGCCTGAAGGGCGCCGCGGACGCCGGCGACTCGGGCGAGAGCGTCGAAGTCGGCGCGGGCGAGCTCACCGTGTACGAGAACGTCGACCCGAAGACCGGCGAGGTCGTGTGGCAGGACCTCTGCCGCGGTCCGCACGTCCCGCACACCCGCTGGATCGGCAACGCGTCGAAGCTCATGCGCGTCGCGGCCGCCTACTGGCGTGGCTCGGAGAAGAACCCGCAGCTGCAGCGTGTCTACGGCACCGCCTGGCCGGACAAGGACCAGCTCAAGGCCCACCTCGTCCGCCTCGAGGAGGCTGCGAAGCGCGACCACCGCAAGCTCGGTGCCGAGCTCGACCTGTTCTCGTTCCCCGACGAGATCGGCTCGGGCCTCGCGATCTTCCACCCGAAGGGCGGCATCATCCGCCGCGAGATGGAGGACTACTCGCGCCGTCGGCACGAGCAGGAGGGCTACTCCTTCGTCTACACGCCGCACATCACCAAGGGCGACCTCTTCGAGCAGTCCGGCCACCTCGGGTGGTACAAGGACGGCATGTTCCCGGCCATGCACATGGACGAGGCCCGCGACGAGGACGGCAACGTGACCCGCCAGGGCGCGGACTACTACCTCAAGCCGATGAACTGCCCGATGCACATCCTCGCGTACCGTTCGCAGGCCCGGTCCTACCGCGACCTGCCGCTGCGGATGTTCGAGTTCGGCACCGTCTACCGGAACGAGAAGTCCGGCGTCATCCACGGCCTGACCCGCGTCCGCGGCCTCACGCAGGACGACGCCCACATCTTCACCACGCAGGAGAAGATGAAGGAGGAGCTCACCACGACCCTCCAGTTCGTGCTGTCCCTGCTCCGCGACTACGGTCTCGACGACTTCTACCTCGAGCTCTCGACGAAGGACCCGGAGAAGTATGTCGGCGACGACGACGTGTGGGACATCGCGACGAACACCCTGCGAGAGGTCGCCGAGGAGACCGGGCTCGAGCTCGTGCCCGACCCGGCCGGCGCAGCGTTCTACGGCCCGAAGATCTCGGTCCAGGCGCGTGACGCGATCGGGCGCACCTGGCAGATGTCGACCGTGCAGCTCGACTTCAACCTGCCGGAGCGCTTCGAGCTCGAGTACACGGCGTCCGACGGTTCGCGGCAGCGCCCGGTCATGATCCACCGCGCCCTGTTCGGCTCGATCGAGCGGTTCTTCGGCGTCCTGACCGAGCACTACGCTGGTGCGTTCCCGGCGTGGCTGTCGCCCGTCCAGGTCGTCGGCATCCCGGTCGCGGCCGAGTACGGCGACTACCTCGACGAGGTCGTCGCGAAGCTCCGCTCGCACGGCGTCCGCGCCGAGGTCGACCACTCCGACGACCGCATGCAGAAGAAGATCCGCACGCACACCAAGGCGAAGGTGCCGTTCCAGCTGATCGCCGGTGGCGACGACCGCGACGCCGGGGCGGTGTCGTTCCGCTTCCGCGACGGCCGCCAGGACAACGCGGTGCCGGTCGACGAGGCCGTCGAGCGGATCCTCACCGCGATCCGCGACCGCGCGCAGGTCTGATGGTCACCGACCAGCCGGGAGGCACGCCGGAGGTCCCCGGGACCGGTCACGTCGCAGGCGTGGTCGGCCCCGGGCCCTCCGGCGCGCTCGGCGGGTCTGGCGGTCCGGACGGGTCGGGCGGTCCGGACGGATCGCGCGTTCCGGACGGGTCGCGCGTTCCGGACGGGTCGGGTGGTCCGGACGGGTCGTTCGACGACGACCCCCTGGTGATCCGCGACGCCGCGACCGGAGCCGCGGTGCCGGACGCGTTCCAGCGGCTGTGGAACCCGCACCGGATGGCGTACATCGACGCCGGACGCGAAGGGCGCGGCCGGGGCCACGCCGACGACTGCCCGTTCTGCGAAGCACCGGACAAGTCCGACGAGGACGCCCTCATCATCGCCCGCGGTGAGCACGCCTACGTGCTGTTGAACCTGTTCCCGTACAACAACGGGCACCTGCTCGTCTGCCCCTACCGCCACGTCCCGCTCTACGACGAGACGACACCGGACGAACTCCGTGAGATGGGCGAGCTCACCCAGACCGCGATGCGGGTCCTCCGGGCGGTCTCGCACTGCGACGGCTTCAACATCGGCATGAACCAAGGCGAGGTCGCGGGCGCCGGCGTGGCGGCACACCTGCACCAGCACATCGTCCCGCGGTGGGCGTCCGACTCGAACTTCTTCCCCATCATCGCGAGGACGAAGTCGATGTCCCAGATGCTCGGTGACACCCGCCGGCTCGTCGCGGAAGCCTGGCCGACGGAGCACTAGACTGTCGTCATCATGAGCGACAGCAGCAGCACCCCGAGCACCCCCGGCACCTCGATCACCGGCTCGGACCGCGTCAAGCGCGGCCTCGCCGAGATGCTCAAGGGTGGCGTGATCATGGACGTCGTCGACGCCGAGCAGGCCCGCATCGCGGAGGAGGCCGGAGCAACGGCCGTCATGGCCCTCGAGCGTGTCCCCGCCGACATCCGTGCGCAGGGCGGCGTCGCCCGCATGTCCGACCCGTCCATGATCGAGGAGATCATCGCCGCGGTGTCGATCCCCGTCATGGCGAAGGCCCGCATCGGCCACTTCGTCGAGGCGCAGGTGCTGCAGGAGCTCGGCGTCGACTACATCGACGAGTCCGAGGTGCTGTCCCCGGCCGACTACGTCAACCACATCGACAAGTGGAACTTCACCACCCCCTTCGTCTGCGGTGCGACCAACCTCGGCGAGGCGCTCCGTCGCATCACCGAGGGTGCAGCGATGATCCGCTCCAAGGGCGAGGCCGGCACCGGCGACGTGTCCGAGGCCACCAAGCACATCCGCACGATCAACAAGGAGATCGCCGCGCTCCGCTCCCTCAAGGAGGACGAGCTCTACGTCGCCGCCAAGGAGCTCCAGGCCCCCTTCGACGTCGTCAAGGAGGTCGCGCAGACCGGCAAGCTCCCCGTCGTGCTCTTCACTGCCGGTGGTGTCGCCACCCCGGCGGACGCCGCGATGATGATGCAGCTCGGTGCCGACGGCGTCTTCGTCGGTTCCGGCATCTTCAAGTCCGGCGACCCGGCCAAGCGCGCCGCCGCGATCGTCAGGGCGACGACCTTCCACGACGACCCGAAGGTGATCGCCGAGGTCTCCCGAGGGCTCGGCGAGGCCATGGTCGGCATCAACGTCGCCGACGTCCCGGCCCCGCACCGCCTGGCCGAGCGTGGCTGGTAGTCCGACCGCCCACCCGCGCATCGGTGTCCTCGCACTGCAGGGAGACTTCCGCGAGCACATCGCCTCGCTGACGGAGCTCGGCGCCGACGTGGTGCCGCTCCGCCGGCCGGAGGAGATCGGGTCGCTCGACGGCGTGGTCGTCCCCGGTGGCGAGTCGAGCGTGATGGACAAGCTCTCCCGAGCGTTCGGCGTCGCCGAGCCCCTGGCCGAGGCGATCCGTGGCGGGCTGCCGACCTACGGCACCTGCGCCGGCATGATCATGCTGTCCTCGCGGATCGCGGCGGGCATCCCGGGCCAGCAGACGCTCGGCGTGCTCGACACGACCGTGCGGCGGAACGCGTTCGGCAGCCAGAACGACTCGTTCGAGATCGACATCCCGATGCCGGCGCTCGGCGAGGCCCCGGTCCACGCGGTGTTCATCCGGGCGCCCGTGGTCGAGGAGCACGGCCCCGGCGTCGAGGTCCTCGGGGCCCTGCCGGACGGACAGGTCGTCGCGGTGCAGCAGGGCAACGTCATCGCGAGCGCCTTCCACCCGGAGGTCGCGGGGGAGGACCGGTTCCACCGCCGCTTCCTCGACCTCGTCCACAGCGCCTGACCGCAGCGGCGCCCGACCCGCCGCGCTGGGCCCGCCGGACTGGGCCCGCCGCGCCCGACCCACCGGGCTGGACCCGCCGCGCACGGCGCACGCCGCCGCCGCCGCGCACTGCCCAC
This sequence comes from uncultured Curtobacterium sp., assembly GCA_913778205.1. Taxonomy (GTDB): domain Bacteria; phylum Actinomycetota; class Actinomycetes; order Actinomycetales; family Microbacteriaceae; genus Curtobacterium. Next base: position 75,904 of record CAJYUW010000019.1, read on the forward strand.
AGGGCCAGCGCGGCGGACCGGCACCGCGCCTCCCGGGTCGGTAGACTGACCAGGATTTTCCGCAAGACGCAAGGAGCACCGTGTCCGGGCATTCCAAGTGGGCAACGACCAAGCACAAGAAGGCCGTCATCGACCAGCGCCGTGCCAAGTCGTTCGCCAAGCTGATCAAGAACATCGAGGTCGCGGCCAAGATGGGCGGCGCTGACCTGTCGGGCAACCCGACGCTCGTCGACGCGGTGCAGAAGGCCAAGAAGACCTCGGTGCCGAACGACAACATCGACCGCGCCATCAAGCGTGGTGCCGGGCTGACCGGTGAGTCGATCGAGTACACGACGATCATGTACGAGGGCTACGGCCCGAACGGCGTCGCGATGCTCATCGAGTGCCTCACGGACAACAAGAACCGTGCCGCGGCAGAGGTCCGCACGGCGATGTCCCGCAACGGCGGAACCATGGCCGACCCGGGCAGCGTCGCGTACAACTTCTCGCGCAAGGGCGTCATCTCGGTCACGAAGACCGACGGCCTCGACGAAGACACCGTGATGGGTGCCGTGCTCGACGCCGGTGTCGAGGACGTCATCGACCAGGGCGGCGGGTTCGAGGTCATCACCGAGGCCACCGACCTCGTCGCGGCGCGCACCGCCCTGCAGGACGCCGGCATCGACTACGACTCGGCCGACGCGGAGTTCGTCCCCGGGCTCAAGGTCCCGATCGACGCCGACACCGCCCGCAAGGTGTTCAAGCTGATCGACGCGCTCGAGGACTCGGACGACGTGCAGAACGTCTACGCGAACTTCGACATCCCCGCGGACGTCCAGGCCGAGCTCGACGAGGACGAGGACTAGTCCGATGCTCCGGGTGCTCGGGGTCGACCCCGGGCTCACCCGGTGCGGCGTCGGCGTGGTCGAGGTCGCACCGAACCGGCGCGCACGGCTCGTGCACGTGACCGTCGTGCGGACACCGGCCGACATGGCCCTCGAACAGCGGCTGCTCCGGATCGCCGACGGCATCGCCGCCGAGATCGACGAGCACCGCCCGCAGGCGGTCGCCGTCGAGCGTGTCTTCGCCCAGGCGAACGTCCGCACGGTGATGGGGACGGCGCAGGCGGCGGGCCTGGCGCTGCACGCAGCGGCCGCGCGCAGCCTGCCCGTCGGACTGCACACCCCGTCCGAGGTGAAGGCCGCCATCACCGGCTACGGCAACGCCGACAAGCGGCAGGTCCAGGCGATGGTCGCGGCGGTGCTCGGCCTGGCGGAGGCACCGAAGCCGGCCGACGCCGCGGACGCGCTCGCCCTCGCCGTCTGCCATGCCTGGAGGCTCGGGTCGGCCGACCAGGTGGGCCCCGGTCCGGCGACGCTCACCCCGGCACAGCGCGCCTGGCGTGACGCGCAACAGGGCGCGGGAGCCGACACGCCCCTCGCGCGCGCGGCCGCGGCGGCCGCTCGCGGCCGGTCCCGTGGCGGCGCGCGTGGTGCGGCAGCAACGTCGGTGGCCGGCCCTAGGCTCGGAGCATGATCGCGAGCCTCCGGGGAACCTGCATCGACGTCGCCGGGTCGAGCGTGGTGATCGAGGTCGGGGGAGTCGGGTACGCCGTCACGGTGACACCCGCGCACGCGCTGACGATGCGGCACGGGGCGGAGGTCTTCGTACGGACGGCGATGATCGTGCGCGAGGACGAGCACCTCCTGTTCGGGTTCGAGACCACCGACGCGCTGCGGGTCTTCGACCTGCTCCGCAGCGTCTCGGGCGTCGGTCCGAAGTCCGCCCTCGGCGTGCTCGCCCACCTCGACCCGGGACAGATCGCCACCGCCGTCGCGAACGAGGACGACGCTGCCTTCCGCAAGGTCTCCGGCATCGGCCCGAAGACCGCCAAGCTCATCACCGTCGCGCTCGCGGGCAAGCTGGTCGCGTTCGAGCAGCCGGCGCTGACCGTCTCCGCGTCAGGCGTCGCAGCCCACCCGGCGTCGGAGGACGTGGTGACCGCGCTGACGGGCCTCGGTTGGCGTGAGGACGCCGCCCGGTCCGCGGTGGACGCCGTCGTCGCCGATGACCCCGCGGCCGCGTCCTTCGGCACCCAGGCGCTGTTGCGCGCTGCGCTCGGGGCCCTCCGGCCCGCGGGAGCCGGCCGGTGAGCGGCATCACCGCCGCCGGCGCCGAATCGCAGGAGGAACTCGCGTTCGAGGGAGCGCTGCGTCCGCGGTCGCTCGACGAGTTCGTCGGGCAGCGCAAGGTCCGCGGGCAGCTCGACCTGCTGCTCAAGGCCGCCGCGATGCAGGAGCGGACGCCCGACCACATCCTGATGGCCGGCCCTCCCGGACTCGGCAAGACGACGCTCGCGATGATCGTCGCGCATGAGTCCGGCCGTCCGTTGCGGATGTCGAGCGGACCGGCGATCCAGCATGCCGGCGACCTCGCCGCGGTGCTCTCGTCGCTCGTCCCGGGCGAGGTCCTGTTCATCGACGAGATCCACCGCATGGCGCGTTCGGCGGAAGAGATGCTCTACCTCGCGATGGAGGACTTCCGGATCGACGTCATGGTCGGCAAGGGCGCGGGGGCGACGAGCATCCCGCTCGACCTCGCGCCGTTCACGCTCGTCGGCGCGACGACCCGTGCCGGGCTGCTGCCGAACCCCCTGCGCGACCGCTTCGGCTTCACCGCACACCTCGAGTTCTACGAGAAGGACGAGCTCGAACAGGTCCTGATCCGTGCGGCGCACCTCCTCGAGCTCGACATCGACCGCTCGGCCCTCCGCGAGATCGCCGGACGTTCCCGGGGCACGCCCCGCATCGCGAACCGCCTGCTGCGCCGCGTGCGGGACTTCACGCTCGTCCACCGCCCGGCCGACGGCATGGCCGCCGTGCAGGGCGCGCTGGAGCTCTACGACGTCGACGAACTCGGGCTCGACCGACTCGACCGCGCCGTCATCGAGACCATGCTGACCCGGTTCGACGGCGGGCCCGTCGGACTCAACACGCTGGCCGTGTCGGTCGGCGAGGAATCCGAGACCATCGAGTCCGTGGTCGAGCCGTTCCTCGTCCGGCTCGGGCTCGTGACCCGGACCCCACGCGGGCGCATCGCCACGCCGCAGGCCTGGCGGCACCTCGGGATGTCCCCGGGACAGGGCGCCGGTGCACAACCCGGGCTCTTCGACGACGAGCACTGAACGAGCACGGCGGGGAAGTCCCCGTCGTGCAGGCGGCACACGTACTCCGGACCGGTGTGTGCCCTAGACTGCTACGGCCCGAAACCGAGCAACCAGAGAAGGCATCGCATCATGGGTCAAGAAGTCATCCTCATCGTCATCGTCGTGGCGTTCGCTGCCTTCATGTTCTACAACAGCCGCAAGCGCAAGAAGCAGCAGGCGGAGCTCGCCACCAAGATGGTGCCGGGTGCCCGCGTGATGCTGTCCTTCGGCCTCTACGGCACGCTCCTGTCGGTCGACGACGAGAAGGTCACCGCCGAGGTCGAGATCGCTCCGGGCACCGTCGTCACGGTGCACCGCCAGACCCTGTCCCGCGTCGTGGACGAGACCCTGGACGACGTCGACACGACCGTCGTCCCGGAGGACGAGCCGAAGCGCGTCACCGAGCTGAACGGGCAGCCGGTCGTCGACGACCAGGCCCCGGTCTACGGTGAGCGCACCGACGAGACCAACCGCAAGCACGACAACTGATGATCTGGGCTGTCGGGTCGCCAGGCCCGACAGCATCTCTCCTGCCGTCGGCACTCCGTCGTCGGTCCTGACAGAAAGACGAGACGACCGGTGGCACGATCGACACCCGTCAAGAAGGCGCTTCGCTCGCTCACCTGGTTGGTGATCCTGATGGCGGTCCTCGCGGGGCTCAACACCGCCGCGTCGATCCTGGCGAGCACCACGAAGGACGACACGGGGAAGTGGTTCGCCGGCGCGAGCTGGGTCCCCGAGCTCGCGCTCGACCTGCAGGGCGGCACGCAGCTCACCCTCGCCGCGCAGAACACCGCGGGCGGTTCGGTCACGAGCCAGCAGCTCAACCAGGCGGTGAACATCATCCGCCAGCGCATCAACGCCACGGGTGTGTCCGAGTCGCAGATCAACACCCAGGGCACGAACAACATCGTCGTCTCGATCCCGGGCAAGCCCGACCAGGCGACGATCGACCGGATCGAGGCTGCCGCGAAGCTGACGTTCCGCCCGGTGCTCTACACGGGGGCCGCGACGAACACCTCGGTCGGCGGGAGCAACGGGTCCTCCGCCTCGCCGACGCCGTACTCGCCGCCCGCGTCGCTGCAGGCGACGCCGAGCACCAAGCCGACCAACGGCAGCGACCTGTCGCAGGTGACCCCGGCGCTGCAGGCCCTGTACGACAACTACAACTGCAAGGCACCCGACGACGTCACGACGGCACCGGACGACGAGCCCCTCGTCACCTGTGACCAGGACGGCGCGGCCAAGTACATCCTCGGTCCCGTCGAGGTCTCCGGCTCCGGGATCAGCAACGCGACGTCGGGCCTCGCGACCGACTCGCAGGGCGCCTCCACCGGTCAGTGGGCCGTCAACCTTACCTTCTCGGGCAAGAGCTCGCAGGACTTCCGGGACGTCACGAGCCGCCTGGTCAAGCTGCAGCCGCCGCAGAACCAGTTCGCGATCGTCCTCGACGGCACGATCATCACGGCCCCCGCCGCCAACGCCGCGATCACCAACGGCAAGGCGCAGATCACCGGCAACTTCACCGCGGAGTCGGCGAAGACGCTCGCCGACCAGCTCAAGTACGGCGCGCTCCCGATCAACTTCCAGGTGCAGTCGAACGAGAACATCTCCGCGACGCTCGGGACGGCGCAGCTCGTCGGCGGGCTCATCGCGGGCCTGATCGGCCTCATCCTGGTCATCATCTACTCGGTGATCCAGTACCGGGCGCTCGCGTTCGTGACGGTGCTCTCCCTCGGGGTGGCCGCGGCGCTCACCTACCTCGTGATCGCGATCATGTCGTGGCGGGTCGACTACCGCCTGTCGCTCGCGGGTGTCGCGGGTCTGATCGTCGCGATCGGCATCACGGCGGACTCGTTCATCGTCTACTTCGAACGCATCCGCGACGAGCTGCGCGACGGGCGTGGGCTCGAGGGCGCGGTCGAGGCCGGGTGGCGTCGGGCCCTCCGGACGATCCTCGCCTCGGACTCGATCAACTTCCTCGCGGCCGTCGTGCTCTACATCCTCGCGGTCAGCGACGTGAAGGGCTTCGCGTTCACGCTGCTCCTCACCACCCTCATCGACATCGTCGTGGTCGTGCTGTTCACGCACCCGATGATGCAGCTCATCGCCCGGAGCCGGTTCTTCGGCGAGGGGCACCGGTTCAGCGGTCTCGACCCGAGCGCCCTCGGCGCCGTCTACCGGGGACGCGCGCAGTTCCGCGCGCCCGTCGTCGACGGGAAGCGCCAGAGCCGCAGCGCCGGTGAGGCCCAGCGGCGCCAGACCATCGCCGAGCGCAAGGCCCGCGAAGCCGCGGGCGACACCGGCACCGCGCCGGACGGGAAGGACGACTGATGGCCAGCTTCAGCCAGTTCGGCAGCGACCTCTACACGGGCAAGCGCTCCTACGACATCGTCGGACGGCGCCGCACCTGGTACCTCGTCGCGATCGTGATGATCGTGCTGTCGCTCGGCATCCCGTGGCTGCGCGGCGGGTACCAGCTCGGGATCGAGTTCACGGGCGGGTCCGAGTTCACGATCTCGGACGTCAAGACCACCGACCAGGCGATCGCGACGGACACGGTCGAGTCGATCGTGCCCGAGGGCATCCCGCGGGTCTCGCAGCTCGGCCAGCACGGTATCCGCGTGCAGACCGGTCAGCTGACCGACCGCCAGACCACCGAGGTGCAGGACGCCCTCGCGAAGGCCTACGACGTCCCGGACAGCCAGGTCGCCTCGACGTTCATCGGTGCCACCTGGGGTGCGGACGTCCTCGCCCAGGCCATCCGGGGCCTCGTGATCTTCCTCGCCCTCGCCGCCGTCGTGATGGCGCTGTACTTCCGCACCTGGAAGATGTCGCTCGCCGCCATGACCGCGCTGCTCCACGACCTGCTCATCACCGCGGGCGTCTACGGCATCGTGGGGCTCGAGGTCACCCCGGCGGCCGTCATCGGCTTCCTGACGATCCTCGGCTACTCGCTGTACGACACCGTCGTGGTGTTCGACAAGGTGCGCGAGAACACCAGCCAGGAGAGCATCCGCACCTTCCGACAGTCGGTCAACCTCGCCGTGAACCAGACGCTCGTCCGGTCGATCAACACGTCGGTCGTGGCACTGCTGCCGGTCGCAGCCATCCTCTTCATCGGGTCGTACGTCCTCGGTGCCGGCACCCTGCGTGACATCTCGCTCGCCCTGTTCATCGGCATCATCGTGGGCACGTACTCGACGATCTTCATCGCTTCGCCGATGTACGCGCACCTGCGAGAGAACGAGCCGAAGATCAAGGCGGCCGACGCGAAGAAGGAGCAGGCCGCCGCGAAGAAGCGCCAGCAGCAGGTCGACGCGGCGGCGGCCGTCTGATGGGCGTCGAGATCACGGACATCGATGTCACCGAGGCCCGTCGTCGCCTCACCGAGGGAGCACGTCTGTTCGACGTGCGCGAGCAGGGCGAGTGGGACGAGGTCCACGCCCCGGAGGCCACGCTCGTCCCGATGTCCGAACTCGTCACGCGGTGGCAGGAGATCGACGGGGGTGACCAGCCCGCGATGGTGATCTGCCACTCCGGCGGACGCTCGGCCCGCGTGGTCGCTGCGCTGGAGCAGTCGGGGGTCCCGGCGGTGAACGTCGTCGGCGGGATGACGGCGTGGGAGCAGTCCGGTGCGACGGTCGTGCGGAGCGCCCAGAGCGAACCGCGTCACGAGCACTGACCGGACGCGCGTAGTCTTGTCGGATCGAGCGCGGAGGATCTCCGCACCGGACGAGGTCTCGGGAGGCGCATCATGACCGACACGCGCGAATCCACGCCGTCGGACGCCGCAAGCCGCCCGGCTTCGCCCACTCGTCCGACGAGTCCGGTCGGCCCGAACACCACGGGCAACCTCGGCTCCCTCCGGTCCCTCCTGCCGCGGCTGTTCTCCCGCGCCCAACCGGCGGGCGCCGTCGACACCCTGATCCGGACCGTCCGGTCGCACCACCCGAAGGCCGACGTCACGCTGATCGAGCGTGCGTACTCGGTCGCGGAGCGGGCCCACGACGGCCAGAAGCGCAAGTCCGGCGAGCCGTACATCACGCACCCGGTCGCCGTCGCGCAGATCCTCGCCGACCTCGGCATCGGCACGATCACCATCGCCGCGGCACTGCTGCACGACACCGTCGAGGACACCGACTACCAGCTCGACGAGCTCCGGGCGGACTTCGGCGACGAGATCGCGATGCTCGTCGACGGCGTCACGAAGCTCGACAAGGTCAAGTACGGCGACAGCGCGCAGGCCGAGACCGTCCGGAAGATGGTCATCGCGATGTCGAAGGACATCCGGGTACTCGTCATCAAGCTCGCGGACCGCCTGCACAACGCGCGGACGTGGGGCTTCGTGGAGTCCGCGTCGGCGACCCGCAAGGCCAAGGAGACGCTCGAGATCTACGCGCCCCTGGCGCACCGACTCGGCATCCAGATGATCAAGCTGGAGCTCGAGGACCTCTCGTTCGCGGTGCTGCACCCGAAGCTCTACGTCGAGATCGACAGCCTCGTCAAGGAGCGACAGCCGAAGCGCGAGCAGTTCGTGCAGAACGTCATCGGCACGCTCAAGAAGGACCTCAAGGCCGCGAAGATCCGTGGCGACGTGATGGGGCGCCCGAAGCAGTACTACTCGATCTACCAGAAGATGATCGTGCGCGGGCGCGAGTTCGACGAGATCTACGACCTCGTCGGCATCCGGGTCCTCGTGCCGACGGTGCGCGACTGCTACGCGATGCTCGGGTCGGTGCACGCCCGGTGGACGCCGCTGCCCGGGCGCTTCAAGGACTACATCGCGACGCCGAAGTTCAACCTCTACCAGTCGTTGCACACCACCGTCCTCGGTCCCCAGGGGCGGGCGGTGGAGATCCAGATCCGCACGCACGAGATGCACCAGCGGGCCGAGTTCGGTGTCGCCGCGCACTGGAAGTACAAGCAGCGGGTCACCGGGCGCGACGCCGAGACCTCCAGCCAGGACGATCAGGACATGGCGTGGCTCGCCCACATCACGGACTGGCAGGCCGAGACGAGCGACCCCGGCGAGTTCCTCGACTCGCTGCGCTACGAGATCGGCGCCAAGGAGACCTACGTCTTCACCCCGCAGGGCAAGGTCATCGGACTCCCCTCCGGAGCGACCCCGGTCGACTTCGCGTACGCCGTGCACACCGAGATCGGGCACCGCACGATGGGGGCCAAGGTCAACGGCCGCCTGGTGCCGCTCGAGAGCGCGCTGTCGAGCGGCGACGTCGTCGAGATCTTCACGTCGAAGAACCCCGACTCCGGCCCGAGCCAGGACTGGCTGACCTTCGTCCGGAGCCCCCGCGCCCGCAACAAGATCAAGCAGTGGTTCACGAAGGAGCGTCGCGAGGAGGCGATCGAGCAGGGACGTGACGCGATCGCGCGCGCGATGCGGAAGCAGAACCTGCCGCTGCAGCGGATCCTCAGCCAGGACACCATCGCCGAGGTCGCCTCCTCGATGCGGTACGAGGACGTCTCCGCGCTCTACGCCGCCATCGGCGAGGGGCACGTCTCGACGCAGTCGGTGATCGAGAAGGTGCTCGGCAGCGTCCAGACCGAGACCGAGACCGACGAGCCCGAACTCGCGTTCCCGCGCCAGATCACGAGCCGTCAGCTGCGCAACAGCGACTCCGGCGTGCTCGTCCGCGGTGCGCCCGACATCCTCGTCAAGCTCGCCAAGTGCTGCACGCCGGTGCCCGGGGACCAGATCGTCGGCTTCATCACGCGAGGTCAGGGCGTCTCAGTGCACCAGGCGTCGTGCTCGAACGTGAAGTCGCTGATGAACGAGCCGGACCGCATGATCGAGGTCGAGTGGGCGCCGTCCTCCAAGTCGGTGTTCCTCGTACAGATCCAGATCGAGGCGCTCGACCGGTCCGGACTGCTCAGCGACGTCACCCGCGTGCTGACCGACCACCACGTCAACATCCTGTCGGCGACGGTCTCGACGTCGTCGGACCGTCTGGCGCTGAGCAGGTTCGTGTTCGAGATGGGCGACACGACGCACCTCGATCGTGTGCTGAACGCCGTCCGTCGCATCGACGCCGTGTACGACGTCTACCGCGTCAGCGCGGGCTGACCCACCACGCAGCCCGGTGGCGCCCGCGGCGCACCGTCGCGGCGACCGCCCCGCACCACCCAACCGCCCGCCACTCGCCACGGCAGCCGATCAGGCGCAGCGGATCAGCCCGATCCGCATGGCCCGCGGCCGTCAACGCCCGCCTCCGGGCCCGTCCGGCAGGTCGAACACCGCGGCAGCACGCCGCTGGGCCTGCCGGACCATCGGCACGACCCCGAGTGCCGCGAGCGACCGGACGAGCCGGTCGACCGGGACGAGCTCGGTCGCGACCAACCCGCGGAGCGCATCCTCGTCCGCCCCGTGCATCCCCCCGGATGATGTACCGGGCGCCCGCAGGAGGTCCATCGCCGTGCGCAACGGTGTCGTCACCCGGAGCCCGGACACCGTGGTGGTGTCCCCGCGGGCGAGGGCGACCTCCCGCAGGTGGATCGTCGGGTCGACGCGCACCCGGGTCCGCCCGGGGACGACACACTCGTGGGGGAGCGGTGAGCGGGAGAGCGCGCCCCAGACCCACGCCGCCGTGCGGGTCGCGGCGACGAGACGGGGGTCCGGCAGCGCCCAGGCGGCTGCCGCGGCACGCAACGCGGTGTCCTGCGGCTCGGCGGTCGACGCCCAGCACGCACCGACCGGCACGAGCTCGCCGGCGAGCACCGCCGCACGCAACTCGGCCTCCGGCCAGTCGTCGGTGGTCAGCAGACGCGGGCGGGGCACCAGGTCATCCTGCCGGAGCCGGCCGGACCACCACCGGACCTGTGGACAGCCGGGCCGCCGCTCCCGCGCCGTCTGGCACCGCAAGCGCCGCGTCACCGGACCCGGGCCACGCCATCGGGAGGCAGGCCCCACCATCAACCGCCTGCCCCACCATCAACCGCAGGCCCCGCCATCAACCGCAGGCCCCGCCGTCGACCGCAGGCCCCCCATCCACACGCCGACCCGCCGTCGGGACACGGGCCGGGCCGTCGTGACGCACGCCGGACGGCGGGGGCAATCCGTGCCTCCAGGCCGGAGCCGGTGCGCACGGATCGCGGACGGATCAGCGGAGCACGTCGGCGCGGTGCACCAGCGCCGCCGCCCCGATGAGGGGCCCGTCCTGCGACAGCCCGGTCGGCACGATCCGGACCTTCGTCACGAACGGGAACTCGACCCGCTCGGCGACGGCGTCCCGCGCGTAGTCGAACAGGTCGGGGGTGACGTGCGAGAACCCGCCGCCGATCGCGACGACCTCCAGGTCGACGAGGCTCGTCGCCGCGGCGATGGCCTGCCCGAGCGCGCGGCCGCTGCGCCGTACCGCGGCGATCGCGACCTCGTCGCCGGCCGCGTACGCGGCCGCGAGGTCCTCGCCGGTCGTACCGGTGAACCCCTGTCGCTGCGCCCAGGCGACGGTCTTCGGGCCGCTCGCCACGGCCTCCAGGCAGCCCGTGCCGCCACAGGCGCACGCGTCGTCGTAGCCGCCGCACTCGACGTGCCCGATGTGGCCGGCGTTGCCCGTGGGGCCGCTGACGGTCCGACCGTGCAGGATGAGGCCCCCGCCGACCCCGGTGGACACGATCATGCCCATCACATGGTCCGAGCCCTGGGCCGCGCCGACCCAGTGCTCCGCGAGGGTGATCGCGAGGCCGTCCATCCGGAGCGTCACCGGCACGCCGGCCGGGACGTGCTGCGCGACGCGGTCGCGGAGCGGGTAGCCGCGCCACACCGGCATGTTCAGCGGGGAGACGAGCCCGTCGACCTCGTCCACGGGACCGGCCGAGCCGATCCCGACGCCGACGAGCACGGCATCCGCCGGCAGCGCCGCGAGGGTCGCGGTGACGACCTCGTCGACTGCGGCCTGGAGCTCGTCCGAGGTCCGACCCGGCCCGGTCGGGCTCCGGTGCCGTGTGGCCGGCAGGACGACGCCCTGGTCGGTGACCAGCGCGGCCTCGACCTTGGTGCCGCCGAGGTCGACCGCGAGTGCGAGGGTCCGGGACTGGGTGGTTGTGTCGGTCATGATCGCTCCGCTGCGACGGCCTGGAGGCTCGGCGCACGCCCGCGACGCACGGTGGCGTCCGGCAGGTGCCCGGCTCCGGCGGGGGACTGGGTCAGTAGGACGTGGTGTCGTCGCCGAGCGACGACGCGGTGCCGGTCTCGGCGCGGTGCGCGAGCTCGTCGAGGATGCGCGCGGAGGCGCTGGTGCCGATGCGGTCCGCGCCGGCTGCCACCATCTCGAGCAGGCTGTCGAGGCCGCGGACGCCGCCGGAGGCCTTCACGCCGGTCCCGGCGCCGACGGTCTCGCGCATCAGGCGGATGTGCTCCGCCGTCGCGCCGCCGCCCGCGAAGCCGGTGGAGGTCTTGACGAACGCGGCGCCGGCACGCTGGGCAGCACGCGACGCCGCGACGATCTCGTCGTCGGTGAGGAAGGCGGTCTCGAGGATGACCTTCACGACGGTGTCGCCCGCGGCGTCGACGACGGCGCGGACGTCCTGCTCGACCCGCTCCCAGTCGCCCGACTTCGCAGCCCCGATGTTCTGCACCATGTCGAGCTCGAACGCGCCGTCCGCGAGGGCCTGCAGCGATTCGGCGACCTTCGCGGCGGTCGACGTGGTGCCGTGGGGGAACCCGATCACCGTGCCGACGCCGACACCCGTGCCGGTCAGCCGCTCGACGGCGTGCACGACGTCGCTCGGGCGGACGCAGACGCTGAACACGCGGTGGGCCGCGGCCTCGTCGAGCTGCGCGTCGACGTCCGCGCGCGTGAGCTCGGGCTTGAGGATCGCGTGGTCGATGAGTGCCCGGACCGCGTCCGCGTCGAGGTGGTCTGGGGTGGGGATGGCTGCGTTGTCCACCCGGCAAGCCTACCCGGAGGCGACGGGCGTACCGTGCTCCGCATGCACGTCCTCGTCACCGGTGCCACCGGGTACATCGGTGGTCGCCTCGTCCCCAGACTCCTCGAAGCGGGTCACACCGTCCGTGTCTTCGCCAGGACCCCGCGGAAGCTGCAGGACGTCCCGTGGCGCGACCAGGTCGAGATCGCGGAGGGCGACCTCATGGACGCACGGGAGGTCCGCGCCGCGGTCGAGGGGATCGACGCGGTCTACTACCTCGCGCACGCGATGGGTGCGGACGGCGACTTCGAGCGCGCGGAGACGCAGGCCGCCGGGACGATGGGGCACGAGGCCCGGGTCGCGGGTGTGCGGCGGTTCGTCTACCTCGGCGGCCTGCACCCCGACGGCGAGCTGTCGAAGCACCTCCGCAGCCGCAAGGAGGTGGGCGACGTCCTGCTCCGCTCGGGGGTGCCGACCATCGCCTACCAGGCCGGCGTCGTGATCGGTTCGGGCAGCACGTCGTTCGAGATGATCCGGCACGTGACCGACGTCCTGCCCTGGATGCCGGCGCCGCGGTGGGTGCGCAACCACATCCAGCCGATCGCGATCCGTGACGTCCTGTACTACCTCGTCAAGGCGCTCGACGTCCCGGCCGACGTCAACCGCACGTTCGACATCGGTGGGCCCGACGTCCTCCGCTACGGGCAGATGCTCAACGGATACGCGGTCGAGGCGAAGCTGCCGCAGCGGGGGATCGCAGCGCTGCCGGTCCTCACCCCGGGGCTCGCCGCGCACTGGTTCAACCTCGTCACGCCGATCCCGCGCAAGCTCGCCCGGCCGATCATCGAGTCGCTGCAGTTCGAGTGCGTGCAGCGCGAGCACGACATCGACCGCTACGTGCCGCACCCGGAGGGCGGGCTCACCCCGTACCGCCGCGCCGTGCGCCTCGCGCTGACGCGGATGCGGACGGGCGAGGTCGAGACGAGCTGGCGCAACGCCACCCTCGCGGCGACCCCGGCCGACCCGCTGCCGAGCGACCCGGAGTGGGCGGGCCACACCGTGTACGTCGACGACCGGCGGCGCCACACCGAGGCCAGTGCCGCCGAGGTGTGGCGGGTCGTCGAGTCGATCGGCGGCGACAACGGCTGGTACTCGTTCCCGCTCGCGTGGGTCGCCCGCGGGTGGATGGACAAGATCGCCGGCGGTGTCGGCCTCAGCCGGGGGCGTCGCGACCCCCGGCGCCTCGAGCAGGGCGACGCACTCGACTGGTGGCGCGTCGAACGGCTCGACCGGGGGCGCTACCTGCGGCTCCGCGCCGAGTTCAAGTCTCCGGGCCGCGCCTGGTTGGAGATGACCGTGACGCCGACGGCTGACGGGGGCAGCGACTATCACCAGCGTGCGATCTACTTCCCCCAGGGGCTCTCCGGGCGGCTGTACTGGTACTCGATCCTGCCTTTCCACGGGGTGATCTTCCCCGGCATGGTCGAGCGCATCACCGCGGCCGCCGAGCGGGAGTCGCACAACACCGACTCGACCTCCCGCAACCGCACCCACCAGAATGAGGGCGCTGACACGTCGCTCGAGGAGGCAGCATGACCGAGGACCGACCCACCGTCCTGTTCCTGGGGGACAGCATCACCGAAGCGGGGGACTGGGAGAACCGCCTGCCCGCCGAGCGGACGATGAACCTCGGCGTCGGCGGGGACACCACCGACGGCGTGCTGGAGCGGCTCGACGCCGTCGTGGCGGCCGAGCCCGAGGTCATCGTGCTGCTCATCGGCACCAACGACTTCGGCAACCGCCGCGCGAGCGTCGAGCACGTCGTCCGCAACGTCGAGACGATCCTCGTGACCCTGCGGCGCGAGCTGCCCGGGGTCCGGCTCCTGCTCGTGTCGATCCTGCCCCGGCAGGCCGAGTACCGCGCCAAGATCGAGGAGGCGAACCGGCACCTCCGGCAGTTCGTCGCCACGTGCCACGCGCAGTACCTCGACGCGTGGCCGGCCCTCGCCGACGGCGACCGCCTCGCCGAGCGGAACACCGACGACGGCCTGCACCTCACCGACGAGGGGTACCGCGCGCTCATCGAGGAGCTCGAGCCGGCCCTCGAGCGTGTGCGGGGCCTGCCGCCGATGTCGCGGCCGTTCCGCGCGATCGACCTCGACGGCGCGTCCGCCTGATGGCGTCGAGGAAGGGACGGCCCGCGATCGGGTCGTCCCAGCACGGCGTGCCCGCGTCGTCGCCGCAGTCGGGACGAGCCGGCGCCACCCCTCCCGCCCCTGCCTCGCGCACGGCCCCGCGGACGTCCGGTGGGGGTCGCGAGCTGCCGCCGTACACGCGTCCCGCCCTCGCGCCGTCCCTGCTCGCAGCGGTCGTGCTGCTCGCGTGCGTGGCGATCGTGGACTCGTCCGCGTTCGTGTTCGCCCGGTGGGGGATCACCGTGCTCGCCCTGATCGTCCTCGTGTTCGCCGTGCGCGGCCGGACCTGGTGGGCGGGGCTGATCGTCGCCGCGGTCGCGGCGTGCTGGAACCCGCTGGTCGTCGTGCCGATCCCGGGTGAGGTCTGGGCCACCCTGCAGGTCGTCGCCGCGGCGCTGTTCATCGCCGTCGGACTCGCCGTGAAGGTCCCACGCGAGGGGGCCTGACCGGGCCACGCGGCGCGGACTGACCGGACCACGCGACGCGGACTGACCGGGCCACGCGGCGCGGACTGACCGGGCCACGCGAGGCGGTCGGGCCAAGCGAGGCGGTCGGGCCACCGTCCGGACGCTCGCGGGACGCCTGCGCGCACCGGACGCTCCGCTGCGGACGCGGGGTGCGCCTCCAGGCCCGAACCGACGCGACCGCCTGCCGGACAGCACGCGGACCCACGGTCCGAGCAGACGGTAGGATCGACCAGTCGGGTGCAGGACCCGACCGATCGACCCGAAGGGCATGGATGAGCGACGAGACCGAGCCGGTGACCGAGAGTCCACTGCTGAACCCTCGACCGTCGTCCGGCGGTCTCGACCGGCCCGACGTCGTGATGCGCAAGGGCAGGCTGACGCTCATCAACGGGCACCTGACACCGCAGCAGTCCATGATCGAGGACCTCCTGTTCCTCGACGACGCGCTCACCGCTGGCGACGTCGACCACCTGCTCATCCGGGGCAACGACCAGCGCCCCGTCATCGCCGTCGACGCGCGCGACCGCCAGCGTGCCGAGAGCGCGGTCATGGCCGCCGCCGCGAACGAGCCCTTCTACGCGAAGCCGCCGAAGCGCCCCGCGGTCCTCGTCCTGGACGACGGCCTCGGTGCTCCCGACGAACCCGTCCTCCGGCTCTTCCGGCCGCGGCTCGAGCCCATGGGCCGCCTCCGCTATGGCGCCGAGACGAGCGTGCAGCTCGAGTTCTGGCGCGTGACCGACACCGAGGTCCTCGCACCCGTCGAGAACGCGCTCATGCGACGCAGCCTGCCGATCGAGGAGTTCGTCCTCGTCGACATCGAGCGCTACGGCCGCACGTGGCGCACCGTCGAGCACATGTTCGACGACCACGTCTCGGACATCCGCTTCCCGATCGACATCGTCTTCTCGTGGGTCGACGGCAACGCGATCGAGTACCAGCGCGCCCGGCAGGCCGCGCAGGCGAACGCCGTCCTCGGCGAGGGCGACGACGCCCCGGCCCGGTTCCGGCAGATCGACGAGCTGAAGTACGCGCTCCGCTCGGTGCACACGTTCGCCCCGTGGATCCGCCAGATCTACATCGCCACCGACTCGCCGGCGCCGAAGTGGCTCGCGGACCACCCGAAGGTGCGGATCGTGCGGAGCGAGGAGTTCTTCGCCGACCCGTCGGTGCTGCCCACGCACAACTCGCAGGCCGTCGAGTCGCAGCTGCACCACATCCCGGGCATCAGCGAGCACTTCATCTACTCGAACGACGACATGTTCTTCGGGCGTCTGGCGGACCCGTCGGTCTTCTTCAGCCCGGGCTCGGTGACCAAGTTCATCGTCGCGGACACGCGCATCGGCCTCGGCTCGAACAACCCGGCCCGCAGCGGCTTCGAGAACTCGGCGCGCGTCAACCGTCGTCTGCTCCAGCAGCGGTTCGGTGCCGTGACGACGCGCCACCTCGAGCACGCGCCGACGCCGCTCCGGAAGTCGATCATGACCGAGATGGAGCACGAGTTCGCGGACGAGTTCCGTGCGACCGCTGCGTCACGGTTCCGCGCTGCCGAGAACATCTCGGTGACGAACTCGCTGTACCACTACTACTCGCTGCTCACCGGTCGGGCGATCATCCAGGAGAACTCCTCGGTGCGCTACGTCGACACGACGATGCAGTCCGGGCTGAAGACGCTCGACGACCTGCTGAAGAAGCGGAACGTGGACTTCTTCTGCCTGAACGACGGCAGCTTCCCCGAGGTCAGCGACGAGGAGCGCACCGAGCGGGTGACGGACTTCCTCGAGAAGTACTTCCCGTTCCCGGCCCCGTGGGAGCGACCCGGCGACTAGGACGCGCCAGTGTGCCGACGGGCGTTCCGACCGAGCCCCCGCGCGCGGCACTGCCGCATCGAGGACGCGGGCGCTCAGGAGCCGCACCGGTCGGTCGACGGGTGCGGTTCCGGAACGCCCGCGTTCGACGCGGGATGACCCCTACGGGTGGACGGGGGAGAGCGGCACGGAGTCGAGCGTGAAGACGGGGATGCTCGTCGTCACGGGTGCCGGCTCCACCGCGGGCGCGATCCGGACCCCTGCCGCGGCGAGGCGGGCCTCGGTGTCGGCGGCCGACACCGGTTCCCCGACCGTGGCGTAGTGACCGATCGGCACCACCGAGTGCACGACGTTCCGGCCGTACACGTGCACGAGGTTGAACGACTGCGCGCCGTCGCGCCCGCGGGTGCCGGCCCGGTACTCCATGAGGTCCTGGGTGTAGCACGTCGCACTGGCGACCGAGACGGGCACACCCGCGAACACGGCGCTCGTCGAGTAGTGCAGGTGACCCGCGATGATGCCGATGATGTCGCTGCCCTCCACGACCTCGGCGAGGGCTGCCTGGTCGCGGAGCTCGACCAGGACCGCGAGGTCCTGCACGCTCGGCGCGGGCGGGTGGTGCATCGCCAGGATGGTGCCGTGCGGAGCAGCCTCGGACAGGACCTCGGCGAGCCAGTCGAGCTGTTCGGGGGAGACCTCGCCGTGGTGGGCGCCGGGCACGCTCGTGTCGAGCGTGATGATCCGGAGGCCGTTCACGTCGTAGACGAAGTCGACGGGGCGGTCGGTGGGCTGGATCCCGAAGAGCTCCTGGCGGAAGGCGCCGCGCTCGTCGTGGTTGCCCATCGCCCAGATGACCTGCGCGCCGATCCGTTCGGCAGCGGGCACGAGCAGGTCGCGGATCCGAGCGTAGGCACCCGCCTCGCCCTTGTCTGCGACGTCGCCGGTCACGACGATGGCCTCGGGCCGAGCGCCGGACGCCTCGATGTCCGCGATGATCTCGGCGAGGCGAGCCGCTGCGTCGACGTCCCCGTACAGGGGGCCGTCACCGCTCACGAGGTGCGTGTCGCTGAGGTGGAGGAGGAAGTGGTTCGGCCTGGGGTGTTCGGCCGTCCGGCTGTCCATCGGTGTCTCGATCCGTTGACGGGTACGTGGTGCATCACGCTGCCACAGGTTTCTGAACCACCGGTGAACCGCAAGGGGGTGTTTCGCGATCGCGCAGGAACAGCGAACCCCCCGCCCACGATGTGGACGGGGGGTTCGCTGTTCGTGCGTGCGGCTGCTACTTGCTGCCGGCGCCGACCGCAGCGACCGGGTGCTCGGCCTCGGTCAGCTCCGGCCCGTGGTGTGCGGCGTGCGCAGCCTCGAGCTCGGCCTTCGAGACCGGGGCGATGCGGTCCTCGAAGAAGAACCGCGAGACGCTCGCGCGGGCCTTCTGGAGACCGGTGATACGACCCCGTGCGTCCGGACGGACCATGAGCGGCTTGTACTCGTTGAACTGCAGCAGGCGCCACCGCTCGTACTCGTCGAGGGGCTCGTGCACCTCGATGTACTCGCCGTGGGGGAGCCGGACGATGCGGCCGGACTCGTACCCGTGGAGGACGATCTCGCGGTCCTTCTTCTGGAGGGCGAGGCACACGCGCTTGGTGATCCAGAAGGCGACGAACGGGCCGAGGACCGTCGTGGCCTGGATCACGTGGATCACGTGGTCGATCGACACCATGAAGTGCGTCGCGATGATGTCCGACGACGCCGCTGCCCAGAGGCTCGCGTAGAGCGTTATGCCGGCGGCACCGAGACCCGTGCGGGTCGGGGCGTTGCGCGGACGGTCCAGGATGTGGTGCTCACGCTTGTCGCCCGTGACCCACGCCTCGACGAACGGGTAGATGAACATCGCCACGATGAGCGCCAGCAGGACGGCGATCGGCACGAGGATGTTGAACGACACCGTGTAGCCGAACCACACGACCTCCCAGTGCGGCGGCGCCAGTCGGAGCGCGCCGTCCGCGAAGCCGATGTACCAGTCGGGCTGGGTACCGGCGGACACGGGGGACGGGTCGTACGGGCCGTAGTTCCAGATCGGGTTGATCGTGAACAGCGACGCGATGAGGGCGAGGATGCCCGCGACGATGAAGAAGAAACCGCCGGCCTTCGCGGCGAACGCCGGGAGGATCGGCACGCCCACGACGTTGTCGTTGGTCTTGCCCGGACCGGCGAACTGCGTGTGCTTGTTGATGACGACCAGCACGAGGTGGACGCCGAGCACCGCGACGAGGATCGCCGGGAGGAGCAGGATGTGCAGCGTGTAGAGACGGCCGACGATGTCGGTGCCCGGGAACTCGCCACCGAAGAGCAGGTAGGCGATCCAGACGCCGATCACCGGGACACCCTCGATCATGCCGACGATGATGCGGAGACCGTTGCCGGAGAGCAGGTCGTCGGGAAGCGAGTAGCCCGTGAAGCCCTCGGCCATCGCGAGCACCCAGAGGACGAAGCCGAAGACCCAGTTGAGCTCACGCGGCTTGCGGAACGCGCCGGTGAAGAAGACGCGGGCCATGTGCAGCATCACCGAGGCGATGAACAGCAGGGCCGCCCAGTGGTGGATCTGTCGGACGAACAGACCGCCGCGGATGTCGAACGAGATGTTCAGGGTCGACTGCAGCGCGGTCGACATCTCGACGCCCTTCAGCGGGACGTACGCGCCGTGGTAGACGACCTCGGCCATCGATGCCTGGAAGAAGAACGTCAGGAACGTACCCGAGAGCAGGATGACGACGAAGCTGTACAGCGCGACCTCGCCGAGCATGAAGCTCCAGTGGTCGGGGAAGATCTTGCGACCGACCTCCTTCACCAGGCCCGAGATGCTCGTGCGCTCGTCGATGTAGTTGGCAGCGGCCCCGATGATGCGGGAACCGCGTTCGGGCGCCGGCTTGGTGGCCGACGTCGTCGCAGGACGGGTGGTAGTGCTCATCAGCGCTCACGCTCCCAGAAGGACGGTCCGACCGGCTCGTGGAAGTCGCTCTGTGCGACCAGGTAGCCGTCGTCGTCGATCGCGATCGGAAGTTGGGGGAGGGGACGTGCGGCCGGTCCGAAGATGACCTCGCAGTTGTTCGAGACATCGAACGTGGACTGGTGGCACGGGCAGAGCAGGTGGTGCGTCTGCTGTTCGTACAGGGCGACCGGGCACCCGACGTGGGTGCAGATCTTCGAGTACGCGACGATGCCGTCGTACCCCCAGTCCTCCTGGCCCTTGGCGGGGTGGAGGTCCTGCGGGTCGAGGCGCATGAGGAGGACGGCGGCCTTGGCCTTCTCCTCCAGCATGTCCTCCTTGTCGAGCATGCCGTCCGGGATGACGTGGAACACCGAACCGATGGTCACGTCGGACGCCTTGATCGGAAGACCCGTCGGGTCCTTCGTGAGGCGCGTGCCCTTCGCCCACATGGTGTGGCGGAGGAGTTCGTTGGGGTCAGCGGCGGGCGCGAGGTCGCGCACGAGCACGATGCCGGGGAGCGGGAACGCGACCAGGGCGCCGATCATCGAGTTGCGGATCAGCTTGCGACGGCTGAAGCCGGACTCCTTGTCGGCGAGCTGGAAGGCCTCGACGGCCTTGGCGCGGGTCGCGTCGGTGCCGCGGACCGGGTGGCGCATCTCGGAGATCTCGCGGTCGACCACGAGGGTCTTCGACCAGTACACGGCACCGAGGCCGAGCGCGATGAGCGCGAGCGTGATCGAGAGGCCGAGCCAGAGGTTCGCCAGGCGGACGGTGCCGAAGTCGTCCTCCTTGATGGGGAAGGCGACGTAGGCGGCGATGGCCAGCACGCTGCCGACGATCGACAGGTAGAAGAAGGTCGCTACCTGGCGCTCGGCCAGCCGCCGCTTCTTCGGGTCGACGTCGGTGCGGCGTGCGCGGTGCGGCGGCTCGCCCGGGTTCTCGAACGGGTCCGCGGGCACGATCGCCGTGCCGGCCGAGGCGGTGGTGCCGTGCGTCGTGCCGTGCTTCTCGACAGCCGAGGACGAGCTCAGTGCCTCGTCGTCGTGCTCTGCCATGGTGTTCCCTTCAGTGTCGTTCGACACGGACGATCAGTTGGTCTTCGCGGTCAGCCAGACGGTCATCGCGACGACCGCGCCGAGACCGAAGATCCAGATGAACAGACCCTCTGCCACCGGTCCGATGGAGCCGAGGGCGAATCCGCCGGGCGACTTGTTGTCCTGCACGTACTTGAGGTACGAGATGACGTCGGCCTTCTGCTGCGGGGTCAGGTTCAGGTCGTTGAAGACCGGCATGTTCTGCGGGCCGGTCAGCATGGCCTCGTAGATGTGCTTGCCGGAGACCTTCTGCAGGTTCGGGGCGTACTTGCCCTCGGTCAGCGCACCGCCCGCACCGGCCACGTTGTGGCACATGGCGCAGTTGATCCGGAAGAGCTCGGCGCCCTCGGCCGCGTCGCCCTTGCCGTCCGTGAGATCGGTGGAGGGGACGGCCGGGCCCGGGGCGAGCGAGGCGACGTACTGCGCGAGTGCGTCGATCTGGTCGTCCGTGAACTGCACCGGCTTCTGCTCGGCCTGGGGGCCGGAGGCAGCCATCGGCATGCGCCCGGTGCCGACCTGGAAGTCGACCGAGGCGGCGCCGACGCCGATGAGCGACGGGCCCTCGCCCGTGCCCTGGGCGTTGAGGCCGTGGCACGTGGCGCAGTTCGAGGCGAAGAGCTTCTCGCCCTCGTTGACCTTCGACTGCGTGGAGGCCGCAGAGACGGAGCTGGTGGTGTCGTCCGCGTTCGCCGTGGAGCTGAACAGCGCGTACGCGCCACCGGTCGTCATCAGTCCGACGACGATGAGCGAGACGGTCGCCAGGGGTGACCGGCGGCCCTTCTTGGTCTTGGTTCTGTTGAACATGCTGTGGGGGCTATCCAGTTCCTACTTGAGAAGGTAGATGACGGCGAAGAGGCCGATCCAGACGACGTCGACGAAGTGCCAGTAGTACGACACGACGATCGCGGTGGTCGCTTCCTTGTGACCGAAGTTCTTGGCGGCGAACCCGCGACCGAGGGTCAGCAGGAACGCGATGAGGCCACCCGTGACGTGGAGGCCGTGGAAGCCGGTCGTCATGTAGAAGGCCGACCCGTAGGCGCTGGAGGAGAGCGTGACGCCCTCGTGCCAGAGGTTGGCGTACTCGAAGACCTGCCCGCAGACGAAGATCGCGCCCATGCAGTAAGTGACGAAGAACCACTCCGTCATGCCCCACTTGACCGGGTTCCAGCTCGTGCGGTGCACCTGGAATCGCTCGGCCGCGAAGACCGCGAACTGGCAGGCGAAGCTGGACAGCACCAGGATGATCGTGTTCACCGACGCGAAGGGCACCTCGAGCTTGGCGGTCTCGGTTGCCCAGAGTTCGGGCGAGGTGCTGCGGAGCGTGAAGTAGATCGCGAACAGGCCGGCGAAGAACATGACCTCGCTGCCCAGCCACACGATCGTCCCCACGGCCACGGCGTTCGGCCTGTTGAGGACCGGTGCGGTGGCTGATCTGGAGAGAGGGGTGCTAGTCACAGACTCCATTATGGCCGAAACCGCCGACAGTGTTTTCCTAGGCAACTGGCGGGTTGCTCGAATTCACTACGATCGACGCATGCACGACGCACTCACCTGGCCCTCGGTGATCAGCGCGCTCATGGCGCGCCAGGACCTCTCGATCAGGCAGTCCACATGGGCCATGGAGGAGATCGTCCAGGGACGTGCGACCGGCGCCCAGATCGCGGCGTTCGCGGTCGCCCTCCGCGCCAAGGGCGAGACCGTCGACGAGGTCGTCGGCTTCCGCGACGCGATCCTCGACGCCGCCGTCCCGCTCGACGTGGACCCGATGGCGCTCGACATCGTGGGCACGGGCGGCGACGTCGTCGGCACGGTGAACGTCTCGACGATGGCCGCGATCGTGGTCGCGGCTGCGGGTGTCCCCGTCGTCAAGCACGGCAACCGCGCGAGCTCGTCGAAGTCGGGGTCGAGCGACGTCCTCGCCGCCCTGGGACTCGACCTCACGATGGACGCCGAGCGTGTCGCGGACACCTTCCGGCGTGTCGGTCTGACGTTCGCGTTCGCGAGCGCGTTCCACCCCGGGTTCGCGCACGCCGCGCCGGTGCGTCGTGAGATCGGCGTCCCGACGGTGTTCAACTTCCTCGGGCCGCTCGTGAACCCGGCCCGCTGCGAGGCGAACGCCGTTGGTGTCGCGCAGCTCGGACTGGTGCCGATCATCACGGGCGTGTTCCAGACCCGTGGGGCGACGGCGCTCGTGTTCCGCGGCGACGACGGGCTCGACGAACTCACCACGACCGGGCACAGCCACATCTGGGAGGTCACCGGCGGGCAGGTCACCGAGCACGACCTCGACCCGCGCGACCTCGGGATCGCCCGGGCCCGCACCGAGGACCTCCTCGGCGGCGACCCGGAGCACAACGCTGCGGTCGTGCACCGGGTGCTCGCGGGGGAGCAGGGGCCGGTGCGCGACATCGTGCTGCTCAACGCCGCGGCGGGGCTGGTGTCGTTCCGGCTCGCGCAGGACCCGTCCGAGACGGACCGGCCGATCCTCCAGCGCTTCCGCGAGCAACTCGTGGTCGCGGCCGAGGCGATCGACTCCGGCGCGGCGACGCGCAAGCTCGCGGACTGGGTCGGCGTCGCCCCCGCCGCCTGACACCCCCCACCCCGCCGTTGACCGCGTGTCCGGAACGTGGTTCCGCAGCGGGCCGAGACCCGTCGTGCCGCGGCGGGAGGCGGCGCCCCGCGCCCACCGCAACGGCCTGGAGGCGCGGTGCCGGTCCGTCGGACCCGCACCGCGCCTCCAGGCGGTCACGTCGGCAGTGGACTACCGGACGTCCTCGTCGACCCAGTCGAAGGTCTTCGTGACGGCCTTCTTCCAGAGGCGGAGGGTGCGCTCACGCTCGGCGGCATCGAGCTGCGGCTCCCAGCGCTTGTCCTCCTGCCAGTTCGCACGGAGCTCGTCGAGGTTCGCCCAGAACCCGACGGCGAGGCCGGCGGCGTACGCGGCGCCGAGGGCGGTGGTCTCCGCGACGACCGGGCGGACGACCGGCACGTCGAGGATGTCGGCCTGGAACTGCATGAGCGCGTCGTTCGCGGTCATGCCGCCGTCGACCTTGAGCTCCGTCAGGTCGACGCCGGAGTCGGCGTTGACGGCGTCGAGGACCTCGCGGGTCTGGAGCGCCGTCGCCTCGAGGGCGGCGCGGGCGATGTGGCCCTTGTTGACGTAGCGGGTGAGGCCGACGATCGCGCCGCGGGCGTCCGGACGCCAGTACGGTGCGAAGAGGCCCGAGAACGCCGGCACGAAGTAGACGCCGCCGTTGTCCTCGACGGTCTTGGCGAGGGCCTCGACCTCCGGCGCGCTGCCGATGAGTCCGAGGTTGTCGCGGAGCCACTGGATGAGCGAACCCGTGACGGCGATCGAGCCCTCGAGTGCGTAGTGCGTCTCCTGGTCGCCGAGCTTGTAGCCGACGGTGGTGAGCAGCCCGTTCTCCGACCGGACGATCTCCGTGCCCGTGTTGAAGATGAGGAAGTTGCCCGTGCCGTAGGTGTTCTTCGACTCGCCCTGGTCGAACGCCGCCTGGCCGAACGTGGCCGCCTGCTGGTCGCCGAGGATGCCGGCGATCGGGACCTCGCGGAGGAGGCTCGACGACTCGACGTGCCCGTAGACCTCCGAGGAGCTGACGATCTCGGGGAGCATGGACTTCGGCACGCCGAAGTCGGCGAGGATGTCGTCGCGCCACTGCAGCGTCTCGAGGTCCATGAACAGCGTGCGCGAGGCGTTCGTGACGTCCGTCTTGTGGACGCCGCCGTCGGTGCCGCCGGTCAGGTTCCAGAGCACCCAGGTGTCCGTGGTGCCGAAGAGCAGGTCGCCCGCCTCGGCCTTCTCGCGCGCGCCCTCGACGTTGTCCAGGATCCAGGCGATCTTCGTGCCGGCGAAGTACGTCGCGAGCGGCAGGCCGACGATCGCCTTGTAGCGGTCGGTGTCGCCGTCGGCCAGCTTGTCGACGATCGCCTGGGTGCGGGTGTCCTGCCAGACGATGGCGTTGTAGACGGCCTTGCCCGTGTTCTTGTCCCACACCACCGCGGTCTCGCGCTGGTTGGTGATGCCGACCGCGGCGACGTCGTGCCGGGTGATGTCGGCGCGGGAGAGGGCCTGGCCGATGACCTCGCGGGTGTTGTCCCAGATCTCGGCGGGGTCGTGCTCGACCCACCCGGCACGCGGGAAGATCTGCTCGTGCTCCTTCTGTCCGACGGACACGATCGAGCCGGAGTGGTCGAACACGATCGCTCGGGTCGAGGTGGTGCCCTGGTCGATGGCGACGATGTAGTCGGCCATTGGTGCTCCTTACGGGTGTTGGGTCGCGGACGGCTGCGGTGCCGACCGGCTCGGTGTCGCCCACCGGCAGCGAGGCCGGCGGGCGGGGTGCCGCGCCGGCAGCGACGCCGGCGGGGCGGGGTGCCGCGGCCGACGTCTCCGCCGGCCGCGGCGGGGGATCAGGCGAGGGGCAGCAGCGCGAACGACAGACCGGCTGCGAGCGCACCGCCCACGAGCGGGCCGACGACCGGCACCCAGGCGTACGACCAGTCGCTCGAGCCCTTGCCCTTGATCGGGAGGAACGCGTGCGCGATGCGCGGGCCGAGGTCACGGGCCGGGTTGATGGCGTACCCGGTCGGGCCACCGAGCGAGACGCCGATCGCGATGACGAGGAAGGCGACGGGCACCGCACCGAGCTCCGCGGGGGTCTTACCGTTCGTGAAGGCGATCACGGTGAAGACGAGGACGAAGGTGCCGATGATCTCGGTGACCAGGTTCCAGCCGTAGCTGCGGATCGCGGGGCCGGTCGAGAACACGCCGAGCTTGGCGGCCGGGTCCGGCTCCTCGTCGAAGTGCTGCTTGTAGGCGAGCCAGAGCACGACCGAACCGATGATCGCGCCGAGCATCTGGGCGACCCAGTAGAGGAGCATCTCGCCGATGGTGATGTTGCCGAGGATGGCCTGCGCGAGGCTCACCGCGGGGTTGAGCTGCCCGCCCGACTTGTACGACACGGTGACACCGGCGAAGACCGCGAAGCCCCAACCGACCGTGACCATGAGGAAGCCCGCGCCGAAGCCCTTCGACTTGGTGAGGGACACGGCGGCGACGACACCGCCACCGAGGATGATGAGCATCGCCGTACCGACGAGCTCGGAGAGGAAATTGACGCCGATGCCGTCCATCGGTGACCTCCAGTGCGTGAGGGTGGGGGTCCGGTGGTGCAGGGTCCGGCACTCCCCGTTGAGTGATTGGGGCGAGCATACTGACGCGGCTCTCGGCTCCGCGATGGATTCGCGAGCGATCCGCGAGAAAGTGCACGAACGTGCAGACGCGATGCGAGATTGCTCGTTCGGGCGGGGTTCCCGCCGCCGATGCTGGTGCACGAACGTGCACGGAGGCCGAACGGGCGGTCGCTGTAGGGTGAACGCGTCACCGTCGACGAAGGAGTTGCGCATGAAGAAGCTCATCAACGACCCGCACGCCGTGGTCGACGAGACCGTCCGCGGGTTCGCCCGTGCGCACGCGGGTCACGTAGTCCTGGTCGAGGACCCGATCCACCTCCACCGGGCGGACGCACCGGTCTCCGGCAAGGTCGGGATCGTCAGCGGCGGTGGCAGCGGACACGAGCCCCTGCACGCCGGCTTCGTCGGCCACGGGATGCTCGACGCGGCCGTGCCCGGACCCGTCTTCACGAGCCCGACCCCGGATCCGATCGTCGCCGCGACCAAGGCGGTCGACGGCGGGGCGGGGGTGCTCCACATCGTCAAGAACTACACGGGCGACGTGCTCAACTTCGAGACCGCCGCCGAGCTCGCGGGTATGGACGACATCCGGGTGGAGTCGGTCGTCGTGGACGACGACGTCGCGGTGCAGGACTCGCTCTACACCGCCGGCCGTCGCGGCGTCGCCGGCACGGTCGTGGTCGAGAAGTGCGCCGGTGCGGCCGCCGAACGCGGGGACGACCTCGACGCCGTGGCGGCCGTCGCCCGGCACGTGAACGACGTGACGCGGTCGATGGGTCTCGCGCTGTCCTCCGGCACCGTCCCGCACGCGGGCGAGCCGTCCTTCACCCTGGCCGACGACGAGGTCGAGCTCGGCATCGGGATCCACGGGGAGCCGGGGCGCGAGCGCATCGCGATGGCGCCGGCGGACCAACTCGTCGACCGGGTGCTCGAACCGATCCTCACCGACCTCGGTGCACCAGCGGGCGCGGAGCTGCTGCTCATCGTCAACGGCATGGGCGCGACCCCGCTCTCGGAGCTCTACATCGCCTACCGACGCGCCGAGGAGGTGCTCTCCGACCGCGGGTACGACGTCACGCGTAGTTTGGTCGGCAACTACGTCACGTCCCTCGAGATGCAGGGGTTCTCGTTGACCGTCACGGTGCTCGACGAGGAACTCACCGCGCTCTGGGACGCCCCGGTGGAGACCCCGGCCCTGCGTTGGGGCCGCTGAACCGCCGGACCAGGATCCCGGCCCGGACGACGGGTCGGCCGCAGAAGGGACACCGCATTGGCGCTCGACACCGCATGGGCCATCGACTGGGTGCGTCGCTCGGCAGCGACGATCGACGACCACCGCGCCGAGCTCGTCACGCTCGACCGCGAGATCGGCGACGGTGACCACGGCGAGAACCTCGACCGTGGCTTCCGCGCCGTCGTCGAGGCCGTCGACGCCGGGTCGTTCGACACGCCGGGCGCGGTCTTCAAGACCGTCGCGACGAAGCTCATCTCGACCGTCGGTGGCGCGGCCGGTCCGCTCTTCGGCACGGCCTACCTCAAGGCGGCCCAGGCCGCGGGGGACGCGACCGCGCTCGACGCCCCGACGCTGGTTGCCGTCCTGACGGCGGCGCGCGACGGGATCGTCTCGCGCGGCAAGGCCGAGGTCGGGGACAAGACGATGGTCGACGCGTGGTCGCCGGCCGTCGACGCCGCCGCGTCGGCTGCCGACGGGGGCGCCGGACCGGAGGAGGTCCTCGCGGTCGCCGCGGAGGCCGCCGCGACGGGTGCCGAGTCGACCGACGCCCTCGTCGCCCGCAAGGGCCGTGCGAGCTACCTCGGGGAGCGTGCCGTCGGTCACCGCGATCCCGGCGCGCAGTCCACGGCGTACCTGCTGCGCGCAGCGGTGGACGCAGCGTGACCGTCGGGATCCTCGTCGTCTCGCACAGCGCCGCCGTCGCGACGGGGACCGTCGAACTGGCCCGGCAGATGGCCGCGGACGTCGCGCTCGTGGCCGCCGGCGGCACCGAGGACGGCGGGATCGGGACCTCGTTCGAGGCGATCACCGCAGGGCTCGAGGAACTCCGCGGGAGCGACGGCATCGTCGTCCTCTGCGACCTCGGATCCGCCTACCTGACGACGGACACCGCACTCGACTTCCTCGACGAGGACGACCGCGCGACGGTCCACGTGTCAGCCGCGCCGCTCGTCGAGGGCACCGTCGCGGCCGCGGTCGCCGCGCAGACCGGTGGCGACGTCGAGGCGGTCCTCGCGGCAGCCACCAGCGCGGCGGCCGCCAGCGCGGCGGGCGCCGGTGCGGCATCCGCCGACGACCGGCCGGGAGGCCCGGCACCGGTCGGTCCGTCGACTCCCGCCGACGGGGTGGGTGCCTCCACCCCGCCGGACGGGCCGGACGCGTCGGCAACGGTCGAGCTCGTCAACGAGTCCGGGCTGCACGCCCGTCCGGCGGCCGACTTCGTGAAGACCGCAGCCCGGTTCGAGGCCCGCGTGCGGGTGAACGGCGTCGACGCCAAGAGCCTGCTCGCGATCATGGCGCTCGCACTGCCGAAGGGTGCCCCGGTGAGCATCGAGGCGACCGGCGCGGATGCGGGGGACGCCGTGGACGCGCTGGTCGAGCTGGTCCGCTCCGGCTTCGGCGAATGAGCGTCGTCCGGGGCGCGTCAGGGACGGGCGCTGACCGAGAGCGTTGACGCGAGGTCGACGTCCTCGGGGCCGCCGGTGCCACCAGCACCCCGGAGCAGGGCGGCACCGAACGCGGCGCTCCAGAAGGTGCGGACGTCGCGTTCGAGCGGCCCGATCTGCCACGACCGTTCCGCGGCGACGCGGGCGAGGTAGCGCTCGGACTGGCGGAACAGCAGCGCGAGGAGCTGGGCGCTGCTCTCACGACCCTTCGACGCCGATCGACGCGGGTTCGTCCTCGGCGAGGGAGCGGGCTTCGTCGTCCTCGAGCGCGCCGACCTCGCCCGCGCCCGAGCTGCGCGGGTCCGCGGTCGGCTGGCCGGCTGGGCGGTCACCTCGGACGCGCACCACGTCACGGCGCCGCTCGCCGACAGGAGCGAGCAGGAGCGGGCGATGCGGTCGGCGCTCCGGATGGCGGGCGTCGACGGCCGCGAGGTCGACCACGTGAACGCCCACGCGACGGGGACCCCCGTGGGTGACGTCGGGGAGGCCGCCGCCATCGCACGGGCCGTCGGGACCGGGGCCGCCGTGTCCGCGCCGAAGAGCGCGATCGGGCACCTGTTCGGCGCTGCCGGGGCCGTCGAGACCATCCTGGCGCTCCGGGCCGTCGAGACCGGGGTGGTCCCCCCGACCCTGAACCTCGACCGGCTCGACCCGGCGGTCGACCTGGACGTCGTGGCCGGGACGGCCCGACGCTCGCCGGTGCGCGTCGCGCTGAGCAACTCGTTCGGTTTCGGCGGACAGAACGTCGCCGTCGTCGTCACCGCGACCTGAACACCGACGCGACCTGTGCGGCGGCGGCGAGCCGTGCCTCCAGGCCGGATGTGCGGCCCGGACGCGACCGGCCAGGCGGGACGCGACCGGCTAGGCGGGACGTGACCGGCCAGGCGGGACGTATCGGGGCCTCAGCCGCCCGGGACGCCGTCCCGGTCAGGACGTCGTGTCCGCGTCGGGGTCGCCCCGCGGGTCGTGCGGCGCCGGAGGACGGCGATGACGACCGCGGTCAGCG
Organism: uncultured Curtobacterium sp.; assembly: GCA_913778205.1. Taxonomy (GTDB): domain Bacteria; phylum Actinomycetota; class Actinomycetes; order Actinomycetales; family Microbacteriaceae; genus Curtobacterium. Next base: position 105,423 of record CAJYUW010000019.1, read on the forward strand.
CGACGAGCACGGCCACCGCGCCGATGACCCACACCGCGACGGGGGAGTGACCGGCGTGCGTCGACGCGGAGGCCGGTGCTGCGGTGGCCGTGGCGGCCGCTGGCGGCGCGGCGTCCGTGGTCGGCGTCGGCGTCGGCGACCCGGACGGTGTGGCGCTCGACGACGCGGCTGCGAGACCGGCCGCGGTGAACCCGTACTCGCCGGTGATCGGGTGACCGTCGGGTGAGACGTACCGCCAGAGGACGCGGTAGCTGCCGTCGGTCAACGAGACGGCCTTCGACATGGCGTCGCCCGAGACCTCGACCGCCCCGGAGGAGACGTCCCGACCGGAGCCGTCGCGGACCTCGATGCGCAGCCCGGCGTCGAGCCCGGCCAACGGCGCTTCCGAGAACGTCAGGGTGACCCGCTCGAGCGGGGTGCGCACCGTGCCGTCCGCCGTGGGGTCACTCGACACGAGCGACGAGTGCGCCGAGGCCGCCGGCGCCCCGGTGACGATCGAGAGCGAGACGAGCAGCGCGAACGCGACGACGGACCATGAACGCATGCACAGGAGCCTACGGGACACCACCGACCTGCCATCATGGGCGGGTGCGCGCCGTCCAGTACTCCGAGTTCCGTTCCGCCCCGTCCGTCGTCGAGC